>JAZUFY010000158.1:0-33959 GCA_045640925.1 Bacteroidales bacterium
GATTGCTGTGCAGAACGAGGAAGCGTAGCGGGCTACGTGACCGAGTGATAAACAGCAAGATGCCGGAAAACGCCCGAAATCGCAGAAAAGTATTTTATTTTTCATTATCTTCATACGTTGAATTTATAGAACCCACCTATAATGAGACGATTCAAAAACATCCGAAAATTCGTACTCGTCTCGTTCGCATTGTGTGCGTTGTTTCTGTTGGTGATGGGGAAACTTTTCCGGTCGGGATATGAGAAGATGTCGGTTATCGTCAACCTTTATATTCAGGGGACGCTGCTTTTGTTAGCTGGCTTTCTTCCATTCATAGCTGCGCTCGTCAACATTTGCGAAAGTCCGACGTTTGTCGGGTTCTTGATGGCTGTGGGCTTGCTGTTTTACGCCAGCATCTATGTCGTAGGTTATATATGGCTGCTCAGACATTACCATCAGCCATACCGATATGCCTTCGAGCTGTGTGTGACGGACTTGAGAAATTTGTCTGCCCGAATGAAGATGTCATACGAAGCGCTGAATCTGGTTATATTCGTGATTTGGTGGCTGGGTTTGCTATCGGCCAATGTGGTTCTGATGATAAAGATAATAGGGATGTAGTGTTTCCAAAGAATCTGTGCTGGCGAGATCCGTCTCGAGACTTTGGATGCCGACTATTTCTTCGGATGGTAACAAACGAATAGAGATGCTGCCGAAGGAGTGTTGCTTGAGGTTGCAAAAGAAAAGATTTGTTTGTGCGAGAGTGTTTTTTGCCCCAAGGGGGTCGCATGATGTTGAGGTTCCTTATGTTTTTGTTTGAAATATGAAAAAAAGTTAAAATTCTGGAAATAGTTCTTGTATCAGTTTTTTTTTGTATCTTTGCATATTTGTAGGTAATAGGTTTTGAATTTATGTGATTGCTTTTTATATTGATAATAATATACTTAAATAAATTAGAGCAAACATTCGTGGAGGCGAAAATTGCTGAAATTGGGTGTTTCCTCAATAAAATTGATAATAATAATATAAAATAAAATGAAAAAAATTCTTATCACGGTTATGAGCCTTACTTTGCTTGCTTCCGCTTGTAACAAAAACGAACTCGGTTCGGGTGTCAATTTTGACAATCTCGACACCACGATCAATCCCTCTGAGGATTTTTACCATTATGCTTGCGGCGGTTGGTTGAAGAACCACCCCCTCGATGCCGAACACAGCCGCTATGGCGCTTTCGATGTCTTGGCTGAGACCAATCAGGAGCAGTTACGCACGATTATTGATTCGCTTGTTGCCAACACCAACGAGGCGGGCAGTTATGGCGACAAGATTGCCACATTGTACAAGGTCGGTATGGATACCGTGACTATTGAGAAACAGGGTGCAGAACCCATTATGCCTTATTTGAACGAAATTGCAGCCATCAAGACTAACGACGATATTCAGAACGAGATGCGTCGCCTCCACGGTATCGGTATCAATCCTTTCTTCGCCCTCTTCAACGAGGCCGACGCCAATGATGCCAAGATGTGCATCGCATGGCTTTATCAGACAGGTATCGGCATGGGTGAGCGCGACTATTATATCAAGAATGACGGTCGTGAGCCCCAGCTTCGTGCCGCTTACCTCAAGCTGATGGAGACCCAGTTTGCCAATGCGGGTTATGACCAAATCAGCGGCAAGACTCCCGCACAGTTGGCCAAGATGGTCATGGATCTCGAAACTCGTTTGGCCAAGGCCCAGTATGACAATGAGGCTAATCGCGATCCTTTCAAGACTTTCAACAAGATGACTCTCGACGAGGCCAAGGCTAAGACCCCAGGAATCGACTACAATGCTTATTTCGCTCAGATGGGTCTCAACAATCTCACGAGCTTCAATATGGCTCAGCCAGAATATTTTGAAGAGGTTGCCAAGGTCATCACCAGCAAAAAGGATATTGAGGCCATCAAGGCTTATTTTGCTTGGAACGTCATCAATACTGCCGCTGGTTACCTCAGCGAGAATTTCGTCAATGCCAACTTCGAGTTCTTCGGTCGCACTCTCAGCGGTGCAGAGCAGTTGCGTCCCCGTTGGAAGCGTGTCACCAGCACGGTTGATGGCGCTATGGGCGAGGCTCTTGGCCAGCTTTATGTCGAGCGTTTCTTCCCTCCCGAGGCCAAACACCGTATGGTCGAGATGGTCAACAATCTGAAAGAGGCTTTCGCCCTCCGTATCAACGATGCCGCTTGGATGAGCGATGCCACCAAGAAACTCGCCATCGAGAAACTTTCCACTATTTTGGTCAAAGTCGGTTATCCTGAAAAATGGCGTGATTACAGCGGTCTTGAAATCAAGAACGACAGCTATTTTGCCAATGTCATCCGCTCGAATGAATTCGACATTGCCTACATGGTTTCGAAAATCGACAAACCTGTCGACCGTGACGAATGGGGCATGACTCCTCAGACGGTGAATGCTTACTACAATCCTACCACTAATGAAATCTGCTTCCCCGCAGGTATCCTCCAGAAACCTTTCTTCGATATGAATGCCGACGATGCTTTCAACTATGGTGCTATCGGCGTTGTTATCGGACACGAGATGACTCACGGCTTTGACGACCAGGGTCGCCATTACGACAAAGAGGGCAACCTGAACGACTGGTGGAACGAGCAGGATGCCGAGAATTTCAAGAATAATTCGCAGGTGCTCGTTGACTGGTTCAACAAAGTGAAGGTTAGCGACGAACCTCTGACATACGCTAACGGTTCCCTTACTTTGGGTGAGAACATTGCCGACAACGGTGGCCTCCATATCAGTTTCCGTGCCCTCCAAACCGCTCTCGAGAAGAAGCAGGTCAACGAGAAGGAAATGGACGGTTTCACTCCCGCCCAACGCTTCTTCCTGGCTTACGCTGGTGTTTGGGCCTCCAACATCCGTGAAGAGGCCAAACTGATGCTCACAGCTGCCGATGTCCATTCGCTTGCTGAAAACCGCGTCAATGCCACTCTGCCTCATATCACCGAATTTATCGAGGCTTTCGGCATCCAAGCAGGCAACAAGATGTATCTGGCTCCCGACCAGCGTGCTGTTATTTGGTAGAAGGATGAGAAAATGACATTCACACTATTATAAGAAAAATAAGATAATTGTATAGATATATTATATATGAAAAATCGTTTAAAGAAAGTATTGTTCTTAGGCTGTTTTGCAGCACTGTCTGTAGGTACTGCTTTTGCACAAATCCCAGACAGTTTGTACAGTCGAGACACGGTTGTCTCTAATACCACACGTAATAGGACGGTACTTAATGCAGGTGACAAGAAACCTTTCTTAAGAGCGCCGAGACTTGGTGTTGACCTTGATACGTTGCAGTATATTATTGCTTCGCCTTTCGACAACTGGTTTATCCATCTTCAAGCAGGTGTTCAAACCTATATTGGCAACGAACTTGTTCCTTCTGCACGTTGGAACAAATTGAACTACAATATCGGTTTAGAAATTGGTAAATGGCTTATTCCCGATGTATCTGTCTCGCTGCACCTCCAGCATTTCGATTATAATTCACAGACGAAATATATGCTCAACCCATATATTCTCCCTGCACAATTTGGTGGAACCGATATTAACGAGAATGGATACTATCCCTTCCACGCCATTGGTTTCGGAGTTGGCGGACTTGTCACACTTGATTGGATGAACTTCTTGAGAGGTTATGAAAGAGGTAGCGCTAAGAAATTCCATATCACGACCCCTGTTGGTCTCGGTTTGATGGTGAATACGGGTGAAGTCAAGAATCCTCGCAGGAAAGCCGATGCTGTGAATTTCGAGTTCTATTTTACGGGCGGATTGGATTTCTGTTATTATGTGACTCCTCACTTCATTCTTTCAGCCAATCCAAGACTCACCATTATCCGTCCCTCGTTTGACTATTCTCCATACGACAATTCTGTGTCGAGAATCGACTATATGCCGCAATTCTGCCTCGGCGCTCATTGGGAACTCTTCAACGAGATTTATCAGACGGGCGACGGCAAGGACTATGTGCAGCAGATCAACCACCGTTTCCTTCCCGCGCATAATGTCCGTATTACCGAATCGGTCGAACACTTGGACGAGTTGATTCAGGAACTTGAAGACCTCCGTGCTGGTGAGGAAGCAAATGCTCGCGAAGTGGCTGCTCTCGAACATCAGATTGACTCCATCAACAATTTGCTGCCTGAAAACAATAAGGCAAACCTTGAAGCTCTGTATCGTAAACTCAACGAACTCCGTGCCGATGAGGAAGCGAATGCTCACGATATAGCTTTGCTTGAACATCAGATCGACTCGATCAGCAACTTGTTGCCTCAGAATAATGGCGAAATCATGAACGACATTTTCCAGTTGGCTCAAGCCGACCCCAGCATTTCGGCTGTCGTTTACTTCCCGTTAGACAAATACTATCTTGAAGTGAATGCCAAATCCACTCTCAAACGTTTTGCAACTCGCGCCAGCCTTATGTCGCCCGACAATGTCTATTACATCATCGGTGCTGCTGACTCTCTGACAGGTTCCAAACCCCACAACTGGGTGTTGAGTCAGAATCGTTGCAAGAGCGTGTATAACGAACTCACCGAGGTCTATGGTATGAATGCCGGCCAGTTTGAAACGATTCCTTTGGGTGGTATCACCATTTACGATCCCAAAGAGTTGAACCGTGTGGCCATCATCATCCTCAAGAATGAGGCCTCTACCGAACTCGTTAGACGTCTTCAGGAAAATATCCACAAGAATTAAGTCAAATATTAATAGTAAAATAACATTATATGATAAGCAATAATTTCACTCCCCGTCATAATGGAGTTTCCAATGCCGTCGATGAAGCCAAGATGCTGAAAGAAATTGGCGTCAGTTCAATGGATGAACTCATTGACAAAGCTGTTCCTGCTGCCATTCGTCTCAAAGAGCCTATGCCCATTGCTGATGGTATCAATGAATACGAATTCCTTTCCCGTTGCAAAGCCCTTGCCAACAAGAATAAGGTCTACAAGACCTACATCGGTATGGGTTACTACAACACTATTACCCCTGCCGTCATTCAGCGCAACGTTTTTGAAAACGCAGGTTGGTACACCGCTTATACCCCTTATCAGACAGAAATCAGCCAAGGTCGTTTGGAAGCTTTGATGACTTATCAGACAATGGTTGCTGATATGACCCACATGCCTATGGCCAACGCTTCGTTGCTCGATGAGGCTACCGCTGGCGGTGAGTGTATGCTTATGTTCTTTGCCAGCCGCAGCCGTCAGGCTCAGAAAGATGGTGTCCATACCATCTTTGTTGACGAAGGCATCCTGCCTCAGACACTCGACGTGATGCGCACCAATGCCGCTCCTCGCAACATCGCTATTGAGACCGGCAAGGTGGCTGACTTCGATTTCGATGCAGCCAAATATTTTGCCGTCATCGTGCAAAACCCCAACCAGTATGGTGAGGTGGCCGACTATACCGAATTTATCGCCAAGTGCCACGAGAAGGGCATCTTTGTGGGTATGGCTACCGACCTGATGGCTCTTGCATTGGTCAAGACTCCTGGCGAGATGGGTGCCGATTGCGCTTTCGGCAGCACTCAGCGTTTTGGTCTTCCTATGGGATTTGGCGGTCCTCACGCCGGTTTCTTCGCCATTACCGATACTTTCAAACGTGCTTTCCCTGGCCGTATCATCGGTTGGAGCATCGACGCCAAGGGCAATCCCGCTCTCCGTATGGCTCTGGGTATGCGCGAACAGCATATCAAACGCGACAAGGCCACTTCCAACATCTGCACGGCTTCTGCTCTGCAAGCCATCATGAGCGGTTTCTATGCCGCATGGCATGGCCCCGAAGGCATCCGCAATATTGCTGGCAATATCCACAGCATTGCTACTGTTTTGGCCAAGGAACTCGAAAAATATGGCTACAAACAGCATAACCGCGTTTTCTTCGACACTCTCGCTTTGCAATGCCCCGTCAAGACCGACGTGGTGAAGAAAATCGCTCTCGAACACAAGATCAATTTCCGTTACATTTGTGACGAGTGCATCGGCATCAGCATCGATGAAACCACCAGCCGCGACGATGTCAACGAGATCATCACGGTTCTTGCCACAGCCGCTGGCAAAACTCCCGAGCTGCTCCAATGCAAAGGCACTTGCTGCACAAGCATCTGCTCGATTCCCGAAAACATGCTTCGCACTACAAAATATTTGACCCATAGCGTCTTCAATAAGTATCATAGCGAGACCGAGATGATGCGTTATATGAAGAAACTCGAAGTCAAAGACCTCAGCCTCAACCGTGCTATGATCCCGCTGGGCAGCTGCACCATGAAGCTGAATGCTGCTGCCGAGATGATGCCTCTCAGTTGGGCCGAATTTGGTGCCATCCATCCCTTCGCACCTGCCGATCAAACCGAAGGCTATACCGAGATGATCAACGAGATGGAAGACCTCTTGGCCATCGTCACCGGTTTCGCCGGTGTGAGCCTGCAACCCAATAGTGGTGCTGCTGGCGAATACAGCGGTCTTACCGTCATCCGCAACTATCATATCGATTGCGGCAACGGTCATCGCAACGTCTGTCTCATCCCTGCCAGCGCCCACGGCACCAATCCTGCAAGTGCTGCCAAAGCCGGTATGACTGTCGTTGTTGTCAAGTGCAACGAACGTGGCGATGTCGATATCGAAGACCTCAAAGTAAAGGTTGCCGAGCACAAAGACAATCTTGCCTGCATCATGATCACCTATCCTTCCACGCATGGTGCCTTTGAAGAGGGTATTCTTGAAATCATCGACATTATCCATGGTGCTGGCGGCCTTGTCTACATGGACGGAGCCAATATGAATGCCCAGATTGGTCTTACCAGTCCTGGCCACATGGGTGCCGATGTCTGCCACCTCAACCTGCACAAATCCTTTGCTGGTCCTCACGGTGGAGGCGGCTCGGGCGTAGGTCCTATTGCTGTTAGTGCCAAACTGCTCGATTTCCTGCCCAAACATAGTCAGGTCGAAGTTGGAGGCAAGAAAGGTAATGCAATGGCTGGTTCTCCTTACGGCAAAGCCTTGTTGTTCCCCATCAGCTATGGCTACCTCCTCATGCTTGGCGGTAATGGCCTTACCGAAGCCACCAAACACGCCATCCTGAATGCCAACTATCTCCGTTCGCGTTTGCAGAAATACTACAAGATTCTTTACACCAACAAGAATGGCATGTGCGGACACGAAATGATTGTTGATTTCTCCGAATTCAGTCTTAAAGTCGGCGTGGGTGACATCGCACGTCGTCTCGACGACTTTGGCTTCCATGCCCCCACCGTGGCATTCCCCGTCCACAACACCCTCATGGTCGAGCCCACCGAGAGCGAGCCTCTGAGCGAGTTGGATCGTTTGTGCGATGCTTTGATTGCCATCCGTCAGGAAATCGACGACATCATGACTGGCAAATACGACGAGCACAACAATCCTATCGCCAACGCACCTCACACCATGCAGGTTGTGTGTGCCGACGAATGGAATTATCCCTACAGCCGTAAAGTTGCTGCCTTCCCCATGGAGCATGGCGACAAATATTGGCCTACCATCAGCAAGATTGACGATGCCTACGGCGATCGCAATCTCCAACCCGTATGGCCGGCTGAAGAATAAAACATCATTATTCCGATACAATAAAGGGGAGCACAAAAATGTGCTCCCCCTTTATTTTTCACATCAACGCGAATTACCGAGAATATCCGTAAATGACCATAAATATTTTTTTCAACGAAAATATCCGAAAATATCCGTGAATGACCATGAATATTTTTTTCAACGAAAATATACGAGAATATCCGTAAATGACCATGAATATTTTTTTCAACGAAAATATCCATGAATGACCGTAAATGACCATAAAAAAAATTTTCGGAAATTCACGGACATTCTCGGGCATTCGCGTTTACTAAATCTTTCAACGAAAATATCCGAGAATATCCGTAAATGACCATAAATATTTTTTTCAACGAAAATATCCATGACACTTGCTTCAGCAAGCGATAGCAATAGTTAATTCTCAATTCTCAATTCTCAATTTTTAATGTCGTTCTTAACTCCTACCTCTCAACTCTCAATTTTCCCCCACCCCTGGTGGGAGAATATTGGGAGGATATTGGGAGGATATTGGGAGGATATTGGGAGAAGTGCTGCCGGAAGTAGCGACAGATGTCCTCTACAAAAGTGGACAATTGGCCCTTGTTATCCCCACTTTCGGACGCCAATTCGGCCACAAAGTGCCTTCCAAATGGGGTCGGTGATGAAAATCCGCGACGTTGATATGTGCGCCAAGTGCGGGGAAAAGTATCAAAAATAGGGGGGTAATGCATGATTTTGAGGCCTAAAAGAGCTGTGATTTGATATATTTTGTTGCACTTTCAGAGGTTGTATCCGGGGTGTTGAGTGTTTTGCGATGTTGTATTTTGTTGTTTCTTTGCTTTTTAGGTGAATTGCGGATTGATTAATCTTACAGTCTTACAGTCTTACAGTTGTTTTTTTGAGGGGGTACATTTCCTTACTTTTCTTATATATTATATATATATTTATATATTAAATAGTTATATATAGTATTATATAGAAAAGAAGGGGTTGTTGTAGTCCTTTTTTTAACTGTAAGACTGTAAGACTGTAAGATTTGTTGGTTTTGATTTCTTCTAAAGGCAAACGATATGCGGACTCGAAATCCTTATAACAATCAGTACCCACCTAAAGACATCCAAAACATAAAACTCATAAAAAAATTTTGTTATCTCACATAGTTTGCGTATCTTTGCAGAATCAATCAATAATAATATTAAAACTAAAAAACTGGATATAAAGAATATAGAGAACAAATAATAACATAAATATAGCGTTTGCTATTTATTCGGCATTGTCTTGAAACTTCGCAACTTTCAAAAATGTAATAGTCGAGAATAGGTATGCAGACGTCTGCGCTTTGCGTGGACGGCACTTATCTGACTATTACGGGCATTGCGAAGGCCTCAAGACTTGGATTGGTGAAGTCCACGTTCTGTTTTGGCCCGATTGATGCCCGTAAGCCACGAATGATAAGCACACGCACATAAAAGCGCAGAACTATGGCAAAGAAGATTGACCGTGAAGTTCTGGCTGGCCGTATACGGGAGTTGGAGGGTTTGAGCATGGAGGAGCGTAGCGCCTTGCTGGAACTGCTGAACACAAAACGCTATGGGTTGGTGTGGGAGAACCATGTGGAGGATGCGGAAGAGCACCTCCGAGAGTTCTTGCCCGTGTTGAAGGAAGAGACCTCCAAGGCTCTCACCAATGGCGGTGAGGATGCCCCCAACCACATCTTGATAGAGGGCGACAACCTGGATGCCCTCACCGCCCTCACCTATACCCACGAAGGCAAGGTAGACGTAATCTATATCGACCCGCCTTACAACACCGGCAACAAGGATTTTGTTTATAACGACTCATTCGTTGATTCCGAAGACGGCTACCGCCACAGCAAATGGCTCTCCTTTATGGAGAAACGCCTCAAGATTGCCAAGAAACTGCTGAGCGACAAAGGCGTTATCTTTATCTCTATTGATGATAATGAGCAGGCGAATTTGAAGTTGCTGTGCGATGAGGTGTTTGGCGAGAACAATTTTATATCTAATATTGTGTGGCAATCAACCGCAGGTTCAAACACAGGTACTGAGATAGTCACCATAACTGAAAATATTCTTGTTTATACCAAGTTTAGACAATCTTGTCAATTTGATGGTGAACCTTCTGACGAAGGCAATTATACTTTTGCGGATGAATACGTTGAAACTAGAGGCCGTTATTCTTTGGACAAAATGGATCGACGTCGTGTTGGTGGTCACTACTCTGAGGCACTTAATTTTCCAATAGAAATGCCAGATGGAACATTACGTTATCCTGGTGGAACAGAACAACCATCTACAGAAGGATGGAATTATCTATGGAGCCGAACAAAAGTTAAATGGGGATTAGATAATGGTTTTGTTGTATTCAAGAAATCCAAAGAAGGATGGAATGTTTATAACAAGAGATACGCAAAAGTTGACAATGAAGGAAATCCAAAAGTAAGAAGCACCCCATATAGGAATTTAATAACGTCTGACTTTTGTAGTACCTCTCTCGGAACAGCAGAAATCTCGAACATATTTAGCATACGTACATTTGATTTCCCCAAGCCGTCTCTTTTAATAAAACGTATTTTATCCACTATAGTAAGGACAAAGAAGGAATCCCTCATCCTTGATTTTTTCGCCGGTTCCGGCACAACCCTTCATGCCACGATGCAATTGAACAAAGAGGATGGCGGACATAGACAATGTATCTTAGTCACCAACAACGAGAACAACATCTGCGAGAATGTAACCTACGAGCGCAACAAACGTGTCATTAACGGTTACACCACTCCAAAGGGCGAAAAGGTGGAAGGATTGCACGGAAATAACCTCCGCTATTACAAAGTGGATTTTGTGGAGCGAGATAGTTCCTTGGAAGGTATGCGGAAACTGATGGAGGCCAGTACCGATTTGATTTGCATCAAGCACGACATATACCACGAGGAGCACACCTTTGGAAGTAAGAAACTAAAGCCCCATATCGCCCGCTATTTCAAGGATGACAACAAGCAGGTGCTGATCATCTACAAGGTGGACGCTATAGCACACTTCGTGCGAGAGATTGCCAAGATGCCCGAGGGAATGAACGTGATGGTGTATGTGTTCTCGATCAACAATTATGCCATGGATGCCGACTTTGAAGCGGTGGCCGACAAGGTGACGTTGTGCGCCCTGCCTGCCGCCATCTATAACGCCTACCTGAAGGTGTTGCCCAAGAAGAAAATACCCATCGTGGAGGAGAAAGAACCTGCAGAACCCACATTATTTGACGGAGAGGAGGACAAGCAATGAAACTGAAACTATATCAAGAAAAGAACATCCAGAAATTGGTAGACGGGGTGCTGGAACAGCTGGATATTGACGGCATGAGGCGCAAGATAATCTTCCAAGCCCCCACAGGTGCGGGAAAGACGGTGATGGTGACCGAGGCGTTGTGCCGCATTCGCGAAACCATAGCCGAGAGCGACTGCCAATACAACCGAGTGGCATTTATTTGGATTGCCCCTAACGCTTTGCATGTGCAGAGTTATCGCAGCATGAAGAACGCCTTCACCGAGACCCGTAGGCTTGCCCCTGTGGTGTACGACGAGATGGATCTTGGAAGCGACGGGTATATCCAACCTGGCGAGGTGTTCTTTGTGAATTGGCAGAGCATCAACAAGCAGAAGAACGTGATGGTGCGCGGGTCGGAGCAGACATCTTCCATCTACGACATCATCGACCGTACCACAAGGGAACACAACATACCGATAGTGTGCGTGATTGATGAGGAGCACATGTTTGCAGGAGAGAATGCCGCCAAGAGCGAGAAGGTGTTGAAACTGATCAACCCCAAAGTTGAGGTACGCATCTCGGCCACACCCAAGACCAAAAGCCCTGATGCCTATATCAAGATAGATCGCAGCCAGGTGATCAACGAAGGCATGATCAAGATGGGCATATCGCTCAACCCAGCCGTGCGAGGCGGACAAAGCGACGAAGCGTTGAACATATACCTGCTGAATGAGGCCATGAAGAAACGCAAGGCCTTGGCTGAAGCGTACAAGCGTCTCGGGGTGAACATCACCCCCCTGCTGCTGATACAGCTGCCCAACGACAATAGCGAGACCCTCTCGCGCGACGAAGCCACGTTGAAAGAGGCGTTGCTTGCCAATTTGGAATATTCCCACCAAAGCACCACAAGCAACGGCAAGGTGGACGTGTGGCTGAGTGACGAGAAAACGAACCTCGACGGCATAGAGAAGCACGACTCGATGGTGGACGCGATGATATTCAAACAAGCTGTGGCCATGGGGTGGGATTGTCCGCGAGCCGCCGTGCTGCTGATATATCGAAAATTGAGTAGCGAAAGTTTTACCATACAAACCGTGGGTCGCATCATGCGTATGCCCCAGCAGAAATTTTATACCGACCCATTGCTCAACACGGGATATGTATATACCGACCTGAGTGCTGATGTGATCAAAATTGAGCCAGATGATGCCGACTATATATCCAAACTACACGCCATACGCAGAGACGGCTTGAATAATGTGCAACTTGATGCGGTAAGGGAAGAGCGAAGCAACAAGGAGAACAACGTGTTGCGAGCCGATTTCAGACAATTGCTGAAAAAGATGATGGCCGATGAGTGGACGCTATACTACCAACCCACACTCTTCGACTTTGACGCCGAAGAGGGAACAGACGAAGGGTATACGAGCAAAGTGGCAGAAAACCGAAGGATTGCCGAGAAACACATAGTGCTGAACGTGAAAAGAATACAGGTGGAAATACCTGTAGACATGAACATAGTGGACGAAGAGGGGGTGACGTTGGTGGAGAACAAGACAGGCTTTGCCCGAACCCCATACGAGGTAGGGCAGGTGTTCGACAAGTTTTGTTCGCGTATGCTTACAGGGTGGTCGAAGTCGAAGTGTATGTCAGTATTGCAAGGAGCCTTGCTCGATGCCATGCAAGAACTGTTTGAGTTGTTTGAGACGGATGCCCGCATAGTGGTGTGCAGCAAACAAAACCAGCGTCAGTTTGCCGACCTGATAAGTCGGGCGCTAACCGTGTACAAAAACAATATGATGGAGAAACTGACAAAGGCGGATCGGGGGGTGATACCTTTCACGTGGGAAGTGCCGGAGGTGAGAGATTATAATGAGGGAGTGTATGAGGAGCGACCCGAAGTGAAGAATCATGCGTTGTTGCCCTATTATGAGCAGAAAAATGCTTCGACGCCCGAGCGCAGGTTTGCCGCTTATCTGGAGGAAAACAGCAAATACATCGACTGGTGGTACAAGAATGGCGATAGAGGCGGTGAGCATTACGCGATTGCCTATACCAACAGTCGAAACGAAACAAGCTGTTTCTATGTCGACTTTATCGTCCGACTGAAAGATGGGAGTCTTTGGCTGCTTGACCCCAAGACCTGCGATAGCGATATAGAGGCTCCCGCCAAAAACAACGCCTTGGAAGCATATATGGAAGAGCTGAGAGCCAAAGGCGAAAAAGTAAGCGGCGGCATTTTGATTGAGACAGGGATGAATTGGCATTACCCCGGCGGCATTATCGAACACACGCATAATACCGAAGGATGGTCAACGTTGGATTTGAAAAAATAACAAGATATGAATAAAGGAGTAGACAGATGTTTTTTGCACTATGGTGTGCGGCAAGAAGACATGGACATAATTGAACAAGCGTGCCTGGATAACGGTATCGATGCCGAATGGTTGAAGGATAAGATATTGAAACCCTACCACGAGGAACGCACCAATCAGGAGGTTGAGAGCGAAAAGCGATTGGCCAAAATATTGAAAAAAGCTTTGAAGGAGATTGACGCATGAAGATTCAACGCATATACGCAGAAAACTATAAGACCTACAGGCAGCTGGATCTGAACCTTGAGGTGGATAACGAACGCCCCATCATCCTCATCGGAGGCGGCAACGGCTGTGGTAAGACGACCCTCTTTGATGCCATCTATAGCGCCCTCTATGGATTGGAGATAAGGACAGCCAAGAAATTTGAAGAATATTTCAATACAGGGGTCAGGATGGAGAGTGGTGTGGACAATAAAAACATCGTGCTTGATATATCATTCACGGGCATGGTGCTCAACCAGGAGATCCCATATCGCCTCAAAAGAATATACACCCTTATCAACGGCTCGGTGCGAGAAAGTGTGGAACTGAACATGAACGGCAATCCGTTTGTTTACGGATCAGCATCCACACCCCAACAAAGGGCAGAAACCGAAGAGACAATCAACAAAATCATTTCGGCCAATCTGCCCAAAGAGCTGAGCAACTATTTCCTCTTCGACGCCATGAAGACTTCCGAACTGGTCAAGGAGGAGCATATCAACCAGCTCATCATGAAGAACATCAACTCGGTGATGGGTTTCAACAAATATAGCAATCTCCGACAAGTTGCCGAAACTATGCTGGCTGAAAAGAAAGCCGAAAAACTTGAAAACGAGAACCTGCGGAAAGAATACGAAGCACTTGGACGTCAAAAACACGACAAGGAGACCGAACTGAGTCGTAAAAAAGAGGAATATAGCCAGGCGTTGATTTACGCTAACGAACACAAAGAAATATACGAGACAGCCAAGTCGGGACGTAACGACGACGATGTGACGCGCGACAAAATCAATCAGATAGAACAAACGCTGAAAGAGTTTGACAAAAAAGAGGAAGAATACAGAAAAGACACGGTAAGTTTAAGCAAAGATTTCGAGATAAGTGTTGTATATCCTAAACTGGCCGACGTAATCCGCCAAGAGGTGGAACTGATAGTGAACGAGAAAAGCCGCCTGGCAGAAGAGGAGAGGAACGATTTGACAGAAAGCCATATCGAAAAGGTGACAGCCGATGTGATGGCATATATGAGCGAGCATGGGGTAGATGTGAGCAAGGTGGATTTGAAAACGATAGTGAAATACCTCGTGGCGCACAAAAACGAGAACAAACGAAGCGACGACAAATATCCCAATCTGTCCGAAACGGATATGAAAGTGTTGTCGAAATTGGTTTCGGATGCTTACACCAACCCATTCTTGACCCTTGACGAACGGAGGATAAGTCTCGACCTCGAGATAGACGAACTGCCCCAACGCAGAAAACAATTGGACGATCTGAAACGAACCCTCATGGGTAAGGATTACAGCATCATAGAAACATACGAAAAGAACGACCAAAAGAGCAAAACGCTGAAGGCCGAAATCGACCAATTGGATAGGGATATCGAGTCAATCAACACGAAGATTGCCCAATACGACTTGGATATGCCCAAAGTGCCCGACCCGCAATACGACATGCTGTGCAAACTGCCAGGCTTCTTCAAGTCGCTCTCAAGCAAACTTCTGGCAGCCAAAAAGGCCAACATAGAGCGTATGATGCGCGAACAGTTGAACCTCAACTTGGTGATATATGCCGGCTATATAGGCAGAGTGGAACTTTCGTCCAACAATAGCGACGACATCTCTTTCAAAATCTACCACAAGCAAGGCAACGAGATTTATCTCAGCCAGCTCAACGCGGGAGCCAAACAGACGGTTATGCAGGTGTTGCTGAAAGTGCTCTACAACTTGGGCGACTATAATCCTCCTGTGATGATAGATACCGTTATGGGTGTGCTCGACAAGGAGAGCCGAGACGTAATCATGGAGAAATATTTTCCCGACTTGGCACACCAAACCATCCTGCTCAGTACCGATACAGAAATCACGACGGAACGCGACTTTGAGAAGATAGAAGCATACGTGGCCAAGACCTACACCCTCCATCGCGACCAAGAAAGACAATGCACAACCATCACAAACGACTATTTTGGTAAAACTTTAGCAGATTGATAAGATATGAAAGTAGATAGTTTTAAGATTAATATTGCTGTTTCTATAGAAGGAATGAACGAATTGGTGCAAGACATCAAGTCGATGCTTGAGCAAAGGATCAATCTGAAGAGTTATTCGGATTATGTAAGGCCTACCGACATCAACACTTCGGTAGTGTTGCGATTCTGCCTTTTGGTGGGTTTGAGCGATAAAAGTACTCGTAGCGCAGAGGATATCACCAATTTGGATATGAAAGTATCCAATACGCCATATTCCACAACTTTCTACACCAAAAACCAGATAGGACAGCTGTTTGAGTCGCTCATAAAGATGCGCTATCACGATGTGGATGGAGAATGGACACAAAGGGTTTTTGCCAGCAAGGCCGTAGGTAGGGAAATATTGCGGGGTCATGAGATTCTGTTGCAAGAAGGGGCTTTGGACGAGTGGTTGACATTCTCGCCTTTGCGTGGAGGAAAAACAGCATCGGATATTCCAGCACTCGACCTTGTGTTGGGGGTGTATGACGGTAGCGATATGGAGGCTCGTTTGGACCTCAATTCGTGCGCTATAGCCAATACACAAGTCTTGGTGGCAGGAACTACAGGTTCGGGAAAATCCAACCTGCTGGCTGTGATAATCAATCAACTGCGTCAGGCTTCGGCTGATACGCATTATCCTGTCAACTTCCTCCTGTTTGACTATAAGGGTGAATTTTCCGACCCTGCCAACGCTCATTGGCTCAGCCTCTTCGAAACCGATAGCAAGGCTTTGCTCAACCCGATGGAGAAACCGCTTCCCTTTACCCCATTCAAGGACTTTACGGGCAAACCCATCAACGAACTGAACCTATACGCCACTTCGATGTCTAATGCGTTGAAATCAATATCGTCGGCAAAGATTAGTGCCAATATGGACACCCGACTAAGCGAGGCGATCATAGAGGCTTATAAGAAGAAAAAATACAAGCCTGTCACCTTTGAAGAGATTTTGGAAGCATATACGGATTTGATGCCCGAAAACAAAAAAAACGATACCGACAGCATCAAATCGGTTCTCACTCAGTTGGTACGAAACAACATCTTTAGTGAAGAGGACAAGATCGACCTGATTCATACCTGCAACATCATTAATCTTGGAAAATTTGAGAAAGATGGAATCATGGCCAAGGCCATTATCTATTTCGTCATCTCGAAACTCAACAATATCTACGACGTTCTTCCCGCACAACAAAAAAACGAGGAGCGTGTGGAATTGCGCCATTTCACCATCATCGATGAGGCTCACTATATGCTCGGATTTGATAATCAGCCGCTGAAAAACCTTATCAAAGTGGGCAGAAACAAAGGTATGAGCATTATACTTGCCAGCCAAAGCATGGAGGATTTCAAGTCGAAACAATTTGATTTCTATGCAAACGCACAATATCCGCTCATTATGCGTCAGCAACAACAAAACGACTCGGTGTTGAAGGATTTGTTTGGGGTGAATGGTAACCAGTTGCAAGACCTGAAACAGGCTATCACGGGTCTTCAAAAAGGCGAGCTGATTACGAAAGATTCGCAAGCTATGGCTCTCGGTATAGGCAAACCTTGGAAAAAGATTAAAGTAAATCACCTTATCTGATTTGGAAGTAGAATATTACCTATATCATTTTGCCCGTCTGCATACGGCAAAAATCAAAGGTGTGGCAGCACCTCATAAGGCTGTATTATTGCTGGCTGTGATGCAATTAATATCTCAGGAGAGGATATACTCGCCCGAGATAGTTCTTTGCGATGAATTGGAAAACGCTTTCAAAACGATATGGAACCAAAGAGTGTCAGCCAACAGCCCTTTTTCGTGTGATATTTGCAAGCCTTACTTTCATTTGCAACATGAGCCCTTTTGGCGTTTGATAGGTCATGATGAGAACTATGAAGAGGTGGCTGAATGCTTAGGATTATACGCGAATAACCAAAAACACGTTGCTACCAAATACACCAAAAAATCATTACGCGAACAATACCGATGTGCCAAAATCGACAATGATCTTTTTGAGATGATACAAAACGAGTCGAAAAGGAAACAACTTGAAGCGGTGCTAATAACGAAGTATCTGATGTTCTGACGAGGTAATACAACGAATGAGTTTTAATGCCGAATGTGCTACTGCACAACGATGCGGCTCAATACGCGATCAATCATTGTTGGTTGCGCTCTTTGAAACGATATTGGACGAGATAACTGTTCAGCGTGGAGTCGTTGGCGTAAACGGGGTTTAAAACCCTTTTGGCCTCTTCGATTTCATCGGCATTGATGGTTCCATATCGGCATAATGCTATCACGGCAAAATAACCTATAGCATTGTCGGTATTGTTTTCGTAGAGTTGGTGGAAACCGTCAATAATTTTGGTGAAAAGTTCGGCTTGCAGGTCTTCGAAATGTGTGGCTAAAGCCAAAATTTCTTCAGGCGTTTCGGCGTTTTGAATGTCGTTTTGAGCAGAGACAAGTTTGTCGTAACCAGTATAAAATTCTGTACGTTTTGACCATTGTAATAAGGTGTCGTTCAATGGTGTACCACTCACTTCGTAGTGCGACAAATCGGCGTTGATGTTTCCCGATTCAAGAGCAATAAAAACATTGTAGTTTTGCTTGTGCGATTGGTCGAAAACTTCGACAATTCCTACAGAAGGATTCTCTATTTGCCCCGAAAAATGAAATTTTCCATCAATGACAACAGTCGAGTCGTTGGGTAGGGGAGAGTTATTGTCAAAGTAGAGATAAACATTGCATCTCTCAAATTCGGGATTGTCGATGCTGCCATTTATCTCAAATTGATTCTTGTTGCCACAACTGATTAGCAGTAGAACGATTATATATGGAAAAATCCGTTTCATCTACCTATTCTATTGATTTCCATCATTTTTTTGTTGGGACATTTCGGCTTCGAGTTGGAGGCTTGTTGCACCTTTCTGAATATCGAAAGAGAGCTTCTCGGCATCGTTATCGGTTGCCTCGAGGGCGGTGATGCGAATAGTATCGCCAGGCAGAAGGTCGGCTTTGATGATTTCATCGGCCAAATCGTCCTCAATATATTGTTGAATTGCTCGCTTAAGGGGGCGTGCGCCATACTGCTCGTCCCATCCCTTTTTGAGGATGAAATCCTTGGCTTTTTCATCAATATCAATGTCGAATCCCATGGCTTTGACTCGCTTAAACAATCCCTTTAACTCAATGCTGATAATCTTGTGTATATCTTCACGTTGAAGACTATTAAAGAAAACGATGTCGTCAATACGATTGAGGAATTCCGGAGCGAATTTCTTCTTCATCTCTTTGTCGATTACCGAGCGTTCCTGAGCGGCACGTTCGGCCTCGCGAGCATTTGTGTTGAAACCAACCCCCGTGCCAAAATCTTTGAGTTGGCGGGTGCCGATATTGGAGGTCATAATAATGATGGTGTTTTTGAAATCGACCTTGCGACCCAACCCATCAGTAAGTTGACCATCGTCAAGCACTTGCAGAAGAACGTTGAAAACATCTGGATGTGCTTTTTCAATCTCGTCAAGAAGAATGATTGAGTATGGTTTACGACGTACTTTCTCAGTAAGTTGGCCGCCTTCTTCGTATCCGACATAACCTGGAGGCGCTCCGATAAGGCGCGAAACGGCGAATTTTTCCATATATTCACTCATATCGATGCGGATCATATTGGCTTCGCTATCGAACAAATATTTGGCCAAAACCTTGGTGAGGTAGGTTTTGCCCACGCCTGTGGGCCCCACAAAGATAAACGAACCGATGGGTCGGTTGGGGTCTTTAAGACCCGCACGATTGCGGCGGATGGCCTTGCAGACGCGTCGCACGGCATCGTCTTGACCAATTACAGAACCTTGCAGTTCCTGCTCCATGAGCATAAGGCGGGAGCCTTCGTTCTCGGCTATACGTTGTACGGGGACACCCGTCATCATGGCTACGACCTCGGCAATATCCTGTTCTGTCACTTTGGCACGTTGTTCGCGTTCGCTCTCCTCCCATTGTTTCTTGCGTTCTGCCAATTTGTCACGCAGTTGGCGTTCTTGGTCACGATAACTGGCAGCCTGATTGTAGCTTTTTTGGGCGAGAACCTCACGTTTTTGTTGCTCTATGCGAGCTATCTCTTCTTCCAATAAAATGATGTCTTGCGGCACCTCTACATGAGAGATTCTTACTCGTGCGCCCGCCTCATCGAGGGCATCAATGGCTTTATCGGGCAGAAGACGGTCGCTCACATAGCGTTCGGTGAGGGCGATACAGGCCTTGAGGGCTTCATCTGTGTAGCAGACAAGATGGTGGTCTTCGTATTTCGATTTGATGTTTTTAAGTATGATGAGCGTCTCTTCGGGTGTAGTGGCTTCAACAAGAATCTTTTGGAAACGGCGTTCGAGGGCGCCGTCTTTCTCGATATACTGGCGATACTCATCGAGCGTAGTTGTTCCGATGCATTGGATTTCGCCTCGGGCAAGGGCTGGTTTGAACATATTGGAGGCATCCAAGGAACCGCTGGCACTTCCTGCGCCCACTATGGTGTGGATTTCGTCGATGAAAATGATGATGTCGGGATTCTTTTCAAGCTCGTTGATTACGGCCTTCATACGTTCTTCAAACTGGCCGCGGTATTTGGTGCCCGCCACAAGTGAGGCCAAATCGAGGCTGACCACTCGCTTGTCGTAAAGAGTTCTGGGTACCCGCCCTTCGACAATTCTTAATGCAAGACCTTCGGCTATAGCACTTTTACCCACGCCTGGCTCACCGATGAGGATAGGGTTGTTCTTTTTGCGGCGTGAGAGTACTTGGGCGATGCGCTCGAGCTCTTTTTCGCGACCCACGACAGGGTCGAGTTTGCCTTCGCGGGCAAGCTTTGTGAGGTCGCGTCCGAAATTTTCCAAAGCCGGTGTTTTGTTTTCGGATTTGGCGTTGTTGCCGCCCATATTGTAGCTCGGGCGGATGGGTTCTATGTCGGGGTCGGCGTAAGGCTCGTCGTTGTCGTCCTCGCTGGTTTGGTCGCGGAAATCGGGCAGGGGAGAGGCTGCTTCGGGCTCATCGGGGAGATTGCCTTGCTGGCGTAAAAATTTCACACAGCGGTCATGGTCAATATTGGCACTCTTAAGGAATTGCGATATAAGGTTTTCGCCCTCCTGAAGTATTGCCAGGAGTATGTGCACGGTGTGAATCTCTTTGGATTTGAGACGGGTGCTTTCGAGGAAACTGAGTCGGAGGATCTTCTCGGTTTGGCGCAGCATCGGAATCTCGCTGTCGTCGGAGTATTTTATGGCGCTGTCGATTTGACCGACAGCCCCCTCAATTCTGCTTTTAATGGCAGAAAAGTCGAGTTCCATTTGATTGAGCAATGAAACGGCTGAACAATCTTCTATGCGTATGATGGCCAGGAAAAGATGTTCTACGCCTATGGCGCCGTTTTTGAGGCGGATTGCTTCGTCGCGGCTATTGGTAATAGCCTGTTTTACATGATTTGTGAGTCTGGGTTCCATAGTACTAATTCTCGTTGCAAAATTACAATAAAATCTGCGAATGTCGTGACGTTTGGCAAGTTTATTATCAACAGAGTTGTGTTTATCGGCGTTGTTCCCTCCTTGAGGCTTCGCTTATGGGAGCGAAAGTGGAGCAAGAGTGGAGCAAGAGTGGAACGAAAGAGAAGCGAAGGTAGAGCGAAGGTAGAGCGAAGGTACAAGTGATAAATGCAGGGGCTTAAACGGGCGTATTCTTTGATTTCATTCTATCGATTTTATGGTTTTTGAAAATTTATTCTTCAAAAATCGTGCCAAAACGCTGCCATATCAAAAAAAAATCGTATATTTGTATTTTAATAATGAACGATAATTCGCATTTTATATTTTGTAATACAATAATATAATATATAACAATGAACTCTGAAAACGAAAAAATCACGCGCGTTGACATCGAAACTACCATGAAGACCGCCTATATCGACTATGCAATGTCGGTCATCGTGTCTCGTGCGTTGCCAGATGTTCGAGATGGCTTGAAGCCCGTGCAGCGCCGCATACTGTATGCCATGAACGATATGGGCATGACGTATAAGTCGGCTTACCGCAAATCGGCCACCGTGGTCGGTGAGGTGCTGGGTCAGTACCACCCCCATGGCGATTCGTCGGTGTATGACGCCATGGTTCATTTGGCACAAGAATGGAATATGCGTTATCCGCTGGTTGACGGACAAGGTAACTTTGGCAGCATCGACGGCGACAGCCCTGCGGCTATGCGTTATACGGAATGCCGCATGGAGCAAATCTCCAACGAGATGTTGGCCGACATAAAGAAGGAAACCGTGGATATGATGCCCACCTACACCAACGAGCGTGAGGAGCCTACGGTGCTTCCTTCCCGCATTCCCAACCTGCTGGTGAACGGTTCGAGCGGCATCGCTGTGGGTATGGCCACCAATATGCCTACGCACAATCTGCGCGAGGTGTTGGACGGTTGTATCGCCTTTATCGACAATAACGATATTACGGTGGACGAGCTGATGCAGCACGTCAAGGCACCCGATTTCCCTGGCGGCGGTACGATTTACGGCTACAACGGGGTGAAGGAGGCTTACAACACGGGCCGTGGCAGAATTATCCTGCGTGCGGATACTTCCATCGAGGTGGACAACAAGGGACGTAATATCATCGTGGCACATACCATTCCTTTCCGTGTGAACAAGAGCGAGATGATCAAACGTCAGGCCCAGCTGGTGAAAGAGGGCAAGATTGTGGGTATCACCGATATTCGAGACGAATCGGACAAGGATGGTATCCGCGTGGTGTATATGTTGCGCCATGATGTGGTGCCCAATGTCATCTTGAACAAACTGTATCAACTGAGTGAGTTGCAGAGTTCGTTCGCGGTGAACAATATCGCTTTGGTGCATGGCCGTCCCATGCTGCTCAACTTGAAGGACTTGATTCGTAACTTTGTCGAGCACCGCGAAGATGTGGTCACCCGCCGCACCAAGTTCGAGATGGCTGAGGCCGAAAAACGCGCCCATCTGTTGGAAGGTTTCCTCAGAGCAATCGATATCATCGACGAGATTATTCAGATGATTAAGAAGTCGAAATCGGTTGAAGAGGCCAAACAGGGTTTAATCAACACTTGGAATTTCAGCGAGTTGCAGGCTCAAGCCATTGTCGAGATGCGCCTTGGTCAGCTCACCGGTATGGAGCGTCAGAAATTGCAGGACGAGTATGATGAAAAACTGCGTTTCATTGCCCGTTGCAAAGAGATTTTGGGCGACCGTAATGTCTTGTTCGAAGTCATCAAGGGCGAACTTGTTGAGATCAGAGAAAAGTATGGCGACGACCGTCGTACCACTATCAAATACGATGCTTCGAATTTCCGCATCGAGGACACTATCCCCGACGATGAGGTGGTGATAACCATTTCGCACATGGGGTATGTGAAACGTACCCAGTTGAGCGAATATCGTGCCCAAACCCGTGGCGGTATTGGCTCGAAGGGCAGCTCTGTGCGTAGCGAAGATTTTGTGGAACACATCTTTATGTGCACCAATCACAATTATCTGTTGTTCTTTACCGAGAAGGGACGTTGCTACTGGGTGCGTGCTTTCGAGGTGCCCGAGGGCGAGAAGAACACTAAGGGTCGTCCGATTTTGAATATGATTAACATCGAGCCCGACGACAAGGTGAAGGCTTACGTCAACGTCCAGTCGTTGAGCGACGAGGAATATGTTAATAGTCATTACATTGTGTTGTGCACCAAAAACGGTATCGTCAAGAAGACTTCGCTTGAAAGTTATTCGCGTCCGCGTACCAAAGGCATCATTGCCCTCGGTATCCGCGAAGGTGACGAGCTGATTAATGCGGTTCTCACCAATGGTACGAGCGAGTTGCTTATTGCTTCGAAGAACGGCAAAGTGGTGCGTTGTGACGAGGATGAGTTCCGCGAGATGGGCCGTGGCGCTTCGGGCGTAAAGGGTATTACTTTGGAGAACGAAGAGGATGCCGTGATAGGTCTGCTTGCCTCTAATGACGAAAATGAGAACATTCTTGTGGTCAGCGAAACAGGTTTCGGCAAACGATCCGATTTGAACGAATACCGCAAGACGCATCGTGGCAGCAAGGGTGTGATGACTATGAAGGTTACGGATAAGACGGGTGGCCTTATTGCTTTGACAAATATCAGCGATGAAGAAGACTTGATGATTATCAACCGTTCAGGCATCACTATCCGAATGAATGTTAGCGAATTAAGGGTTATGGGCCGTAATACTCAAGGCGTAAAACTGATTAATTTGCGTGGTAAAGATTTCATAGCCTCCATCACAAAGGTGCCGACCGACAATGAAGAGGATAATGGTGAGGGAACTGTTGATAATCAAGATAATACTGATAATATCGATCCTGTAGAAAATCCCGAGAACGAATAGAGTAGGGGAGTTTATGCAAGAAATGATGATTAATTGATACAAAATTGTAAATAACAACTCAAACAAACTGATAAAAATGAAAAGAATCGCTTTCCTTTTGGCTTTTGCAGCCATCGGATTTGCCGCTGCCGCTCAAACTCTGAACGTGCAGAGTGCAGCCCAGAACCTGAGAAAGGGCTATTTGAACAAGGCTAAGGATGAAATCGACAAAGCCTGTGTTCACGAAAACACTATGAATGATGCCAAGACCTGGTATTATGCTGGTTTGATTTACAGCCAGATCGGTGGTGAGGCCGACAATCCTAAATCCAAGTATAAGAATTTGGATAACGACTGGTTGGTCAAAGCAAAAGATGCCGCTCTGCGTTGCAAAGAGCTGGATGCCGATAAGGAATTTGCCGAAGGTATCAACAGCGTTTTCGCTTTTGTTGGCAATGAATATTACAAACAAGCTGTCAATGCATTCAATGCTCAGAATTGGGATGAGTGCGCATCCCTTTGCGAACTCTCTGTTCAGATGTTCAACGAATGTGGTAAAAAGAACTTCGTTTCGGACTCTTATCTGCTTGCAGGTAAGGCTTCTATGAATGCCAAGGACAACGAGAAGATTAAGAAATATTTCAAGCCGTTGGTGCGTACCAAGACTAAAGAGAATTTGGTTTACAAAACCTTGTTCAACCTTTACAAGTCTGAAGGCGATACCAATGAGGCTATGAAATTGGCTCAGAATTATGTTAAGTTCTGCCCAGATGATTACAATGCAAATATGCTCTTGGCTGAGGCTTACTTGCTGAAAGGCAACGTTGAACAAGGCAATACCGAAATTCAGAATGCTTTGGAAAAAACGCTTGATAAACCCGAAACTCATGCTGGTTTGCTGGCTGCTGCTGGTGCAACACTCGAAAATGTTAAGGATTTTGCTGGTGCTGAAGCCAAATACCAGGAGTCTTTGAAGACTTTGCCTAATCAGTTCCTCGCCAACTTTGGCTTGGGCAAAATGCTCTTCAACCGTGGTGTCGATAAATTGGACGAAGCCAACAACATTCCTCCAGATGATGAGTCTGGCCGCTATGAGCAACTTAATAACGAGTGCTTGGATTTCTTCCGTCAGTCAATTCCTTATTTCAACAGCGCAATCAGTTTTATTGACAACCTCGATGCTGAACAACAAGGAATCAATCGCCAAAACTTGTTCCATTGTTTAGGTGCTTTGAAAACTGTTTATGCTCGATTGGAGATGTATCCCGAACTGAAAGAAATCAATGCCCGTATGGATGCTATGCAGAAAGCTGCTAATTAAAGCCATAATTCATACAATTTTAAAATACCGCCTTAATAATTATTGAGGCGGTATTTTTATACTATAGGTGCTTCCATGAATATAGATATGAAACATATATTTATTATCATTTAAATCAGCCAGCACGTTAATATGCCGGCTTTTTTACTATCCCTTAATAGTAATACAAAGTGATTAGTATCGGTGTTATGTTAAGTAAAGTATTTGTTTCCTCTTTCCACTATTTTCGTATGGACTTATTTACAATCGAACGAGTTTTGCTTTAAAAGCAACTCCACGTGGATTGGATATTTGAAAGAAAGTTGACAAATCGTCGGAAAATTTAAAAATTGAGATAGTCTCTTCTGGTTTTGTTTCGAGAGGATATTCTACGATTAATGTAAAAGGTGAAGAAATAATAGATAATGGATTGGAGAAAAGATTATCAAAAATCCATTTGATATATTCGGCATTATTGACATGCAATGTATGGTCTAACATTGATGCCTTTACAGTAAATTGAGAAACAATCTCTGTGGGTTCAAAATTATGAGGGAATCGAATTCTATCTATTTTATTGAAGCCTGTGGAAGAGTCATCATGATGCTCAAATTTGTCCATCAGATTGTTGAGTCGAACAACATGCCTTGAAACAAAATCAATAACTGCCCAATATGAAGAACATGAAGCAATTATGTTGTTATGATTGTCGAAAACCTGATACTCTCGAAAAGCGAAAAGTCCGTCAGTTCCTCGTGACCATGTTTTGATTGTTATTTCTTCACATTCTTTCGGGAGACGGTTGATTTGATATAGCGAGCGACACAATACCCATGCTTTACCTTGTTCGATAAGAGAAGCGAATCCGAGACCTTCTTTTTCAACATGTCCGCCTGCAACATCTTGAAAAAGACGAGCAAGCCCCCACATGGTTAGTTTGTCGTTGTGGTCGCAAAGATAACTGGGTATTGTGTATTTCGCTGTATAATACATTCAATTACATTCTTTCAGGAACTTCGATACCGAGAATTTTCATCGTATTTTTCAAAGCTTGAGCAACCACAGCACAGAGTTTCACTCGGAAAGTTTTGAGTTGCTCGTCACTCTCGCGAAGAATGGGAGTATCTTGATAGAAACTGTTGAAGTTCTTGGCCAATTCGTAAGCATAATTTGCGACCATGGCAGGACTGTAGTTATCTGCTGCTGAAGCAATTGTGCTTGGCATATCATGTAAACATTTAATTACAGCACGTTCTTTGTCAGAAAGTGTCATGCACGAAGCATTATTGTCCTCAATTTTCACCCCTTGCTCCTCGCCTTTCCTCACGATACTGCGTATTCTGGCATGGGTATATTGGATAAATGGACCTGTATTTCCGTTAAAATCAATACTTTCAGCGGGATTGAAGAGCATGTTTTTAGTCGGATCGACTTTCAAAATGAAATATTTTAGGGCACCTAATGCCAAAATGTGGTACAGCTCTTTCTGCTGATCAGGAGTCATATCATCATTTTTGCCATGGTCGCGACACATCTCTTCTGCTGTAGCCTCCATTTCGGCAATCAAATCGTCGGCATCGACCACGGTACCTTCGCGACTTTTCATCTTTCCATTAGGAAGTTCAACCATACCGTAAGAAAGATGGTAAACCTTGTCGGCCCAATCAAAACCAAGTTTTCCCAAAACAAGCTTCAACACCTTGAAATGATAGTCTTGTTCATTACCAACAACATAGATAAGACGCTCGGCATCAAATTCATCATGACGGAGCAAAGCCGTGCCAAGGTCTTGAGTCATATAGACAGAAGTTCCGTCCTTGCGGAGCAACAATTTTTGGTCAAGGCCGTCACCCGTGAGGTCGCACCAAACCGATCCGTCCTCCTTGCGGAAAAGAACGCCCAAATCAAGCCCTTTCTGAACAAGTTCCTTACCTAAAAGATATGTATTCGATTCATAATATACTTTGTCGAATCCGACACCCATTTTCTTATAAGTCTCATCGAATCCGGCATACACCCAGCCGTTCATCTTATTCCAAAGGTCACGAATCTCCTTGTCGCCGTCTTCCCAACGTTTAAGCATTTGTTGAGCTTCGAGCATCAAAGGTGACTGTTTCTTAGCCTCTTCTTCTTCCATTCCTTGAGCCATAAGCTCTTTCACTTCGTCTTTGTAATGCTTATCAAATTCGACATAGTATTTGCCCACCAAATGGTCGCCTTTCAAGCCCGACGTTTCGGGTGTTTCTCCATTTCCGAAACGGAGCCATGCAAGCATGGATTTGCAGATATGAATACCGCGGTCGTTTACCAGATTTACACGTTTGATATTGGCTCCATTGGCTGCCAACAACTCGCTTACCGACCATCCGAGGAGATTGTTGCGGATATGTCCCAAATGAAGAGGCTTGTTGGTGTTTGGTGAAGAATATTCCACCACAACAGGTTTCGCATCCTTTGCAGCCGACTTCAAACCGAAAGTAGTGTCCCCTACCCTCTCGGCTACGAACTTTGTCCAGTAACTATCAGATATAGAAAAGTTTAAAAATCCTTTGATGACGTTGAAATCGGAAATCTCATCAACCGTGTCCTTCACGGCGGCTCCCAATTCGTTGGCAACCTGGTCGGGCGCTTTGTGAGCTTGTTTGACGTATGGAAATACCACGATAGTATAATCTCCTACGAACTCTTTTTTTGTGGTTTGGAGCACGACATCTTCGGGTTTGACCTCGATGTTATAGAGCGATTTCAGTGCGGAAGCGACAGCATTGTGGATGGCTTGTTCTATCATATTATAGGTAAAATATTAGTATATCAATAACTTAAATTTGCAATTTGTTTCTTAAATATTTGTGCAAAAATACGATTTTTTTTTCTATTTTCATAAAAAGTAGTATCTTTGCATTTCTAAAATTAACTAAATTATTGTCTAAACGACTTGTTTATGAAAAAAATAACAATGGCTTTAGCCTCGTTGGTTCTGCCCATTATTACCTTTGCAAGTGAGGCAGATTTGCAAATGCCGACAGGTTTTGCTTCAGATTCGAAAACACAAATCCTATATTGGGGATTCCTCGTAGTGGTGCTTGGATTGCTTTTTGGCTTCTGGCAATTCAGCAAAGTCCGCAAATTGAAAGCACACAAATCCATGCTTGAAATTGGCAATGTGATTTTCAAAACCTGCTCCACCTATTTGAAACAGCAAGGAAAATTCCTTGTCATCCTCTTTGTCTTTATCGGTGCCGCCATGGCTCTGTATTTTGGCGTCCTCTCGCACATGCCTTTTGGTTCGGTGTGCCTCATTTTGGGATGGACCATCATCGGTATCCTCGGTTCTTACGGTGTTGCTTGGTTTGGTGTGAGAATGAATACCTACGCCAATGCCCGCATGGCTTTTGCTTCTCTGCGTCGCAAACCTCTTGACCTTCTCAACATCCCTCTTCGTGCAGGTATGAGCATCGGCATTGTGCTGATTTGTATCGAACTTGTGCTGATGCTGGTTATCCTCCTCTTCATGCCCGAAAATTTGGCAGGCAGCTGCTTTATCGGTTTCGCTATTGGCGAGAGCCTCGGTGCCAGTGCTTTGCGTATCGCTGGCGGTATTTTCACCAAGATTGCCGACATTGGAAGCGACCTGATGAAGGTGGTCTTCAAGATCGGAGAAGATGACCCCAGAAATCCTGGCGTTATAGCCGACTGCACGGGCGACAACGCTGGTGACAGCATCGGACCCACCGCCGACGGCTTTGAGACTTACGGTGTTACCGGAGTTGCCCTTGTGAGCTTCATCCTTTTGGCCGTTCCTCAGGAGTTCCAAATCCCCTTGCTGGTGTGGATTTTTGTCATGCGTATTCTCGGCATTGTGGCTTCGGTGTTGGCTTACTATATTAATGGTGCTATCGCAAAAGCTCGTTACAAAAATTCCGACGACCTCAATTTCGAACAACCCCTTACCAATTTGGTTTGGATAACCTCCATTCTGAGCATCTGTGGCACCTTCTTGGCCAGCTACTTCCTCCTCAACACTCCCGAAATCAATAACATGGTCAACAACCTTTGGTTGGCTTTGGCTATCGTTATCAGCTGCGGCACACTTGGTGCGGCCCTTATCCCCGAATTTACAAAACTTTTCACCTCCCCCACTTCCAAACATGTGAAGGAAGTCGTCAAAGCTTCCGAACAGGGTGGTGCCTCGTTGAATATTCTTTCAGGCATCGTGGCTGGCAATATGGGCGCATTCTGGACAGGCTTGGTTTTTGTGGTGCTGATGATGATTGCCTACATGGCTTCCACGGGCTTTGGTTTGGCTCCTGTATTTGGCAACTACTACTCTATTTTCGCCTTCGGCCTTGTGGCCTTCGGTATGCTGGGTATGGGCCCTGTCACCATTGCTGTTGACAGCTATGGCCCTGTGACCGACAATGCCCAAAGCGTCTACGAACTCTCGCTCATTGAAGACGATATTGAAAAGACCACCAAGGAGGTGAAAGACGAATTTGGTTTCACTCCCGATTTTGAGAAAGCCAAGTACTATCTCGAAGCCAACGATGGTGCTGGCAATACCTTTAAGGCCACGGCAAAACCTGTGCTTATCGGCACAGCCGTTGTGGGAGCCACAACCATGATTTTCTCCCTCATCCTGCTTATCCAGAAAACCCTTGGCATCCAACCCGAGAGCATCCTCAACCTGCTCAATCCTTATAGCATTGTAGGCTTCATCCTGGGTGGCTGCGTCATCTTCTGGTTCACGGGTGCCTCCATGCAAGCCGTCACCACGGGTGCAAACCGTGCTGTCGAATACATCAAGGACAACATCAAACTCGACCCCAACGCCCCCAAGAAGGCCGATACCGAAAAGTCGCAAGAAGTGGTGAAAATCTGCACCAATTACGCCCAGAAAGGTATGATCAACATCTTTATAGCCATCTTCTGCTTTGCTTTGGCCTTTGCCTGCTTCTCCTCACCCGATGGCATCGGTGGTCAAAATGCCGTTTGTCTCTTCATCAGCTACCTCATCAGCATTGCCGTCTTCGGCCTCTTCCAAGCCGTTTATATGGCTAATGCAGGTGGTGCCTGGGACAACAGCAAAAAGGTTGTCGAAGTCGATATGAAGGCCAAGGGCACCCCTCTGCACGATGCAAGCGTTGTGGGCGACACCGTGGGCGACCCCTTCAAGGACACCTCATCCGTGGCTTTGAACCCCATTATCAAGTTCACCACCCTCTTTGGTGTCTTGGCTATGGAAATCGCCATCAGCGAAGGCTTCAGAGGCATCGCTCCCTATTTTGGCATTGCTTTCCTGGTCATCGCCCTCATCTTCGTCTATCGCTCCTTCTACAAGATGCGCATCAAATAATACGAATTTGAATACATATTTCGAAAGGCCCTTTGCAAACAAAGGGTCTTTTTTTGTAAACTTATTTTAACATTTTCTTCCTTTTATGCGTTCTTTGCCCTTTCATTATATCTTCACTACTGGTGGGACAATAATGGGACAATAATGGGAGGATATTGGGAGGATATTGGGAGAATATTGGGAGAATCTATTTGTATAATCATGCCTTGCTTTAACCCTTTTTAATATATTTGTTAAAAACGCTCGGCATGGAAATCAAGCGTTTTTGTCATCCATTTTTTAAATTGTCATATTGTCATATTGTCATTGGGTTTTGATTACATACTCACTATTAGGTTGTTACTTTAAATTTGACCTTTTTGTTTAAAAAAAATCATTTTTTTTGCAGCGAAACGGCAGTTGCTGTGTCTTATATGTGGGGAATAATAATAGCGTGTGTAATATTTATGAATTTTTACAACTTCTATGCCAATAAAAAATCGTATATTTGCAATTTAAAATATATTATATGGATAAAACGCAACATGCTGATATGAAAATAAATAGAATTAAGAAGGCTGTCCGTTTTGCAATCTTCTGTATGGTTGTAACCTCTTCGGTAGGGCTTTGGGCGCAATGTCCCGAAATCACTATTGATGAAAAATACGACCATGTGCAATCCGCTTTCTGCCGTGCCCACAACTGGGACACTATGGTCAACTGCATCAATTCCAGCCTTGTTTTGAATGCCACCCCGTTCATCACCGCGCAGCACTTCAACGGTCAGTATCAGATTGAGCAGATACCCTACAATCCTGTTGACACAACCTTCCACGCAGGTCAGCATCTGAATATCTCTACGGACGATGCTTGGGAGAACTCGCCCATCCAATTCCCATTCACCTTTATTTATTTTGGCTATCCTTACACACAGGCAGTGGTCGGTTCCAATGGTTTGGTGTCGTTTAGTACTTCGACTTATGTCGGACAGCATTGTGCATATATGTACAATGTCCCAATCCCTTCGCCTACATTTCCTTCGCTCAATGCTATTTACGGTGTTTATGAGGACATCGACCCAGGTGGAGGAATTACCTCTACTCAAGGCATGTTCCGCAGCGTGGGTGGCGAATACCCCTGCCGTTATCTTTGCGCGAGTGTGAACGAGGTTCCTCTTTACCCATGGAGTTCCAACACCAACAACCGATGCACCTATCAGATTGTGTGCTACGAGGGAACAAATATTATCGAAGTGCATATCAAACAACGCAGTTGCTGTTCCGCTACTAATTCGGGCAAAGGCCTCGTTGGCATCCAGAATGCCACAGGTTCTACGCAGGAGTCCCATTTCAATGACCCCAGTTATTTCAACGACATTCCTGCGGGCAACCTGACTATCAAAAACCCGACATTCTATATCCAACCCAACTCTCCTGGTGCTTTTGTGGCTCCCGATCGAGGCTCTCCTAATGGTTGGACAGGCACAGCGACATACGAAGCATGGCGTTTCACTCCTATGGGAGACACCTATAAGAATATCAGTTGGTGGCGTCTTTTTGAGGATGAAGAGGGAAATGTAATTGATTCCGTTGAATTCACAAACAGACCTGGCGACACCAATGGCTACTATTTGAACAACGAACATACCCAAGTATCCGTAACCCCCAATAAGACTACCCGCTACATGGTGAAATGCATCTATGGTGGCGCTAATGGATACATATATGGTATGGATGGTATCAGTATGCACGACACCATCACGGTGGGTATGGATACCGCCCGTTCTATGGAGCTCCATACCGATTACCCCACTATTTGCGAGGGTCAGCGTGCCACCGTTACACTAAGTTATCCCACACAAGACCAGATACTCGATTCTTGCACATGGAGCGCCATGAAGGAGTTTAATGGAGTGAAAACTGTGATGCCGGCATCTGCCATCAACCCTCAGTTCACCTCCATGCAACTCAACAGCCAATTGGGGCAATTGACACAAAACCACATCGACTCTGTTTGGATTTTATGCACCACTCGTTTCAAGAACGGATGCAATAATTTCGACAGCATACTTATCCGCACTTATCCAAATTTCAACATCTACGACACGATGGGTGTCTGCCAGGGCGAATCGTACGACTGGTGCGGCTACCACCTCACCCAACCTTGCGACACCAGCCGCCACTATTGGTCTCAACCCGACTGCGACAGCACCATGCACCTGCATTTTGTCGTTTCCGACTTGAGCTATAATACTGATTATGTTTTGGATTGCAAACCCCACACATGGCTCAACGGCAGAACTTACTACCAAGACAATGTCGACACTCGCGACCAAGACACCATCACACTCAAAAACGAGTGGAATTGTGATAGTATCGTCACCCTCGACTTCCACCTCGTCCCTATGAAGGCCATCATCAGCCACACTCCCGAAGTTGCCACCCTCGACGAGCTCACCATTGAGTTGCGAGACGACAGCTACGGCCATGATACTCGTCGCTGGCTCCTCCCCGACGGCAAAACAAGCCAGGAACCCGAAACCAGCATCATCTTCCCCCTCAAGGGCACCGACACCATAACGGTGAAACTGGCCGTGCATAACGATTATGGTTGTGACGACACCGCCACCTCGGTCATTCCTTTACATAAGGTATCACAATTTGTGCCCAACATTTTTACTCCCGACCGTGACGACAACAACCGTTTTGCACCCAAGATGCAGGGCAATGTCAGCGATGTGAAAGTGTGGATTTACAATCGTCGTGGCGAGTTGGTCAGCAAATTCCAAGGCCTTGACGGCTATTGGGACGGCACCGACCTCAATGGCAATCGTTGCTCTCAAGGAACTTACGTTTATACAATGCGTTTCCGCACTTCTATCGATCCTACTGTAACACAGGAACTCAGCGGAACTATCACACTTATTCGATAAACACAAATTATGAAAATAGCAGTAGTAGGAGCCACAGGTTTGGTCGGCAGCCGCATGTTGCAGGTGCTGCAGGAAAGAGGCTTTGCCAAATATGAGATTTTGGCTGCAGCTTCCCCTAAATCCGTAGGCAAACAAATAGATTTTGCAGGTCGGAAACTCACCGTGATGAGCGTTGAAGATGCTATCGCTCAACATCCGCAGTATGCCGTTTTCTCGGCAGGGGCCTCCACCTCGCGCCAATATGCCCCACTCTTTGCCGCCGTAGGTTGCACGGTTATTGACAATTCTTCGTGCTGGCGTATGCACGATGATGTTCCTCTGGTGGTGCCCGAAATCAATATGGATGTTGTCACCCCCGACAACCGAATCATCGCCAACCCTAATTGTTCCACCATTCAGATGGTGTTGGCTGTGTCGCGTCTGCATTGGAAATACCGTATAAAACGTATGGTTATTTCCACTTATCAAAGCATCACAGGCACAGGCATCAAAGCCATCCGTCAACTCGAAGCCGAAGAACAAGGATTGCCTGTTGAAACTCCCGC
>JAZUFY010000159.1:0-9562 GCA_045640925.1 Bacteroidales bacterium
AGCATGGCTAAAGGCAATTTCAACACCCAGCTGCCCGAAATCACCTCCGAGGACGAGATGCTCCAGCTGCGCGACGCTTTCGCCTTTATGCAGACTTCGATAAAGAACTACATCAACGAGCTCCAAACCACCACGGCGGCCAACAACCGTATGGAGGGCGAACTCTCGGTGGCCCGCGACATACAGTTGGGTATGCTGAGCCACGACTTCCCCGCCAACATCCACGCCCTGCTGACCCCCGCCAAAGAGGTGGGAGGCGACCTGTACGACTTCATGGTGAAGGAGGGCAACCTCTATTTCGCCATCGGCGACGTGTCGGGCAAGGGGGCCCCCGCAGCCCTGCTCATGGCCATCACCCGCTCAGCATTGCGCTTTGTGGTGAACCTCGGGCTACCCCTCAGGGAGGTGATGTCGCGAGTAAACAACAGCATCGCCGAGGCCAACAGCAACGACATGTTCGTCACCCTCTTCATCGGACGCATCAACCTGTCCACAGGCCACCTGGAATACTGCAACGCAGGCCACAACCCCATCATCGTCATCCCCTCCGACGGCGATCCCTACTACCTCAAGGCCAAAGCCAATCTGGCAGCAGGCCTCTTTGCCGACTTCCCCTACGAGGAGGAAGCACTCGATCTGCCCAAGGGCACACGCCTCCTGCTCTACACCGACGGCGTGAGCGAAGCCGAGGACAAGGACAAGGCCCAGTATGGCGACGACCGCCTCCTGCAATGGGCCTCTACCAGCATAGCCAACAACACCGACAGCGATGAGAAAGCCGTGGTGGACGCCCTCTACCAATCGGTCAAAGACTTCACACAGGACGCTCCCCAGAACGACGACATCACCATCATGTCATTAAAAATATGAAACCACAGATAAAGATACAGCAATGAAAAAACGTTTCGACCCCATCAAAGAAAAATCCAGCGAGATAATAGAATTTCTCATGGCCTCGCCCGATATTCCTGCTGACGAAGGGCTGCAGTTCAAAATACGCCTTTCGATAGAAGAGGCCGTGGAGAATGTGGTGAACTACGCCTACCAGGACGGCATAGGCTGGCTGGAAGCAGGCACAAGCATCGACGACGACGGCCTGACCCTCACCATAGAGCTACGCGATGCAGGGGTGCCCTTCAACCCCCTCGACAAGCCCGACCCCGACATCACCCTCTCAGCCGAAGAACGCCAGATAGGCGGTTTGGGCATATTCCTCTGCAAACAGCTGATGGACGACATCAACTACCGCTACGAAAACGGCAACAATATTCTCACAATGTCAAAAAAATTAATCAAATAAGATATGAACGTAACTATCAACACCGATGGCCCTAAAACCTTAGTCACCCTCAACGGCAGACTCGACACCACCAATGTGGCCCAATTCCAGCAGGACATCGACCCGCTGCTCAAACTGGAGCAGCCCGACATCGACATCGACTGCACCAATATGGAATACACCTCCAGCCAAGGGCTGCGCATGTTCCTCATCCTGCAAAAGAGCGTCACAGCCCACAAAGGCAAGATGGTTATGCGCAACATGAAGCCCCAGGTGAAAGAGGTGTTCGACATCACGGGATTTTCTAATATTATCACCATATTGTGAGGGAGGCCGGATTTTTCCGGGAATGCCGGATATTCCGGATATTCCGGGAATACCGGATATTCCGGAAGTTCCGGAGATTCCGGAGGGGCCGGACTTTTCAAAAAAAACTGAGAACCTTTTAATCCTTTAAAATAAAATCATGTTAGACCTCCACTGCCAGATGATTCTTGATGAATACCTCGAGAATCTTGAGATTTTCGACAAGATGAAGAACCTTGTCGAGGATACGCTCCACAAACTGGTAAGCGACAACGGCCTTTATGTCAATGCCATCGAAGCCCGCATAAAGACTGAAGATAGTCTGACGGGCAAACTGGAACGCAAAGGCCACAAATACAAGACACTCGACGACATCACCGACATCCTCGGTGCCAGAGTCATCACCTTCTACACCGACGAGGTGGACAAGATTGCCGCCCTGGTGGAGAAGAATTTCGATGTGGACTGGAACAACTCTGTGGACAAACGCAAACTGCTTGACCTCGACCGTTTCGGCTACCAGTCGCTCCACTACATCTGCCGCATCCCCCAAAGCCTCTTTGCCGACCCCGAGCACCCCGAAATCAACAGCTACCGTTTCGAGATTCAGATGCGCACCGCCCTGCAGCATGTGTGGGCCACCATCAACCACGACACGGGCTACAAGTCGGGCATAGAGATCCCCAAAGAGCACCTGCGCAACATCAACCGCATCGCGGGTATGTTGGAGCTGGCCGACGAGCAGTTCAGCCGCATCCGCATGGAGATCTCGGAATATCGCCGCAATGTGCAGGCCCTCGTGGCCGATGGCAACTTTGCCCAGGTGCCCCTCGACGGCGACACGTTCCACAGCTACCTCACACTGGAACCTTTCAACAAACTGGCCAACCGCATAGCCCTCATCAATCAGGCAGAGATATACGAGGACAACCTATTCCCCTATCTCGAAGTTTTCGGCAAGATGAAATTCAAGACCTTAGGAGATATAGAGAAACTCGTCAACGACTACAGCGACGATGCCTACCAGCTGGCCCTGCACCAGATTGCAGGCACCGACCTCGACATTATCGCCCTGTCCGTCACCATACAAAACCTATGCTGCGTATACACTTTGCGACAAGGCTACGGCATAGCAGGTCTGGAAGTGCTCTTCAACATTCTCGGAGGCACCGAGACATCAAATCGCCAGAGAGCCGAACGCATCTTCAACCAAGCCAAAAAAATCAACATTTGCTAACCCATTAAATAGTTTGCTATGAATAAAGCACTCAACACCGAATTACTCGACCGCGCCATCATCTTTGCCGTGAACGCCCACGCCAACACCGAACGCCGAGGCAAAGGATTCCCCTATATCGTCCATCCGATGGAGGCCGTGTCCATCGTGTCCACCATCACCCCCGACCAAGAGTTGTTGGCGGCAGCGGCTCTCCACGACGTGGTAGAGGACACTGACGTAACCATTGACGAGATACGCACCGAATTTGGCGACCGCATCGCCACCCTCGTCGCCGCCGAAAGCGACACCCCAGGCGGCAGCTGGCACGACCGCAAACAGGCCGCCATCGACAGGCTGGCCAAAGCCTCATACGACGCCAAGGTGGTGGCCATGGGCGACAAACTGTCCAACATGCGCGCCATAGCCCGCGACTACGAGCTTGTGGGCGACCACCTCTGGGACCTCTTCCACGCCCCCAACGGCAGACCCGACCACGAATGGCATTATCGCGGCCTCGCCGGCTCGCTCTTCGAGCTCGCCGGCACCTTTGCCTACCGCGAGTTCGTGGGCCTCATCGACAAGGTCTTTGGCGAGATGGATATGGATCACCCCATACTGGTCGACATCAACGACTACGAGGAAAGCGGCGGCGGCTTCTGCGCCACCAGCTACAACCACAAGGACGGCAAGACGATGTCCAAATTCTACGACGTGCAGGTGCCCAACGCCTTGCCCATACAGGAGCTGATGCTCTCCCGCCGTGTCAACCGCATGGGCATACCCACCCCCATGTCGGGCCGCCTCATCACCGACGGCACACGCACAGGCGTCGAGTACCACCGCATCAAACCCAAAGAGTCTTTCTCACGCTATATCAGCAACCGCCCCGAAGCGTTGGAGGACATCGCCGTCCGTTTCGCCCACATGACAAAAAAACTGCACTCTACCGAATGCGACAAGAACCACTTCGAATCTGTGGCCGACCATTTCCACGAGATTGTGACCCACAGCGAGTTCTTTACCGAGGAGGAGAAGCAGCGGATGCACAAGTTCATCGACGACACCCCCGAAGCCGACACCTGCATCCACGGCGACCTCCATATCGGCAATGTCATCACCACGGGCGGCCCGCTGTCCAAAGATGTTCAGAAACCTGTCTACGACCTCTGGATTGACTTGGGCGACTTCCGCTGGGGCAACCCCTATTACGATTTAGGCATGTGGTATTTCGTATGCTTCTGCAACCCAGACAGCCTCACCACCGACCTCTACCATATCGGCAACGCCCAGATGCAGCAAGTGTTCGACATCTTTGCCCGCGAATATGCGGGTGCAGATACTCCTGAAAAACTGGAAGCATTCAAAGCCACGCTGCGCCCCTACGCGGCACTGAAGATGGTGGACCTGCTCTCGCAATTCAAAAACTTCGCCGCCAGCCACACCTTTGAAGAAGGTTTCAACCCCGTGGTATCAATGAGCGCCTTCGTCCGCCAAGAACTGCTCAGCTGAAAAGCCCTCTAAAGGCCTCCTCTATCACGCTGACCGCAACAATATCAATAGGATATTTGCGGTCAGCGATTGTTTTCGCATCATATTTCGACACAAAAATCTTTTCAAAGCCCATACGGGCAGCCTCGCTGACACGATGCTCCACCCTACTCACAGGGCGCACCTCGCCACTCAAACCCAACTCACCGGCAAAGCAATAGCGCGGCGAGATAGGGATATCGACATTGCTCGACAGTATGCTGCACGCCACCGCCAAATCCATCGCGGGGTCGCTCACACGCATACCGCCAGCCATGTTGAGGAAGACGTCCTTGACCCCCAACTTGAAGCCACAGCGTTTTTCCAACACGGCCAAGAGCATGTTCATACGACGCATATCAAAACCGTTGGCGTTGCGCTGCGGAGTGCCATACACGGCACTGCTGACCAACGACTGCACCTCGATAAACATCGGCCTCACCCCTTCCAATGTGGCCGCCACGGCGGCACCGCTCAACTCCTCGTCACGATGGCCTACCAGCAACTCCGAAGGGTTGGCCACCTCACAAAGGCCGCTGCCACGCATCTCAAAGATGCCTATCTCGGCGGTGGAGCCGAACCTGTTTTTCAACGCACGGAGGATGCGGAACCCGTAATTGCGGTCGCCCTCAAACTGCAGGACGGCATCGACAATATGCTCCATCACCTTGGGGCCCGCCAAGGTGCCATCCTTGGTGATATGACCCACCAGCAGCACAGGCACACCACTCTCTTTGGCATAATGCTGGAACTGGGTGGTACACTCCCGAATCTGCGATATGCTGCCCGCACCCGACTCTATCGTCTCGGTGCTCACGGTCTGGATCGAGTCGACTATCAGCAAGTCGGGCTTCACACTCTCGATGTGCTCGAAGATGCGCTCCATCAGGGTCTCGCTCACCACATACATCTGTGAGTTGTGAATTGCGAATTGCGAATTGACCAGGTTGGGGTTGGCGGAAACACGGTCGGCACGCATCTTTATCTGCTCCTCGCTCTCCTCGCCGCTGACATACAGCACCTTCGAACCTGCCTCGCCGCTCATCATCAGCGCCGTCTGCAACAGCAGCGTGCTCTTGCCGATGCCAGGCTCACCCCCTATCAGCAACAACGACCCAGGCACGATGCCGCCACCCAGCACACGGTCGAACTCGCCGCAGCGGGTCGGCATACGCTGCGTATCGCTATAGGTGACATGCTGTATCAGCTTCGGGGCCGCACCCGTGCCGTTTTTGGTTTTGGTCTTGGCCTTCGTTATCGGCTCCACAACCTCCTCGTCAAACGTATTCCAGTTGCCACATTCGGGGCAGCGGCCCAGCCAGCTGCTCGACTGATAGCCGCACTCGCGGCAGTAGTAAAATGTCCGTGCTTTCGCCATAATGCTAAAAATTAAAACAAATCCTCCACGCGGTCCACCCGATACAACTTGTCGCCACGATGGAGCACCTCGGAAGTCTTCACACTGAACACGTCGCCCTGCCGCACCACGTCGACGGGCTCCTGGGCGTCGCCCAGACGCATCTCGCCCACTTGGGCAGTGTAGACGCCTGTGGTCTGCCCTGTCACCATGAGCTTGTCGCCCCGATGCAGCTGCTCGGCAGTCTCGATGCGCATCTCAGCCACCTGCGGACGGTTGTAGTAGTTGGTCACCTTGCCGAGATAGACCTTGTTCTCGGTGGCCTGCGATCCGTAACGCTCGCTCCACTCGCCCATCTTACGGCCCAGGTAGTAGCCGTCCCAGAAACCGCGATTGAAGACGGTACGCAGACGCTCGGTCCACTGCGCGATACGTTCCTGCGTGTAGGTGCCCTCCTCGATGGCCGCCAAAGCCTCCTTGTAACATTCCACAACGGTTTTGACATAGTCGGCGGAACGGCCTCGGCCTTCAATCTTCAGCACCCGCACACCCGCGTTCACAATCTTGTCGAGGAAGCCGATGGTGCAGAGGTCCTTGGGCGACATGATGTACTTGTTGTCAACCACCAGCTCGATGTCCGACTCCAGGTCTTTCACCAGATACTCACGACGGCACAACTGGAGACAGGCGCCACGATTGGCGCTGTAGTTGTAGTTGTCCAGACTGAGGTAGCATTTGCCGCTCACACTCATGCAGAGGGCGCCGTGGGCAAAGACCTCCACCTGCACCAGTTCGCCTTTGGGGCCACGGATGTCGTGGTCACGGATATACTGCGTAATCTCCGCCACCTGGCGCAGCGGGAGCTCACGGGCCGTCACCAGCACGTCGGCATACTGGGCAAAGAAACGCACCGCCTCGACGTTGGAGATGTTGCACTGCGTGGAGATATGCACCTCGACACCGATGCTGTTGGCAAAGGTTATCACCGCCATGTCCGAGGCGATGATGGCACTGATGCCCGCCTCCTTGGCGGCACGCACCAGGGTGTGCATCTCCTCAATCTCCTGGTTGTAGATGATGGTGTTGACCGTCAGATAGGTCCTCACGCCATGCGCATGGGCGATAGCGGCAATCTTGGACAGATCCTCCAAATCAAAATTGGCGGCAGAACGGGAACGCATATTCAGGTTCCCCACGCCGAAATAGACCGCATCGGCCCCCGCCTGTATGGCTGCACTGAGGCTTTCGTACGAACCCACAGGCGCCATGACCTCGACGGTGCCTGTTTGCGAATGATTGTTTTTCAAAGCTATATTCTGAGTGTTAAGCATTTCCATTGTTTCCATCGGATTCATTGTTTCCATTGGCTCACCACCAATTTTTTTTGCAAAATTACTAATTTTTTGCCATATCATCAAAGTTTGCCCACATTTCTTTCCGACAAGCTGTCCCGAAGCCCTTCCGAAGCTGCTCGTAGGCAGTGTCGAGGCTTGTCGATGCACAACGGATGACGCGTGGATGACGACTGGATGGCTATTGTATCGCTCGCCTAAGCGACACAGTAACGACACGGTAGGCACACTATAGCGACCTTTCGTAGTTCGACAGACGAAGGCACTACGGAGGCACCTATACGCCAGAGGGGCCACACCTGCTCCGCCCACCCGCCTCGAACCGCATTGCAGGGCCTCAACAGGACGTCCTACGGCTTCCAACATATAGGCGTACACAAGCAGGCGTATGGTCTCGTACAGGGTGCGAAGATGGGTGCTGACAGGTTTCATGATTTCGGCTTTTTTCTTTTCTTTTTCTTTTCTTTTTTATATAAAGCTATATATCTCGTCAAGAGATATATAGGTTTATACTCCTTTTCTGACTTTTTTTTGCAAAAAAAAGTCAGATGTTGAGCCTCTATGATTATAAAATCTGAATTTTTTTTGACAAAAAAATCCAGAAGAGGAAGACCGTGTTTTTCGGCGTTGGGGAAAACGCCGAAAAACACGGTCTTGGGACTCGGGGTGGTGGTGTTTATTGTTGGCATCATCGGGCGTGTTTTTTTATTTTGCAAACTTACAAATTTTTTTTGACTATGGGGGCGGAATTCCGCCTGCCGAAAAGGCCCAAAACAGACCGTTTTTCTTACCTGTCAGGCTATCTCCTTTCCATCTCAAACACACACAAGTCTCTGTTTCCATGATATATAGCCGTTAGAAAATAGTCAAAAATGTTTATTTTCGCCGCAAAATATTCACAACTCTTTGTTTCCATGATATTTAAAGATGCAAAGATAGGCTAAAATGTTTATTTTTTACCACAAAAACGGCACGGGCAATAAAATGACAATTTCAAACAAAAAATGACAATTCGACACTTTTCGCGTCTCTTTTTCCTGTCCGATTTTTGTCAATCAAGTATTTTTTCGTACTTTTGCAAAACGATGTCGGAGAAGGTTGCCAAATACATTGAGGGTATCGGCTGGAGATACGATACGGAACATTCCATGCTACGCCGTATGGAGGGACACGACTATTGTTCGCGGTGCATCTATATGCTCACCCTGACACTGGCAGACCGCTCCCAGCCACTATTGGGCGCCCTGACATGGACAACAGCCGACAGCAGCCGACAAGCCGTCATGGTGCCCACCATGCTCGGCACACAGGTGGAACAAGAATGGACAGCTCTCACCAAAGAATACCCCCAGGTGAGCATCATACGCCTACAGCTGATGCCGGAACATCTGCACATCGTGCTGTTTGTGAGAGCCCCTCTCCCCCGCCCGCTGGGGAAACTCGTGGGCATCGTGAAGAACCATTGCAACAAACACTACTGGCAACAACTCACTGTCCAAGGCCGCTTGGGAGCCAAAGGGGTGCAGGCCCCCCCGCCGCTCTTCAGCGAGAACTTCCAAGACACTATCCTCATGCACAGCGGACAGTTAGACACTATGGTGGAATATGTGGCTCAAAACCCCTACCGCGCTCTGACGAAAAAGGAGCACCCAGACCTGTTCGAGGTGGTGGGCAACATCCAGATTAACGGCATGACCTTTGCCACCATAGGCAACAGGTGGCTGCTCGACAGGCCCATGCGTATGCAGGTGCGCTGCCACAACAACACCACACCCGAGAACCTGCGACTGATAGCACGGCAGAAGGCCTATTTCCTCGACAGAGGCACGAAGGGCGGCGTGGTGGTGAGTCCGTGCATCTCGGCAGGCGAGAAAGAGATAGCCCGTGCCGCCCTCGATGCACAACAGCCGCTGATAGTCATCCTTGAGAATGGTTTTGCCCCGCTATACAAACCGCCTGGAAAATACTTCGAAGCCTGCGCCAACGGGCTGCTGCTCATGTTGGCCCCGTGGCCCCACCATACCGAACGGAGGACCATCACACGCCGGCAATGCCTTGAGCTCAACGGCATGGCCCACGCCATCAGCACCGAACCCTGGACACCAGAACTGGAGGCACGGCTGAAAGCCGAGGCTCTTTGAGCTCCACAGCCGAGCCCTCTTTGAGCTCCACAGCCAAGCTGTGGAGAACAGGAGGGAGCTGTGGAGGACAGGAGGGAGCTGTGGAGAACAGGACGGGCACCTCTTACCGTCTTGTTCTCCACAGCTCGGCTGTGGGGGCTGCATAGCAAAACAGAAACCCCGCCCAAAAGGCGGGGTTTCTGTGAGAGTATCTATGTGGGCGGCGGAGGCCGCCCACCAGATTGTTAGCAGTTACGGGCGAACCACAACACGACGGGCGGGAGCGTTGTCGACCTTGATGAGGTAGATGCCAGTGTTAGGCATGTTGAAGACCTCTTCAACGCCGGCAGCGGTGCGCTGGGCAACGAGACGACCCACGACGTCGAAGACGCGGACGGTCTT
>JAZUFY010000160.1:0-3736 GCA_045640925.1 Bacteroidales bacterium
GCTTCGGGTGCCATGTTCCTTTTCACGGGCACTATCTTCAAAAAGCACAAAGTGCTCAAGACTTTCTTGGCCCTCTGGGGCATCGAATTTGTCCTCCAAATTATTCTTATCCCCTTCATCCCCATTTTTATTAATTGGATAGATTGGGACGGTCCCAAGGATGTCGAACAGTTTATCTCCTGGGTATATTGGGGTGCCTTCGCCATCAACGTTGTTCTTGCAGGGGTGTTGCTTTGGTGGACAGGTCTCCGTTTGAAGAAAATGAGATATTAATTTAATACATTTATTATCATGAATATGAAATCAGTTTTCCCCATATTTTTTGCCTTAGTGGCTGCTTTGCTTCTCTCTTCGTGCCACTTCAATATTAACGAAGGCTGCATGGATTACGACTATGCCGAGCTTTACACAATGGGAGGCGGCGAGATTAAAGGTGCTGTAAGCGACATCGACATCGACTGGCTCGACGGTCAGGTGAATATCCAATATTTCGATGGCGAGAACGTCGAAATATCCGAAACTTCAGCCAAGAGCCTCAACGAAAAGACCACCATGTACCACTACCTCGACAACGATGGCGAACTTCACATTGCCTACTGCAAATCAGGGAAACACAAGGCGGGCACCTTCAAAGGCTTGAAGAAAGCCCTCCTTGTCAAAATCCCTCGCAACACTAAACTTCAAGACATCAGCATCGAGTCGGTGGGTGTCGACATCACCTTCGACACCATCCAGTGCGATAAAATTGATTGCGAAGTGGTTTCGGCCAACATGCTCCTCAACCAGGTGGTGTGCAATAAAATCGACATAGAAAGTGTTTCCTCCGACTCCATCACCGGCTATTTCTCCACACTACCTAAAGCAATCGACATCGAGAGTGTTTCGGGCAAAGTCACACTATATGTCCCCACCGATGCAGGCATCACCGCCGACGTTGAAGGTATCGGCACAAATTTCAACTCCTATCTGCCCGCAACAACACACGAAAAGAAGCACATCATCGGCGACGGATCATGCCATATCGACATGGAATCCGTCTCGGGAGAGCTCAACATTCTCACCCTCAAATAACATCGAATCATGGACTTCAACAAACAAAAACCGATATACCTGCAGATTGCCGATTCCCTCTGCGAGCGCATCATGGCCGACGAATGGCACAACGATGAGCGTATACCCTCGGTGCGCGACGTGGCTGCCGAACTGGGGGTGAACCCCAACACGGTGATGCGCACCTTCGACTATCTGCAAAATGCCGAAATCATCTACAACCGCCGAGGGGTGGGCTATTTTGTCGACCCCAAGGCTGCCGACCACATCATCAAACTGCACAGGCAGTACTTTTTGGAAGAAGAGCTGCCCTATTTTGTGCAGAAAATGAAGATGCTCGGCATCACCCTCGACGATATTCGCACCCTGATAGAAAGCAAGTAAGACATAATGCGTTGGCAGAATCAATTAGACTGCTTAAACCCCGTTGCAACCAGCTCGATCTGGCTGGAAGCCAGCACCCTGAGTAACCCCGCACGAAGTGCGGGGTATGTGGAAATCATATAACAATCGTGGCTGGAAGCCACTACCCCGAACAGGCGTATAAGGTACTGCCATCCAGGCAGCGATCCATACACTTTGAGTAACCGGACACTGCGTGCCCGGTTACTCAAAGTACAGCCTTCCAGGCTGGTCAAATCAATTCCGCCAACAGGTCAAGTTATATTTTTAATGATTATCACTTCATGACTACTATTTTCTTTGCTCGGTTACTGCCCACTTTGACGATATAGACTCCCTCGGAAGGTACATTGACGGTTTCTATGTCTGAGGCATCTGCGGTGTGATATAATTGCCGACCTACAGCATCGAACACATACACAGATTCCCCTTGGATACCTTGGATTGAAATAAGATTGCCCTGTGAGGATATTTTTATATTATCATGGTATACATCGTCAATGACGCTGCAGTCCTCGCGGTATTTGTCGGCGAATTGTCCCCAGTAGCTGTCGGCCAGCCAGGCATTGAGGCTTCCGCAGGGGATGAGGATAATGTCCACATTGGCGCCATCCAAACAGCCATCGTCCGTGGTAACGGGAGGCAAACTGTTCTTTAGTTGCATCATCGATAAGGATTGACTATAGAATGCCTCCATTTCGATAGTGTCGACTGGAGCAGAGAAGACCACCTTGCCCAACCTTCCGTTGTAGTCACCGATAAAAGCAACCTCTCTGATAACTCGCAGTGTTGGGGGCAGTGTCAGTTCCGTAAAGGAGCAGTCGCCAAAAGCAGCCGTGTCAATAACTTCAACGGCATCGCCCCATGTGATGTTCGACAAGGTGGTACACATAAAAAATGCGTACTCGGGAATGGTACGCAAATCGTTTGGTATATCAATAGATGTCAGTTGGTTGCAATACTTGAAACAGCCTTCTCCCATCGTGTCGAGGGTGGTAGGCATTCCGACACGGGTAAGCGACTGACAATAGTAGAATGCGTATTCGTCGATAAAGTCCAAATGGCTTGGCAAATCTATGCTTACCAACGAGCTGCCATTAAACGCCTCGTTGCCGATAGTGGTCACACCGTCGGGAACGTGGACATAGCGGACATCGCTGTTGCCGCCAAAGCCGTTGACCACACGTAGCGTACTCGACAAAAACACGGAATCGGCACTCTTGTGGGCAGAAATCAACGTGTCGCCATCCGCAGAATAAATCATCACGCCGTCCAAATAATAATGTGTGTTGCCTTCCGCTATGGAAAGGTTGGTGAGAGCAGGACAATTAACGAACGGACTTGCGTCGATATGTATGACCGATGAGGGGATAGCGATGTTGTTCAAACGCTGGTTGTCAACAAATGCCCAGTACCCAATGCTGAAAAGACCTTCGTGGAGCACCACATTGGTAATGTTTTGACAATAGGCGAAGGCATAGGGGGCTATATATCTTGTGCTCTGAGGCAAAGTTACAACTCCGTTTTTCGACATCGGACACTCCACAATCGTGGAAGTATCATTGCTGAACAGCAATCCCCCTATCGACCTGTAATTGGGATTGTTCTCGTCCACATTGATATTCGTAAGATTGAATGCTGCAAATGCCAGTGCTTCAATATCCGTCACCGAGGCAGGGACATTGATAGTGGAAGGACTGTGGGCAAATTGAAAGCAGCCGTATTTGATCCGTTTGACAGACGAGGGAATGGTGATGCCCGAGAGTGAGGCTTCGGAGAACGCTTTCTCGCCAAGGGCGACGACATCATAGGTGGTGCCGTTATAGGTCACCGTAGAAGGAATGTTGATGTTGCCAGAATAAGGAGTGCAATTTTGTTTTACAGTCACTTCCACCGTATTGTCATCTGTGGAAAGAATGTGGTAGCCTATTCCTCCTGACATAAAATTCTGTGCAGATGCAATGAACGGCATGCTTGCCGTCATCAGAGCAATCAAAGACTTAATAAAGAGATGTTTCATTGTCTGTATATTTTTACCTATTGGATGAATTAATTTGTTAATAATTTCTTTCAAAAAAGTTGTGTCTGTCAATAATTTTTCGTATTTTATAATAAAAATCAAATTATTACAAAAACCATCATCATGCATAACTTCTTTGCAAAGTACGCATTTTTTTTTGATATATGCAAGCATTTCTTGAAAAATCTCGTTTTTTGCAAAGGCCAGAAAGCGTATAGAAACGAATTTTTCTCAGTTTGTGGGGCAGTTTATGCTGAACCGAAA
>JAZUFY010000161.1:0-2878 GCA_045640925.1 Bacteroidales bacterium
TTCTCCCCCACCGGCTCCGACAAGGGTATGTATCTCATCGATAAAAAGGATTATCTCGCCATCAGCCTCGTTTATTTCACGGATGACACTCTTCAGTCGCTCCTCAAACTCGCCCTTGTACTTCGCACCCGCGATCAAGGCTCCCATATCGAGGCTGAACAAGGTCTTACTCTTCAAGTTCTCCGGCACGTCGCCACCTACTATTCTATGCGCCAAACCCTCTGCTATAGCGGTTTTTCCAACGCCAGGTTCTCCGATAAGAATGGGGTTGTTCTTCGTGCGGCGACTCAGAATCTGCAACACACGGCGAATCTCTTCATCTCGTCCAATCACAGGGTCAAGTTTTCCTGCCTGAGCCAACTGGTTAAGGTTCTTGGCATATTTGTTGAGTGCGTTGTAACTTTCCTCAGCACTTTGGCTGCCCACTTTGCTGCCTTTGCGCAAATCGGCAATAGCGGCGCGCAATCCTTTTTCGCTCACCCCCGACTCTTTCAACAGTTTTGCCACCGCATCATGTCCTGCGGCCAGGCCTAACAGCAGGTGCTCTATGGAGACAAAATCATCGCCCATTTCATTGGCAAGTTGTGAGGCTTTAAGCAGCGCCTGATTGGCATCGTTGCTCAGATACTGATTGCCTCCACTCACTTTGGGGAGTCGCTCAATAACACCGTCCAACTGATGCGAGAGCCGCGTGGGATTCACCTCCAATTTTTTCAACAGATAAGGCGTCACGTTCTCGTCTTCGCACAGAATACCTTTGAGCAGATGACATGGCTCTATGGCCTGATGTTGCCGTGTCATAGCAATTTCTTGCGCCTTCTGCACGGCTTCCTGCGACTTGATTGTAAAATTGTTTAGATTCATATTGTTATGGTTTGAATGTTTATCGGAATATCATTCTGCTATATTTGTTTCAACACCTCCCCTCTTACAAAAATAAAGCCAACACTCAAAATCTGCCAAAATGGCATAAAATAGTGATTCGACATTGAAGATATGTCAGTATTCTCCGTTATCGGAGCAGAAGCACTTGTCCCACGATGGTTTGTATGCTTTTGGGCGACATCACCGAGGAGTATTTGATAATGTAGGCGTATGAGGCAGGGGTGCAAGGCTTTCCCCTATGTGTGCCGTCCCATCGGGCTTGAATATCATCGGCATGCCACACCAGATTGCCCGTCCGTGTAAAAATGGAGATGCTGAATGTGCCTACATTCGAGCCCACCGCACCAAACAAATTGTTTGTTTCTTCATCCGGTGTGAACACATTGGGAACATAGATGAGGCATTCCTGCGTATCTGTATTGACTTCGAGATGAAGGGTGACGAGGCTGTCACAACCATCGTTGGTGAGAAAATGCTGGGGATAATCACCCGCTTGGGTAAGCACACGCCCTTGCCAACGATAGGTCTGACCAAGATTGATCGTGTCGAAAACATCCTCCCGATACGTGGAATGAATTTCCAAATTCAGATAGAGTGTGTCAACAGTATGGAGGCATGGGGCATGTTGAAAGAGTACTGTTATCAAATATTCCGTCTCCGTCGTTGGTGCCAACGTCACCGAGGCTCCCTGCATCGTTGTCCCGTTTCCCAAATCCCAATTGGGGAGAAATTGTGGGTCGAAATCTGTGAACTCGGCAAGGTTGAGGGTTATCTCATCGTCTTGGCAGAACTCCAAAGATTGATGCAGCACCTGAGGAGTCTCTATCGCTGCCCACCCCGTGGCCGAAGCTATGGCGGAGCAATTCTTGAGTGTGATGGCGTGGGCTTCAAAAGGACCCAACGTGTTTTGCAGACGATGTGTTCCTCCGCTCACCCTCATTCTGGCATAGCTATATTCCGCGTCGTAGGGCAAGGTGTGGAAAGCCGTATCTATGCACACCCCGTCCAACATCATCCCCGCGACATGCTGGGTTCGCGTGGCTATGCCTACAAAATTGTGCGGATAAAATGTCATCGTGGGCATTCCCAGCACCACATTGGCATGATAGGGGTAGTTGTAGGAGAAGAAACTTGACTGATTATACCATTGTTCCACAGGGCATAGCGGATACATGGACGGATCGCCGCTATAACTTCCTGGAGAATTTTGCAACGTGTCCGCATTACCATAGCGCGTCCCCGTGAGGTATACGCACACCGAAACAGGTTGCGAACTTTCGAGCCACGAGGCAACATGGTTTGTGTCTATCTCAAACTCGTATGTCTGGCCTTGTGAAAGGGTTGTGACAGGTACGCCGTCAAGGGCAACGGTGGTATTGTCGACAAAGGCCATCACCTGCACTCTGTCGTTGAGACGGTTCGGGGTGACGGCAAGGAGAAACTGCCTGCCACAATAGCCTGTCGGGGGCATGGAGGCAAAAATACGATCTGCCGACAACATGCCTGCGGGAATGTAGATATTCCCCACTCCCGATATCACGGCAATACGTTTTCCACCCTCCGAGGTGACATGACGTCCCGCCGCCTCGGGGCCGAACACTCTCACCACCTCGCCCAAACGGAGGGTATGTGTCACCGCGGGCACTGTCCCGTCCACCGAAGCCGAAATGGTCACATTCACACTATCCTCTGCCGCTACAACAAGTATTTCGGGATTATGTCCACCAATGGTGTTCTTGTAAACATTGACAAAGTAGTCGCATCCCAGTTTGTCCACAGGCCACACAGCGGTCATCTCCATCTCGCCACTCTCATTGTCGTTGAGGGTGTCAAGGTCTATGGTGTTCGCAAAAGTGAATAGCGATATGGTGTCGGTGCTGGAGACATGGATGCCCTGCGGCACAGGTACAAACACATTCGACATCAAGTCGGGCCCATTGGCGAGGGTCAGAAATGTGGCCGAGTCGGCAACGAGATGCACAATAATGGAGTC
>JAZUFY010000162.1:0-2410 GCA_045640925.1 Bacteroidales bacterium
TTCCATCAGTACCGAAAGCGAGCACAAGCCCGATATGGTGCGCTGTGCCGAGAAATGGAAGGAATTTCTCATGGCCGCAGGCTGCGACAAGGCCGAGGTGATGCCCTCCGACGGCAATCCCGTGGTGTATGGCGAGAAGACTATCGACCCCAGCAAGCCTACCGTTCTGGTCTACGGCCACTACGATGTGATGCCCGTGGCTCCTCTCGAACTGTGGAGAACATCACCCTTTGAGCCCGTAGTCAAAGACGGCAAGATTTGGGCCCGTGGCGCCGACGACGACAAGGGTCAGAGTTTTATGCAGGCCAAAGCCTTTGAATTTATGGTCAAAACCAACCAGTTGCCCTGCAATGTGAAGTTCATGCTCGAAGGCGAAGAGGAAATTGGTTCGCCCAGCCTCTACGGTTTCTGCGAAAAGCACAAAGAGATGCTCAAGAGCGATGTGATTTTGGTGTGCGACACCTCCATGATTGCCCCCGATGTTCCCAGCATCACCAGCGGTCTCCGCGGCCTCTGCTACTGGGAGGTGGAAGTCACCGGTGCCAACCACGACCTCCACAGCGGCATCTACGGCGGCGCCGTGGCCAACCCCATCAACATTCTCTGCAAAATGATTGCAGGCCTCCACGACGAGGACAACCACATCACCATCCCTGGCTTCTACGACGACGTGCTGGTCATCAGCGACGAGGAACGTGCACTCATGGCCCAAGCTCCTTTCAATGAAGAAGCTTACAAGAAAGAACTCGACATCAAAGCCGTCCACGGCGAAAAAGGCTACACCACCAAAGAGCGCACAGGCATACGTCCCTGTCTCGATGTCTGCGGTATCTGGGGCGGCCATACGGGCGAAGGCAGCAAGACCGTCCTCCCCAGCAAGGCTTACGCCAAAATCAGCACCCGATTGGTGGCCAATCAGGATTTTCAAAAAATCAGCAAACTGTTCCAAGAATACTTTGAGAGCGTGGCACCCGAATGTGTGCGCGTGAAGGTCACTCCCTGCCACGGCGGTGCTGCCTACGTCAGCCCGCTGGAGATGAAGGCCTACAAAGCCGCCGAGAAAGCCATGGAGACCACCTACGGCAAACGTCCCATCCCCACCCGCAGCGGCGGAAGCATCCCAATTGTGGCTGGTTTCGAGAACATCCTCGGCACCAAGAGCATCCTGATGGGCTTCGGCTTGGGCAGCGACGACATCCATGCCCCCAACGAGAACTACCCCCTCGAGCAGTTCTTCAAAGGCATCGAAACCATCCCCTATTTCTATGAATATTTTGCAAAATAAGTGAAATGTGAGATGTGAATAGTGAAACGAACGCTCACATCTCACATCTCAATTTTTCAATTCTAAAATAAAATAGCATTATGAACAAAAAACGGCCACTGCCCAATTCTCAAATAATAAAGCGTGTAACGCTTTTGTTCCTCTTCTGTCTTGCCCTCGTTCCCGCCATGGCTCAGAACAACCACGGCGGACACAATTGCGGCAACTGTCCCCATCATGGCAAGCACACACAAAGCAGTTGTTCCAACCAATCCTCCTGCAACAAAGACGGCATCGCCATGGAGGTTGTCAGCATTTTCCCCACAGCCAAAACTGTTAAGAAAGACACCAAATGGACTATTGTTTACGATGCCCAAAAGAAAGTGATAGGCTATGTAGTCTACTCCAAACCCGCCAGCAACGGAATTAAAGGCTATGCAGGCGAAACACCCCTGATGATAGCCCTTACGCCCGAAAAAAAGATTGTCGGCGTCACCATGCTCGACAATAGCGAGACCCCTGGCTACCTGCGCAAAATAGTCGATGCAGGTCTGCTGAAAAGTTGGGACGGTATGAAAGTCAAGAAAGCCAAGAAGAAGAAAGTCGACACCGTAGCGGGTGCCACCTTCACCTCCAAAAGCATCATCGAGACCTTCCAAGCCGCACTGAAAAACATCGACTAATCCATCAGGATGTCAAATCAACTGATGACATTAATGACACCGTTGATAACAACATCGAACCCAAGATGTCATTACAAAGAGGGAGCCCTATTCGTAGGGCTCCCTCTTTTGCAAATGCGTCAATTATTTTAAGGGGAGTTCTATAAATTAAAAAATTGTTAATCATTTGTTTATGTCAATATTTTTTCATATCTTTGCAAAATAATTGAAGAGTCTTGATATGGCATACAAAAAATCATCTGAAACAGGCATGTTCGACCAAGAATTCACCATTGAAGCACTTTCTGGAATCGGGAACCCACTATCAGCCCTCAAGGAGGTGCTGGATTTTGAGCAGTTCCGACCAATACTTGAGCCTGTGTTCGCTAAGGAGAATCGCAAAAGCAATGCCGGCCGACGTGGGTTGGATCCTGTATTCATGATGAAAGTAATGTTCCTACAAAGGCTGTATGGTCTTGGAGAC
>JAZUFY010000163.1:0-4029 GCA_045640925.1 Bacteroidales bacterium
ACTTCATCAACTTTTTTCAAAAAAAATTTTTTTTAATCAAATAATAGTCGTACATTTGTTATCACAAAAAAATATCATTGTTTAATACAAAACATTCAATATCATGAAAGTAAACGAAATTATGACCAACCTGGAGGCCAAACATCCGGGTGAAAACGAGTACTTACAGGCCGTTCGTGAGGTTCTCGAGACCATCGAAGAGGAATATAACAAGCACCCCGAGTACGAGGCTGCTAAGATTGTCGAGCGCATTGTTGAGCCCGATCGTATCTTCAAATTCCGCGTTGTGTGGGTTGACGATAAGGGTCAGACCCAGGTGAACCTCGGTTATCGCGTGCAGTTCAACGCCGCTCTCGGTGCATACAAGGGCGGTCTCCGCTTCCACCCCAAGGTGAACGAGTCCATGCTGAAGTTCCTCGGTTTCGAGCAGATTTTCAAGAACAGCCTCACCAACCTGCCTCTCGGCGGTGGTAAGGGTGGTGCCGATTTCGACCCCACTGGAAAGAGCGACGCTGAAATCATGCGTTTCTGCCAGGCTTTCATCACTGAACTTTGGCGCAACATTGGTCCCGACCAGGACAGCCCCGCTGGTGACGTGGGAGTTGGTGGCCGCGAAATTGGCTACATGTACGGTATGTACAAGAAACTCGCTCGCGAGCACAGCACTGGCGCTCTCACTGGTAAGAGCTACGGCTGGGGTGGTTCCCTCATGCGTCCCGAAGCTACCGGTTTCGGTGCTATCTACTATGTCGACCGCATGGTTAAGGAAAAAGGTGACACCTTGAAGGGTAAGAGAATTGCTCTCTCTGGCTTCGGTAACGTTGCTTGGGGTGCTGCTCAGAAGGCTACCGAACTCGGTGCTCAGGTTGTCGCTATCTCTGGTCCTGACGGCGTTTGCGAAATCAAGAGCGGTATGGACAAGGAAATGTTCGACTATATGCTCGTCATGCGTGCTTCCAACCACAACAAGGTTGAAGAAATGGCTCAGAAATTCCCCCAGAGAGCTACTTTCACCGCTGGTAAGAAATCTTGGAGCGTCAAGTGCGACATCGCTTGCCCCAGCGCTTTCCAGAACGAGCTCAACGAGGCTGACGCTAAGGAGCTTATCGCTAACGGCGTGAAATATGTTGCTGAAATCTCCAACATGGGTTGCCAGGCTGAGGCTATCCACACCATCCAGGCTGCTGGTATCCCCTTCGGTCCTGGTAAGGCTGTCAACGCTGGTGGTGTTGCCACCTCTGGTCTCGAAATCTGCCAGAACGCTGGTCACATCAACTGGACTGCTGAAGAAGTTGACGCTAAACTGTTCAAGATCATGAACGACATCTATGACATGTGCGTCCAGTATGGTAAGCAGGCTGATGGTACCATCAACTATGTCAAGGGTGCTAACGTTGCTGGTTTCATGCGCGTTGCTAACGCCATGATGGCTCAGGGCATCATCTAATTTAGATTTTCATATTGAGTATCTATTGATAAACGCTTCCTTCGGGAAGCGTTTTTTTTGTTATATGGACTTTTTTTCGTATTTTTGCATCATGAAAAAAATAATGATAATAAACGGTCCCAATCTCAACCTTCTTGGGGTTCGCGAGCCCGATGTTTATGGCCATCGTACTTTTGAGGACTACCTCACAGAACTGCGTTCCGCCTTTCCTGCGGTGCAAATTGACTACTTTCAGAGCAATGTCGAAGGCGAGTTGATCAATAAGATTCATGAGGTGGGCTTCACATACGATGGGATTATCCTCAACGCAGGAGGCTACAGCCACTCCTCTGTGGCTCTTCATGACGCTATTGCCGTTATCACAACCCCTGTTGTCGAAGTCCATATCAGCAACATCTTCGCTCGTGAGGAATATCGCCACCATTCCCTCATTTCCCCTGTAGTCCGTGGTGTCATCTGCGGATTTGGTTTATCTGGCTACCACCTGGCTGTCCAATATTTGGTGCAATGAGTCCCCGATAGTCCTTTTTGACGTATATGTCTATTCAAGTAATGAGACCAAGCAAGCGGATATTGATAGGGCTACTCGTGTTCTAAGTGATGTAGGTGTCAACAATGTCATATATCGGAAAGACATACCCATCAAGCACTTCTCTGACCAAGAGTTGCGCCTATGGGCCAAACAAGAGAAATCGAAAGGTACCAAGTTTGCAGAACTCTTCAACAAGATGGCTCCAAATGGTATGACTGTGAGCGATGTGAGCAAACAATGGCATATAGTGAAGGAGGTATATGGGGTGAAATGAAAGAAAGGCGGGGAGTTCCCGCCTTTTTCAGTATCTTGCCATTGTATGTTTTATTTGAAACGTACCATGTCGATCAGACGAACACCGTCGAGCCACACGGTGATGCAGCCCACAATGCCCTTGGCATCCTCCCAATCCTGAATAGGCTGGAGGGTGGTATCGTCAACAATCTCAAAGTATTCTGGTTCGAATTTCAGCGATTCATCGATGCCGTTGACCTCATGGAACGAGGAGAGGGTGTCGATAACCCAGTCGTGCACACTTTCCACATCCTCACATTCCGACATTTCGACAGCTTGCTGCAAGGTGGCGTAGATGTTGGGGGCCACGGCACGGGCCTCAGGGCTGAGGCGCATGTTGCGGCTGCTGAGGGCAAGGCCGTCTTCGGCTCGCACAATGGGGCAGGGAACCAGCTCGATGGGGTATTTGATCTGCTCCAAGAGGTTGCGGATGATGGCAATCTGCTGGTAGTCCTTTTCGCCGAAATAGGCTCTGTCGGGTTGTGCAAGATCGAAGAGGCGGCGAACTACCACGGCAACACCCGAGAAATGACCAGGACGGCGGGGCCCTTCCATCACCTCCTCGATGGCTCCGAAATGGTACACCGTATTCACGGGTTCGGGATACATCTCCTCCACCGAGGGCACAAAGGCGATGTCGGCACCTGCCGAAGCAAGTTTCTCGCAATCAGCCTCCACGGTGCGGGGATATTTGGCCAGATCCTCCTTGTTGTTGAACTGGATGGGGTTGACGAAGACACTCACCACTACGAGGTCGTTTTGCTCGCGAGCCTTGTGGATAAGCGAAAGGTGACCCTCGTGCAGAGCGCCCATTGTGGGCACGAGGCCTATGGTTTTATTGTTTTTCTTTGCATCCTGGATGGCTGCGGTGAGGGCAGCCGTTGTTGTTACGATTTGCATAATATAAATGTTGTTTTTAGTCGTTATTTTTCTTCCTCGTCGTGGATTTCCTCGTAGGGCGAGAAACCCTCCTCGTCGGTGTCGGTGTGCCCGTCGATGGCTTCGTGGTTCGAAGGCTCGTACTTCGGACGCCTCATCAGCCGATTCGGTATCTCCAGCAAATAGTTTAAAAAAGTCAGCAGCAAACTGAAAATGAAAGCGCTGCCGAATCCGTAGACGTGAAAATCATTTACCAAGCCCGAAGCCAGCATGATGATTACCGCGTTGATTACCAGCAGAAACAGCCCCATGCTGAAAATGGTGAAAGGCAGCGTGATGACAATGAGGATGGGGCGGATGAAATTGTTGAGGAGCGAGATGACCACAGCCGCAAGAATGGCCGTCCTAAGGCTGTCGATACGCACCATAGAGTCGGGCAGCACGTAAGCCGCCAAAAGTGTGGCCAAGGTCATCACAACCACTTGTGCCACAAATCCCAGCACTCCCGAATATTGGTCAGGCCTGTTGCGGATGGTAAGCTTCATAAATCAATCTCTCCTTTCCCATAACGCAGCACCTCGAGGCTTCCTCCCGCGCAGTTCACCACCGTTGAGGGCACATCCTCGCCTATGCCCCCATCCACTACCAAATCCACTCGGTTGGCAAAAGCCTCGTGAATCAGCTCGGGGTCGGTGAGGTATTCGCTCTCCTGTTCCTCGTTTTCGAGGCGCACCGAAGTCCCTATCAGCGGGCACCCCACGGCCTCGATGATGGCCTGCAGAATGGGGTTGTCGGGCACACGCACCCCGATGGTCTTGTTCGGGTTCAGATAGTTTCGCGGCACCTCGTTGTTGGCATCCATCACAAAAGTGTAAGG
>JAZUFY010000164.1:0-13624 GCA_045640925.1 Bacteroidales bacterium
TTCAGCAATTCGGCCTCATTTTCGGGCGAAGGCGTGTTGCTCAAAAAGTGGTAGTATATGCCCTCTTTTTTGCTGATGTAAAGGGTTTTGTTATACAAAAGATGAATGATCATGTCCTTTTTCGTTATTAAAATGTGTTAAAAAAACTGGGTTGTTTCGCCTTCAAAATGCTATTTTCCCTACATTCTCCCACTCTTCTCCCACTCTTCTCCCACTCATGTCCCACTTATAGTGGGAGAATCAGTGAGTTACAGAAAAAGCAACTTTTGAGGAAAATAAAAGGTTAACGGGTTAACGGTTAACTGCAATGTATGTAAGAATGCAATTTTAGTTTAGATATTATTATATATAATAGTATTTATTTAATCTTATAAATGTAATCCATTTTCGAGTGTGCATTTGCAGACACATTAGAGTTAACCGTTAACCTGTTAACCTTTTTTATTAATCTGTGTGTTTTACCTTGCGGTACAGGCCGTTATCAACTTTTTCGACAACCAGTTGTTGTTGCCAACGAAAAACCACCTGTTTCGCAGGACTTTTACATCCCACAGCAATCAAAGCCTCACGCAGTTGCTGAGTGTCAAACTGGTCGGGAAGAGACGCAAACGCTTCACCAAACCTGATTCTCCTCCCTTTCGTCTCAATCTGGTCGGCGTATGCCACCAAACTGTTGAGCATGTAAGAGGCAACCCAGGTGGCGAAAAGGCTCACGAGTTCCTTGGTCTTGCGGTCGGTCTTGCAGCCGTAGAGGAACCATGCCAACATTCCGGCACGGAAACTGGACACCTGGTTGGAAGCCTCAACCACGAACAGGCGTATAAGGTACTGCCATCCAGGAAGCACATATCTTGTCGCTGATATTTTGTTAAATCACCTAATCACTGAATTTGACAGCAATTTTCGTAATTTTGGGGATATATAGAGCGTCCCTTCGGGACGCATTCCACACTCCACCCTATACCCCACACATCAGACATGCGTCTTGATGTGTGGGGTTAAAGCACCTTCGGTGAGGATGTCCCTATTGGACATGCTGCCGGCACTTACTTTGCTGAAGATTATTAAAAAACTTAATTATCTATCAAAATGTTCATTATTTCAAAAAATCTTTGTAATTTTGCAAACGAATACCCTCCCTATACTGCAACTTGTATAGGGGATACAAATTGATTAATCTACAATTGGTTACAAACAACGAAAAACAAAACAATAGTATAAATCAACGCATTATTCAGATTGAAAAATGGAAAAAACGAACTATCAATCCCCCACTTTGAAGGTGGTGGAGTTCAAGGTGGAACGGGGCTTTGAAGGCTCAAATGAAGGCTACCCGTTCCAAAAAAACAATGATGAATTTTTGATGGAGTTCGGCGACTACGGCCCCCGCAACGAACAGTTCGAGCGCCACGACTACGATGAAACTTTCTTTAACTAATACCCCGAGGACAACATTATGAAGAAACTGATATTACCCTTCGTCGCCCTGCTGATAGGCATGGCGGCATGTCAAAAAGAAGACACCAACGTGCTCACCCTCGAGGTGGAACACTACAACGGCGATGCAAAGATGCACATCGACAATCAGGACTTCGCCGTGTGGGACGATGGCGACATAGTGTGGCTGAACGAAACCGAGAAGCAAGTTTCCGTGAACAACAACCATGCCACCATATCAGCCAGTAACCTCACAGAAGCAGAAGGAGATTATTATGCCAGCTATCCCTACCATGCAACTATGGGAACGGGACGTCATGCGTGCAGTATCACTCTGCCCGAGGTGCAGACCTATCGTGAAAACAGCCAAGGCCAACAGATTGTTGCCGCCCCAATGTTGGCTTACTGCGGTTACGAAGAAAACACGCTGAAGTTCCGCAACATCGGCTCCGTCCTGGCTGTGAAGGTGATGAACTATACTTACGACCATCTCCGCGTTCACAGCATCCAGGTGATTGCCGACAACCAAAATCTTTGGGGCAACGGAAATGTCGGTTTGACTGGCGAAGCCTCACTCTTCAGTTACAATCTCTCAAACGGCGGCAACACCGTGACCCTCGATTGCGGCGACGGTGTTGAGGTGCCCGCCGAAGGCAAGGTGTTCTACATCGCCCTTCCCACCATCTCTGGCGCCCACCTCACCGTAAAAGTAGATGACGGCTACGGCATCTACACCCTCGCCCAAACCACCAACACAGCCACCTTCGCTCGCAACACACTCCACCAGGTGCCTTTCAGTGCCACCTACGACATCTGTGATGACTATGCAGATCGCCAAAATTGGATAAAATACACCGCCACCAGCAAACTTTCAGGTTTTGAAGAAGGAAATAATGAGGCATGGGGAAAAAGAATACTCCATCATGACTATGACGCAACAAGTCAGCAAGGCACCATAATATTCAACTCCGACATAACCGAGTTACCATTCAATGCATTTAAGTCCAACAATGCACTATCAACCATAGAACTGCCCGAAAGCGTCAAAACGATTGGAGGGTATGCATTCTATGGATGTGGGTCCTTGAGTTCCGTTTCCATGCCAGGTGTAACGTTTGTTGACGCATGGGCTTTCGCATATTGTTATGCGCTCACCACTCTCAATCTCTCCAGCGTAACCAGTATTGGAGAGTGGGCTTTTAATTACTGTACGGCGCTCACCACTGTCAATCTCCCCAGCGTAACCAGTATTGGTGGCGCCGCTTTTTATGACTCAGGAATACAAACCATAACTTTTGGTCCGAACCTCGACCATTTGGGCGTGGACGTCTTCGCTTTCTGTAGAAACATTACCGATATTTACTGCAAGGCGCAAAACCCTCCGAGAAGCGATCGGGATGAAGGTAGCAATTGTTTCGGCGGCATGAACATTCATAGCACACCCACGCTTCATGTGCCAAGCGGGAAGGGGGAGACCTATGCCAATGATGATGTTTGGGGACCTGCCTTCGGCAATACATGGGGCCTGGGAACCCGCATCCGTGAAGACTGCCCCGAGTGATGCCGTGAGAATTTAAAATTGTGAATAAAGAATGAAGAGTGGTGCGGTTGCCACTCTTCGTTTTTTATTTTTCATTCAAAAGGTTTTTCAGCATATTCATGTCGGGATTATCGGCGGGGAAGTTGATTTGGGCTTGCTGGTAGTATGGCAGGCGTTGCTGCAATTGCTGGCGGACGTAGGCTTCCCGTTCTTCGGGACTTTTGTCGGCCAGGATGGGACGTGTCTTGCGGGATTTGGCGGCTCGGAACAGTATGGTTTCAAATGTGACATCCAAATATACCGAAACACCATGGCTGTTGATCCATTGGATGTTGTCGAAAAAGCACGGGGTGCCTCCTCCGGTGGAGATGACGACATTGTCGAGGTCGGCGGTGGTGTGAAGCATCTGTTGTTCGAGGCGGCGAAAAGCCTCTTCGCCGTAGCGTTGGAAAAAGAGGGGTATGGAGGTGTGATACTTTGCCTCAAAGGCTTGGTCGAGGTCGTAGAAGCGGTAACCCATGCTGCGAGCAAGGGCATGACCGACAGTGGTTTTTCCACTATACATGTAGCCTATGAGGTAGATCTTCATTCAAAGAGGGGGGTGTGGTTGAAGGTGTCGTAGCGGAAGAGGCCTTTGTCGGTCATCTTCAACGCGGGAATGACGGGGAGCGCCATGAAGCCGAGGGTCATGAAGGGGGCCTCGAGTCGGCAGCCTTGGGCAAGCAGGTGCTGTGTGAGCAGGGTGAAATCATCGGCCACTTGCTGAGCCGGCTGCAAACTGATGAGGCCAGCCACAGGGAGCGGCAGGGATTGGAGTTTGCCCTCACGGTCGCACACAGCCAAGCCGCCTTTCATGGCAACAAGTTGGTTGACGACGGAGACAATGGCCTGGTCGGTAGCGCCTACGGCAATGATGTTGTGGCTGTCGTGGGCAACGGTGGCTCCCAGGGCGCCTGCTTTCAATCCGAAACCACGGATGAAGCCTATGGCGGGCTTGGCGCCAAGTTCGTAACGGTTGTAGACAACAATCTTGAGGACATCGTTCTGAGTGTCGGATACGACATTGTCCTGATCCACTTTGGGGGTCACGGTGATACTATCGGTGAGGAGCATGCGGTCGCGTGCCACGATGCAGCGCATCTTGTCGCCTTGCGGAAGTATGCGGAGGTCTTCTTCGGAAAGGGGCTGCGCATGGAAGTTGTTGGGGGCAAAGATGTGTGTTGTGTCTTCAACAGCGAGGGGATGGGAGTTGTTGTAAGGGATGCCGCAAATATAGGTGTCGGTGACAGTGAGGTTGCGGAGATTGTCGACAACGATGAAGTCGGCGCTATCGCCCACTTGCAGCAATCCGACGGGGAGGTTGTAATGCCGCACGGGATTGACACTTGCCGCCTGCAACACGTTCCACAAGGGCATACCCGCCTCCAGGGCACGTTTCACCAAGAGATTGATATGGCCCTTGACCAGCTCGTCGGGGTGTTTGTCGTCGGAGCAGAACATGACCATGTCGGGGCTCTCGGCTATGAGGGGCATGAGGGCGTCGAAATCCTTGGCCGCACTACCTTCACGCAGCAGCACTTTGATGCCCTGACGGATGTTTGCACGGCCTTCCTCCAAAGTGGTGCACTCGTGATTGGTGGTGATGCCCGCAGCAGCATATTTGGTCAGTGTGTCGAGGTCGACACTGGGGGCATGGCCATCGATAGGCTTGTTGCAGTTTTTGGCGGCTTGGAGTTTCGCCATCATGTCGGGTTCTTGGTAAATGACGCTGGGGACAGCCATCACCTCGGCCAGATAGCCAATATCCTGCCGTTGCATCAGCTGTGCCACAGCCTCAGCATCGAGCGTTGCGCCTGCCGTTTCGAATCCCGTAGAGGGCACACACGACGGAGCCCCGAAGCAGAAGTGCATAGGCGACTTACGACCATGCTCGGCCATAAAGGCGACACCCTCCATGCCGAGGACGTTGGCTATCTCGTGAGGATCGGACACCGTGGCCACTGTGCCAAAAGGCACCGCAGCACTGGCAAAATTCTCGGGCAGCAGCATGGAGCTCTCGATATGGATATGGGCATCCACAAAGCCCGGGAGAATGCAGGGAGCATCGGCGGGCAGAGGCTCAGCGGCGGGTTCGATGGCGGAGATGTGACCGTCAACAATTTGGATGGTGCCGTCGATGATGCGACGGTTTACAGGGTCGTAAATATGAGCAGGTATCATGGTGTTTATTTTTTTCGGTTGCGGGGTTTGTAAGCCAAGGTGGAATCATTAGTAATGGTGGCCAAGGGGAAGACCCGCTTGGCATTGCCGGCAAAGATGCCCAGAGCGCCATCCACGTTGCTGTGGACAGGTGCGGGCTCGGTGATAAGCTGGATGATGCTGGTAGCCATGCCGAGGTCTTGCAGATAGCGGTACCTGTCGGGGGTGACAGATTCCACATTCAGCGTGTATTGATGAATGAAGGGGTAGATCTCGTTGGTGTCCTTATACATCCACACATATAGGGCGGTGGGGTGATTGGTGCCGTCGATGTGTTCGTCGGTGGCGAGCAATCGGTTGAACGCCATCACATCCATGCCCTCGATGTTGATAGCTTCGGTATTGGCAAGTTGTTTGTCCTGACAAAGGAAATAGGTGATATAGGTGGTATCGATGGTGTCGATTTTTTCGAGGAAAGGATTGTAACGGAAGCCACTATCGCGCTGCTGGACAGTGAAGCAATAGTATTCTTTGTAGTCGGCATAGTCGTCGATGTTGAACTGGACCGAGAGCAAATCGACGTAAGTGGACAGAACACTCACATCGGGAGTGCTGATACGGGGCATTCGGGGCACGTAGGTGTGGGCCGAAATGGTATTGCCCCCAGCCCTGATATTGATGTCGAGAACATCATCGTCCTGAAGATTGTAGCCGAAATAATAGTTGCAGTTGCGCATACTGTCGGGGCTATAAGGCACACCGTTCACCAGGATGGTCATATCGACATTGGGCACAGGATGGTCGTTGTTGTCGTCGAGGAAGAAACGGCTATAGGCAAAATTGACAAAGAGTTGGTCGCCATTGCTCGGCATAGCGTTCAAAATCAATTGCGACTCCGACACCGTGGTGTCAAACTCTATCACTTTCTCGCACGAAACGAAAAGCGAAATCAGCAACAGCAGAGGAATATATTTTTTCATGATCATCATTTTGTAAAATTAGAAATACAACGTGTAGGCCACAGAGGGAAGAATTGGGAAGATGGACAATTGCACCAGGGCCTTGGAATAGCCTTTATAGCTGTACTCGCTGCTGGTATAGGTGAGGTAGGGGTTCTGGTGATTGTAAAGATTGTAGACGCTGACATTGATGGTGCGGCGCATATTCCGTTTTTGGAATTTGCGGTGGAAATTGGCGCTCACATCGGCACGGTGGTAGTTGGGCATGCGGAAATTGTTGCGACTGCTCACATAAGAGAGACTGTTGCTGATATGGTTGTCGTCGTTATAGACGGCAGGGTCGTCGGACACAACGGGATATTTCTCCATTGCCAAAGTGGCGGTGTTGCCCGTGCAGAACACCCAGGTGGCACTCACATCAAAACGGTCGTTGAACTTGTAGCTGAGCACGATGCTGATGTCGTGACGACGGTCGTATTTTGCAGGGAAGGGATTGCCATTGTTGAGCACCTGCCCCTCACGGTTGAAGAGGTGTGTGGTGCGGCTCCAGGTATAGGCCAACCAGCCGGTGAGTTTGCCGAAATCGCGCTGCATGAGGAACTCCACACCATAAGTCCACCCATCGCCGAGGCAGACGAGGTCTTCCCAGCCCTGGGTGGTGCCGAAAACAGTCACGCCGTCTTTATATTCCACCAAATTGGACATGGTTTTGTAATATCCCTCCACCGAGAAATCGGCAATGGCGGGAATGGTATAACAGGCACCCACAGCCACCTGATGGGCGGTCATGGGGTCGATTCTATCGGTAGAAGGCACCCACAAGTCGGTGGGCATACTCACGCCCGTGGTGGAGAGAAGGTGCATATACTGCGTCATATAGGCATAGCCCACCTTGAAAGAAAGATTGTCGCCCAACAAGGCTCGGCCCGAAAGGCGGGGCTGAATGGAGGGATAGAACGAATTTTCGACACTGAATCCGCTGAAATGGACACCCATATTGATTTTGAAGATGTCGTTGATGCTCCAGTCGTCCTCAATAAAGGCCATCATCTCCTTGGCGGGAATAATGGCATCGGAGAGGGTGGTGTCCATTTGGAACGACTCGTTCATCTGAATCTGGTCGTAGTAGTTGATGTCGACATTGGAGATATTGGGCTGGAACCAATGCTGAGTGAAATCGCCGCCAAACTGGATGGTATGGTCGGGGATGGGGATGTAGGTGAAATCTATGCGGCCCGTGAGGTCACGGATGATGGAGTTGTATTTCAGCATAAAAGTCGAAGTATCTTCTTTTCCATTCGACAGTCGGGCCAGTTTGTCGAAGCCCACATCCATGGCATTCTTGTATTGGGTGTAGGTGGCCGAAAGATTCATAAACATCTTGGGGCCCAACTCATAGTTCCAGCGAATGCCTCCCACGATGTTGCCCCAATCGTTGGTAAAGTCGAGATATTCGTCTTCGGCCAGGGTGCTCTGTGTACGCACACGGCAATAAGCATCGTCGTTGCCCATATAGAAAGTGGCATAGAGACGGCTCTTGTCGCTGAACTTATGGGTGATTTTGGCATTTGCATCATAGAAGAAGTAACCCGCAGCGAGTTTTGATTTTCCATCCACATCGGTGGCCAGTTTCTGCACCAGGGGTTGCAAGAGGAAATCGGCGTAGGTGCGGCGGGCAGAAGCGCTGAAGGTGGTCTTTTCTTTCACAATAGGTCCTTCAACACTGACTTTGGCCGAGATGAAGCCTATGGAGGCGTTGCCCACAATCTGTTTGTCGTTACCGTTGTTGGTGGTCACATCCAGCACACTTGAAAGTCTGCCTCCGAAACGGGCGGGGAAGCTGCCCTTATACAGCGTAACATTCTTCACCGCATCGGCGTTGAAGGCCGAGAAAAAGCCCCCGAGGTGGTTTACATTGTAGAGGGGTATTCCGTCCAAAAGAAAGAGGTTCTCATCAGGGCCTCCCCCACGCACATACATGCCGCCTGTGCCTTCGTTGCCGCTCTGCACGCCAGGGAGCAACTGGATGGCCTTGACGATGTCGGCCTCGCCAAAAAGCACGGGCACCGACTTCAATTGCTCAATAGGGATGTCGATGGCACTCATCTGTGACGACTGGTGAGAGTTGATTCGCTCTGCCGTAACAACCACTTCTTGCAGTTGAATGCTGGGTTTGAGGTTGTAGTTTCTTTTCAGATTGCCTTGCATCTGCACAGTGTCGTATATCGGTTCATAGCCGACGTAAGTGATTCGGAGTGTCGCATGGCTCTCCTTGAGGGTGAGGGTGTAGCGACCATTGACATTGGTAGTGGTTCCTTTGCCGCTCTTGGTGTCGAGCACGGTGGCACCGATGAGGGTCTCGCCAGTAACATCGTCGATGATGGTGCCGCTGACGGTATGTTGGGCAAAAGTCAGTACAGGACTTATGAGCAGCAGTAACAAGAACAAGTATCTTCGCATTCTGATAACAGTTGGGTGATAGTTTTATTCAATACGGGATGTACAAAATCGGGAGCAATGTCGCACAGCGGTGTCAAGACAAAGCGCCGCAGGTGCATACGAGGATGAGGGATAGTGAGGTCGGGGGTGTCCATGACCACAGCGTCATAAAAGATAATGTCGATGTCGATGGGACGGCTATGATAGAGCCGTGTATTCTGATGAGGGGTGTGGGGTTCTGAGCAAGGCCTGATGCGTCCCAGCTCGGCCTCTATCTTCATGGTGGCATGGAGCAGGTCGTGGGGAGCGAGGAGCGACGTTACGGCGAGGGCTTGGTTGACGAATGCTTTCGTCGACTGAGGTTCACTCTCTGTCTCCTCAAAATTGCCCCACGGCTCTGTCTCGTATAAACGGGACAAACCAACGACAGACCCGACACGTTCTTGTATCAGGTCTGTCGCTTTTTGCAGCAGGGCGAAACGGTCGCCTTGATTTCCTCCCATCAGGAGGTATGCTTTATGGCTCATCAGCCGCAATGCATGAAGGTTTCAACCAATTCGAGAATCTTCTGCGAATCGTTGCCTATCTCGGCACGGAGGGTGCGGTCGTTGTAGCTGCGCAGGTCTTTCAGGATACCATCGATAAGAGCAGGGGCGAAAATACCTTTCTCCTCATATACGGCACGGTCGCGTTCCAGCAGGTCGGCACTGGCGGCACAGCTGTCGGGCAGCACATCGAGACGTTTCAACACATCTTCGTGCTCAAAGATATTCACGCTGACATAGCGGTCTTTGGCATACTGCACGGCGTTCTCCATCTCGAAACCATGACGGGCAGCCACGGTCATACCGGCCAGGAGCAGATAGACATTGGCGCTGCCGTCGGGGGTACGCAGTTCGATGGTCTGCTTGTAGCTGAAATCCACCTCTTCGTTCTTCTCCAAAGGATTGCAGTTGGCCATCATGTTGCCACTACCCTTGGTCCAACCCAGCGGCACACGCACCATGGCACTACGGTTGCGGTCGCCCCAGCAGATGTTGGTGGGAGCCTCCTGATGAGGAACGAGACGGAAGTAGCTGGTAGGATTGGTGTCGCCGAAAGCGGTGAGCGAGCCAGCCAGATTCAAGATACCGGCGATAGCCTTGTGGGCCACCTCGGTGAGACCGTTCTCACCCACATACATGTTCTTGCCATCCTTGCTGATACGGGTATGGATGTGCATACCGCTGCCGGCCTTGCCGACGGTGATCTTAGGAGCAAAGGTGACAGTGATGCCGTACTGATAACCCAGCGTGCGCATGATCCACTTGGCTATGACCAACTGGTCGGCAGCATCCTCCAAAGTAGTGGGGAGGAACTCGATTTCGTTCTGCTCATACATGGTGTCGCCCACGCAGAAGTTGCCCACCTCGCTGTGGCCGTATTTAATCAAACCGCCAGCCTCGGCAATGAGTTTCATGGCCTCGGTGCGGAAATTCTCGAACTTGCAGAAGGGGCTGCTGGCGTGATAGCCACGCTGGTCGGCGGGCAGATAAGTGTCCTCCTTGGGGGCTATAACATAATATTCCAATTCGCCCATCACCTCAAACTCCATGCCGCCTGTGGTCTCGCGGAAAGCCTTGCCGGCTTTGGCCAAGGTGTATTCGGGAGCCATCTCGAAAGGCTCGCCGTCCTTGGTGTAGAAATTGCAGAGAATATCCAGCGTGGGAATCTCGGCAAAAGGATCCAAGAAAGCGGTGCGGAAACGGGGGATGACATAAAGATCGCTGCTGCCGGCCTCCAAGAAGGGGAACAGACTGCTGCCGTCCACACGCTCGCCGCTGGTGAGAATCTCATCGGCGTGTTCCAAACTGTTGATGACGAAGTTGAGGGTCTTCAAACGGCCATCATGGGCCATATAGCGCAACTTAATCATCTCAATGTCAAATTCCTCAATAACCTTCAATAGGTCGGCTTTGGTGAACTCGCGCATGGGCTTCTCCAAGAACTGCACCAAGCGATTGGGGTTAAGCTTTATTTCTTCTTTTTTCATGATATTATAATTTAGATTTATAGTTTTTCAAAATTAAAATGCAAAGATACGAATTATTTTTGTATCTTTGCAATTTCAAAACAAAAAATATACGTTATGTTCAAAAAAGAAACCTATATCGCTCGTCGTGAGCAACTTCGCAAAGATGTCGGCCACGGCCTCATCATCATTCAGGGCAACCACGAAGCCCCCTGTAATTATCCCGACAACACCTATTGGTTCCGCCAAGACAGCACATTCCTCTACTTTTTCGGTCTCCAGCGCGAAGACCTCGTAGGCGTGCTCGACTGCGACAACGGCAAAGACTACATCTTCGCCAACGACTACGACATCGACGATGTCATCTGGACAGGCCCCCTGCCCAGTGTCAAGGAACTTGCCGCCAGCGTAGGTGTGGACAACAGTGGCGACCTCGCCGCCCTGCAGACCCTCTGCACCAAAACCATCGGCGAAGCCCGCAAAATACACTACCTTCCCCCCTATCGTGCCGACAATCAGCGCCAGCTCAGCGTCCTCCTCGGCATCAAATTCGACGCCGTGCTCCGCTACGCCTCCATGGACCTCATCATGGCATGCGTCAAACAGCGCAGCATCAAGAGCGCCGAAGAAATTGAAGAAATAGAAAAAGCCATCGCTACCGCCTACAACATGCACGTAGGTGCCATGAAAATGGCCATGCCTGGCCGCTACGAATACGAGCTTGCCGGCTTTATGCAGGGCGAAGCCTGGAAAGGCAACGGTCCCGTCAGCTTCCCCGTCATCATGACCATCCACGGCGAAACCCTCCACAACCACAGCCACGACCACAAACTCGAACTGGGACGTATGCTGGTGATGGATGCGGGCTGCGAAACCGCCATGAACTACTGCTCCGACATCACCCGCTCCGTGCCCGTGGGCGGAAAATTCGACGAGCGTCAAAAAGCCATCTATGAAATCGTCCTCAACGCCAACCTCGAAGCCTCCCGCGTCACCCGCCCAGGCATCACCTATCAGGAAGTCCACACCGCAGCCAGCCGCGTCCTCGCCCAAGGCTACAAAGACCTCGGCATCCTCCGTGGCAACCTCGACGACATCGTGGCCAACGGTGCCCACAGCCTCCTCATGCCCCACGGCCTCGGCCACATGATGGGCCTCGATGTGCACGACATGGAGAACTACGGCCAGATCAACGTGGGTTATGACGACGAAACCCGACCCAGCAGCCAGTTCGGCCTCGGCAGCCTCCGTTGCGGACGCCGACTCCAGCCAGGCTTCGTCATCACCGACGAACCAGGATGCTACTTCATCCCCGCACTCATCGACCAGTGGCACCAGCAAGGCACCAACAAAGACTACATCAACTTCGACGAACTTGAGAAATGGAAAGACTTCGGTGGCATACGCATCGAAGACGACATCCTCGTCACCGACAACGGCTGCCGTGTACTCGGAAAACCCATTCCCAAGACCGTGGCCGAAATCGAAGCAGTCATGGCTCAATAAAAGCCATCGGAATAACTCATTGAAGAAGGCGCCACAATCAGGCGCCTTCTTCTTTTTGTCTTAGATGTATAGAATCCACCTTACTCCTGCGCAACCAATTTGAAACGCAGCCTCCAAACACCCTCGGCATAATCGTGGCTGAGGATCTTGAAAGTGCCAATCTCGGAAGTGTTGCCCACATGGGTCCCCACACAGGCGCACACATCATAATCGCCTATACGCACCAGTCGCAACGTCTCACTCGCATCCTCGGGCAACTTGCTCAAATCCACCTCTGGAGGCACATGGTCACGATCTACAAACTCCACCATGACATCCAGATTGCGACCTATCACCTCGTTCACACGAGCCTCCAGTTCCATTACCTGCGCCTCGGTGGGAGCCGAAGCCAACAAATAGTCGCACTTCGACTTCTTGCGTTCGATATGTGCGTTTCGCGAACGCGGACACCCGAACATCTTTACCATAGTTCCATTTAAAATATGCTCCGCCGTATGCATTGGCGGGTACTCCTGCTTGTTGTGAACGTTTAAGATAGGTTGATCCATAATTGATGATTAATATTTGATTGTTCCGTCTTTTATTCGGGTATAGATTTTGTCGTATTCGATTTCGTATGGATAGGATATCTCGAACCAGTTTTTCATGTCGATGAAGTCGAACTGGCTGACTTGTGACATGGGAACCATAAGGGAATATGCCATTGAGCCATATGTGGAGGTGATACGAATGTATAATCCTTTGATGTTTTTCACAGGGCGGATGGTTTCTGTTATCTCGTCTCCCATATTATTTAAGAACGAATAGGAAAAAGCTCCATGTTTTAGTTTGTTGAAGGATGTCAATGCACCCGCATACCAATCCATACTCTCAAATACCACTACGCTGTCGGTGAAGAAGATGTGAAAGGAATTGTCCCAAGTGTGATAGGGCTTTCCTTGATATAATTCGATATAACACCATTCGCAGGGAAAGTCATGAAGGTCAAAATGGCTAAGGGGGCTATGCTGCCGAGTGAATACCTCAATGTAGTCTATGTCCAGACACTCGTTATGCCAACGCCCGTTGGCGTATGTCGCTAAGAGTTCGGATTGTTTTTTTATATTTTCGGGGCTGTTGGCGGGAATGACATAGCGGCTTTGGGTCAGCGTATCGCCATTTACAATTGCTGTATATCTGTCCAAGAAGAGAGTGCCATTTTCTGCAAACGGCTTGTTGACATAAGAAACCACACTGTCGGAATATTGGGCATAGGATTGGTTGCCAGAAGTCAAAACAGTTAAAAACAATATGAATCCAAACAGCTTGATTAAGGATGTTTCAAATATCGCCGTATGCATCGGCGGGTACTCTTGCTTGTTGTGAGCATTCAGTGTGATTTCCTGTTCCATGTAATCATAACGGAGATAAGTATGGTTTAGTGTCCGGATGTTGACCTGTTACAAAGTATTCTTGACAAGTCAACTTTTTTCAGTACAAGATAGATGCGGCTTTTTTGTTTTTCTCAACATCCAATCGGATTTTTTTCTCATT
>JAZUFY010000165.1:0-44966 GCA_045640925.1 Bacteroidales bacterium
ATGCTAAAACGGGAATCTGCCATGGATTGATAATGTTTTGACTTTTCCACATTTGGTTTGATGCAGGGCATATATTCCTCGGAGAACCATTTTGCTAAGTCTTCGCAAGAATTATAATTATTATTTGAGTCTGCATCAAAAATTAAATATGGCAAAATCCAATGAGCCGTATTAGAATCAAGAGAGGGATTTTCGTTTTCGTAATCGTAGTATTCAAATACTTCATGGATAAAATCCCCGATGCGCTGCCTAGATGGTCGGAGTGGAAGAAGGAGCAATCGTTTACTCTCTCCATTGCTTACAACCAATTCATTCAAAGTGGCAAAAATCAGTCTCATCTCTTTATTCTTCTTTTGAGTTATTGGGAGTGGTTTGTTTATAAATTGATGCTATGAATCCTTTTCGATAGCTACTGTATCTGTTCTCAGCTTGTGTGGATTCTTTTGAGTTGTTGATAGAACAATAATGTCGTAATTCATTGACAACCAACATTACTTTTTTTCTATTACCCTGGTAACATGTTGTCATAGAACCGTCTTTCCCAGAGATTTCAACTATTCCACCAGCAAGAAAAAATGACCTTAAAATTACTTTTATTGAATAGATGGAATCGAAACGAATGTGTTCTTCTCTTGAGAGATTGACCGATTTTATATCATGATACCCCACAGTTTGTTTGTTTTTCAAAAACCAATAGCCCTTAGTTATTTCCAGACAATCACTTTTAAAGATAAACGTTTCTTTGCCAAATAATTGCCAACAAAGAGCATTTATCGAAGCAGGAGCAAAGATGATCCCTAAACATAGAGTGAAAACAAATTCTTCTATCGTGTCGTACCAGCCGTAATATATAAAGAATATGCACCCTATAATAATACCAGTCAGAAGAAAAATAGCTACTGGTTCAATTTGTTTGCGAACAACGAAAATTTTATCTGTTTCCATATTTTAATGTGCATTCATATATTCTTCGGTTTGCCATTTATTATTAGGCTTCCCGTTCTCAGTGGGACAATAAACTTTCAAACCAGTTGGCTTCATTTTTGATGTTTTTCTGTCACGATACATCAAATCTGTCTCGAAATAATCATGTCCATTCATTTCAACCTTCTGAGGATTTTGTTGTTCGTTTACAGAAAATTCAGCATACCCACCATTTTGATTTGCATACTTATCAAATTGATTATATGTAACTGATATTGAACTTGAAATAGTAAATTTTGCCTCGTCAAAATAAGCCGTTACACCCAATCCAATAGTAAACATATTAGTTCCTTCAAAATCAGTTGAGAATCCAAGTACCCCAGCAGCAATCCCACCATATGTATTATTCAATAATTGCTCGAATTTTCTTGCAGAACGATTACGAATCCATGTTCTGGAAACACTAATGTCTCCACCCGCTCCTCCATTTCCTGATGTTGTAGGCCAATCGAAATTCACACTTGCAGCTTTAAATTGGACTACGCCAACTTGATCCCTAGCGAGACCGGAAAAAGCGCAGGCACGACCACCTCCTACCAAATCAAGCTGTGCGTTAAGTTTCCACATATCAGCTCTGGTACCTCTTCGGGGTGGTTTTATTCCTGATATGTCTTGACCGTCCGGATCCACCAATTTGATTGGATTTCCAGCACAGTAGTTGTAGGGACTCATGTTAGGATACTTGTCGCTCATCGGATCAACGCTCAGCCACATCGTCATCAGTTCGTGGTCCAGGTACCTTGCACCGAAGTACCCGTAACCCGTTTCCTCGTCGCGTTCTTTGCCGGTGAAGGTAAAATAGACAAAACTTGCATAACTAGTATAACCAACAGCAAGATAACAACTTTTCACATAGTCTATTCTCTGCACAAAAGGTGGAAAAAATGCTTGTTTTCCCACACTTCCGACCATCCCTTTGGCGGGGGAGGATACGATGAAGGAGTATGTGCTTGAGACGGTCATGGAAAGACGTTTTGACAACTGCAAAGATACGCAGATTTTGTGATATACAAGAAATAAGTGTAATTTTACGATTCGAAAAAAGTTACCAAATATCATCCAATAATCATAATACCATATATTTACAATGAAAATAAGTATCATTTCGAACGCACCTTTTTCCGTTACGAGCATCGGATACAAACGGGACGGAGAGATAGAAATCCGTATCGAATCCGTCAATGGAAGCACTTCATGCGCCTATCTGCCGTACTAAAAAAGGACTCATCAAGCAAACAATTGCCACATAATTCACAATAGTTGCAAAAAAAATCGTACTTTTGCAGCATGAATTGGCCGAGTTCTACATATAGTCCAACCTCCCTGAAAATCATTAATCTTTTTGATTACGAGGATGTCCAACAAGATGATGCTATACAAAATATCGTCACCCGACTTTTTCACGACATCAACAATCAGATGCCATCTCGGGTATTGGACCCAGAATCGGACATTGAGATAACAGATATCAATGGCGAACGACATGACGAATTTTGCACTGAACCTGTTGAAATTAGCAATGTGTTTTCAAGGCCCACGTTAATCGTTGATAGATTTAGAGAGACTCTTCGAAACCTGCGGCAGCGTACAGGCAATCCGAATGAAGTGTACTACTACCACTCCGACCACCTTGGAAGTGCGTCATGGATTACGGACAACACGGGTATTCCGATACAGCATCTTCAATATCTGCCTTTTGGAGAGCCGTTCGTCAGTCAGCGTATTTCTGGCTATAACGAGCGATTCACCTTCACCGGCAAAGAACGCGACGAAGAAACTGGCTTCGGCTATTTCGGTGCAAGGTATATGGATCATGAGCTGATGACGATGTGGCTGTCAGTTGACCCCATGGCAGATAAGTATCCTAGCATTAGTCCGTATGCTTATTGTGCTTGGAATTCAGTTAAGTTGGTGGATCCAGATGGGTTGGAGGCTTTAGAAAATGATGATTGGGTAAAAAATAATAAGACTGGACAATATGAATGGAATGACTTTGCAACATCCCCCACCACCACACCCCAAGGTTATACATATGTAGGCGACGACCTTGAACTATTAGCTGACCTGAATATTCAAACCCAATATAATCGCCAACATTGTTCTAGAATGGGACATTCTCCAAACCAAGGATCCAATTATGTTGGTTTTGATCGCTCAGTGAATAGCACTGAAGCATATTTATTTGTGAGTGTGCGTGTTCGAAACGACGAACACAATGTCACGATAGACAACCCTTTGGGAAAGACGTTTGATGGAATTGATATTACCTGTAATGTTAATCAATGGTCGAGAAATAGTGCGGGTGAACCAAATTCGATGACATTCAATGGCAATTTAATTGTTGATGGGAACAGGGGATTTCATAGTCAATCTTCATTTAGGGAACCGACAGGACCGACTATTTACGCGACAGGGACAATCCCTATGAGGGCCACGGTTTCAATCCCTGCACATGCTGTGTATAGAAATAATTCATTTAGAGCAAGCATTTCTCTTGGGCATGCAAGTGCTTCCACAATGAATAGATCAATGTCTTTTTATTGGTCTATAATGAAATAACCTACATCTGCTAATGGAGAACAAAAAGAATGAAAAAAATCCTTTTATCAGTCTGCTTCATACTATTGCTTTCAACTTGCAATTCTTTGCTTTCTGAAAAGAACAGCATCTCGAATGACCGAAACCAGTATGTGAATTATCTGAATGAGTTTTGGAATAGTGGATGCCTTTCCTATGTTGATTCGGCTTTAATATATAATGCATACGTATTAGAGTCGGATTCTGCAAACATTCTGGATTATCAATACCGAATACAAATGCTGGATTTGTGTGGACGTTATAATTCTATCATTTCCGTTGTGAATAGCATACCTCAGAATATGGTATCATGGCCACCCAAATACAAGTCGTACTTGAGACTAAAGTGTAAAGCAAAAATGGCAAAGGAATCCAACGATATATTTTATTACAATAATTGCCTAGACAGCATATTGGTAATATGGAGTCCTATTTTACAGGATTCTATTTCAAAAACTGATTCGCTCCTTGTAATGCCTATGGACCAAATACTGGAACGCCACGGACATCTGCTATTTACATATTCTCTGTATTATGAGATTGTTTCGTTGCGTTATGGAAAAGATTCCGTTGAGCAAATCCTTTCCTCAAAAAAAGAAATGTACAACTGGAATGAAGAAACGTATGATATGATTACAGAAAATGATGTGGAGTTATCCCTTCCTTAGGAGTCTTGTACTGAAAAAGTTGACTCATTGAGCAAACAATTTCCACAAAACATCTAATAGTTGCAAAAAAAATCGTACTTTTGCAGCATGAATTGGCCTGCATCCTTATACAGCAAAACATCTTCAAATGCCACCTGTTGTGGCAACATCTACCTTTCTACTTCCACCGTCAATGCCCCCGTCAGTAAAATTCTTGCATAATCAAAATATTATACCATGTCTCGTTTAGAATTGTTCAATAAGTTTTATCAGTCGGATGCCGAAGAGCATCGCCTTTTTGATGCCGAATACTGTTTGTTGAAGGATATTTGGGATGATGTCCCGGCTGAATGTCGTGATTTTTTGTTTGAGTTGCCTGACGAACGGGAGAATCCTGAGGATTATCTTGAGTTTGGCGATTACAAGATTCCTGTCAGTGCCGAGGTGGAAAATGTGCGTGAGGTGGCCAAACATTATCGTTATCGGCTGGCATCGAGTTTCAGCGATCTGCTGCCGTTGATTTTCCGCAAGGTGATGATACTGGCCGACGATTTGGAGACGATGGAGCTGCTCTTCCTCGGCACGATGGGGGCTCTGTCGGCCTGTATGCCGAAGGTGCATGGGTCGCTGTTTTTGGAAGACATACAGCCCAACCTGTTCTTTTTCATCACTGGTGCGCCGGCTTCGGGCAAGGGCAAGATAGGCCTCTGCCGTCATCTGCTGGAGCCGCTCAACGATGCTTTCGAAGAGAGCGAGTATATCTTGCCAGCCAACACGAGCGACACGGCGCTGTATGAGGAGCTGTCGGTGAACGGCGGGCGCGGCATCATTTTTGAGAGTGAGGCCGATACCCTTACTGCCGCTTTTAAAAAGGGTTCGGGCAAGTTCAGCGACGGTTTGCGCCGTGCTTTCCACAACGAGGCCATCACCTATATGCGACGCAAGAACAACGAGCGTGTGGTGATTCCGCATCCTGTGCTATCGATGGTGATCACGGGCACGCCCGGGCAGGTGCCGTTGCTGTTGCAGTCGCCCGAAAACGGTCTTTTCAGCCGTTTCATCTTCTTCCGTCTGATGACCGAGCGTGAGAGTTTTGTTGACGATAGTGAGGTGCGCGGCGGTGTCACGGGCGATATGGTCAACGACTATATGACGCATCTCGGCAAAGAGGTACGCGATTTCTACTTCCGGCTGAGCGCCAAAGAAGGTGGGGTGGCGTTCCGTCTCACCAAGGAGCAGCATAAGGCTTTCATGGATTATTTCCGCCAGGCGGCCAACGATTACAAGAAACTTTTCCGCAAGGCCTACGAGAGTGAGGCGGCTGTCGAACACGCTGAAGGCATTATGAAGCGTATGGGCAACAGTTGTTACCGTATGATGATGGTGCTGAGTGTGTCGCGACTGATGGAACGCGACGGCGACCTGCCTGACGAGGTGATTTGCGACCAGCATGATTTCGACCGCATCATGGAGATGGTCGATGTCTTCCAATACCATAACAACATCCACTACGACGAACTGATGGTGACAAACGGGATAGTCCCCCCGCTGGAGGAAGACGAACCGAGCACCGGAGATATGCTTACTGCTGCCCAAAGAGAGTATTATAAAGCTTTGCCAGAGCATTTTATTCTTCAGGAAGCATTACAAGTGGCGGAATCGATGGAGATAAATCTTCGCACATCTCAGCGGTATTTGGCTTATTTCTGTCATCTGGGTATATTGACTCGTGTAAAACGAGGATCATACGATAAAAATCGAGATGCAAAGTTGAAATGACAAAGGTTAATGACAAGACAGTTAATGACAACAAATAGCATGATTTTTTGTGTCATTAATGTCATTTCAAAAGATGTGTTTTTTGTAAACGATTGAAGTATAATAATAAATGACAGATTGTCTATTTAGTTAATGACAATCACCCCAAAGTTGATGACAAATTAATGACACGTTAATGACAATCCATCAGCGTGTCCCCCGTGTCATTCTGTTGCACCAATTGCACTAACTTTGCATTTTTGCAATTATGTTGCATGAGGTAGAAACGCAAGCAACAGGAATGCTCTGAAAAAGCTTAATGATAAAAAAATTGATAATGAATAAAATAACAAGAAAACCTTAAAATAGTTTGTTTATTTAGTAGAAATGTCATATATTTGCAGAATGAAATAAATACACGAATTATTAACTAATACTTTGAGAAATAGAAGGATAAACATTAATTAGAAGAAAAAAGACATAAATAAAGCGTTTTCGCTTTTCTTTGGCGTGTCCGAAACCTGGAAAATTTCGACATTATACTCCACAAGAAAGCAGAGACGCTCACGGAGCAATCCGCGAGCTTTCTTGTTAGGAGTATAGGTAATTCCAGGACCTCGGACCGCAACAAAAGTTCGCGGTTCATTTTTTATATAGGAAAAACAAACAGTATAATCAAAAAATAGAAACAATTGAGAATAAACTATGAGTATAACATCAAATCAAAATATGCAAAAAGAATCCCCCTTGTTGTATCATTATACTTCATTGGAGGCTGCTATTCAAATCATAACAAACAAAGGGCTGGTGTTCAAAGGAACTCGATTTGATTCAATGAATGACCCTATGGAATGTATTTATGCAAAGGAGAAGATATTGCCAATAGTAAAACGTATGTTCCCTGCTATTGACGAGTGGAAAGTATTCCCTTATGTTGTTTCGTTTTCAAAGAGAAAAGATGATTTCCTGATGTGGAGATGCTATCATTCGGAAATTTGTCTTATTGTCGATTCAAGTAAGTTTCCCGATGACGAATGGAGTAGCCAAACAAATTGTGGTTACGAAATTAAGCATGGGGATGTTGATTATGTTAAAACTTTAAAACTAGAACAAAAAGTACAAAAAAAATTGGATACCATTAATAAAAACGGCCAGACTCAATTTCTTGAATTTGACTTGGGAATGGAACTATTTCCATTCATCAAGCGAAGATGTTGGCGCTATGAGAAAGAATACAGACTTGTAAAATACACCTACGAAACCATGCATTCAACACATGACCCTTCACAAGAGAATAATTGTAAGATAACGAATAGCGAAATCGATGCGGATGATCTTTCGATACGAAAAACCGAAGATGGAAACTTAGTATCTTGTAGGACTTTTCTTTTACCAAAAGACTCTTTGGAAGGCATTATTATTCGTTGCAATAATCATGATAAATATCTTTCAATTGCAAACTGTCTTGAATCGTTTTTGAAGCGGAACGGATATGATCTTGCAGAAGACTTCTTTAAGCCCAGCAGAACCACTCCTAATCGCTAAGCAATGGTTATATACATGAAAACATTAATTTAATACTTGAAGTAAGATGAATAAATTATTACGTTTCTGTTTCTGTCTGTCGTTATCATTGTGTATGTTTCTGAGTAATACAAATGCTCAAACCACGTATTTTAACGACAATTGGACAACTGGAGATGGTAAAGAACAAGCAAAATTGTACTCTCTGGAAATACGCAATGATGGTGTGATTGTCACAATTGCATTGCGAGCTACAAAAAAATTAAAAAGACTTGATTATTGGACAACCACAAATACCTATCTTTGGTATGGTGATACCAAAGAGAAGAGTAATCGTTATGGATTCTATCTTAAGATTGCAGGATACTATCGCAATGGGAATATTGAACAATGCGGATATGATCACCAATGGGGTTGGGATAATGTTTCTGAAGGAGAAATATACTATTACAAATTGTTCTTTAGAGGAACTATTCCCCCTGGTGCTACTACCATTGGAGTAGTTGATCCAGGTGACTACTATGGAAGACATGGTTATTGGTTCCAAAATTATACAATAAATAATCCTCAAAAGTACACGACACAATATTCTAGTGAGTACGCCATCAAACAGAAAATAGACCAAAATAATGATGGCTATTGTGGAATATATGAGGCAATTGGTAGTACACACAACAAATATGCTTGCATAAAAGAGAATGGAGAATACATGCTTTTGTTCATGGGCTCAGATTTAAAGAGAAGTTGGTGGAAGATGGGAGATATTAAATCATGGCTCACAAAAACCCCTTCGGGTATTTTTAAATGCAAATGGCTGATGTCTGACAAATCTATTAGCAACAGTGCTTATGCTTTGTTTGATGGATTATCATTAACAATTAAATGGGAAGATAGAGAAGATGAAATGTTTCTAAAAACTTACCCGCAGACTTCTCCGTCAATAAGTGGTGGAGGCGGAGGCAACACTGGAGAATGGTCTGGTACAGGATTTGCGTTGACAAATAGTTATATTGTGACCAATCACCATGTTGTTGATGGGGCCAATTCAATAATAGTAATGGGCGTCAATGGAAATAGCACACAATATAAAGCCAAGGTCGTAGGTGTTGACAAGAATAACGACTTGGCACTAATAAAGATAGATGACTATCGTTTTTCGGGTTTTTCTAAAGTTCCTTACGCTGTATGTAATCGTCAATGTGAAGTTGGTGAAGATATTTTTGTGTTAGGATACCCTCTTACTACTTATATGGGGGATGAAATAAAACTGACAAATGGAATAATAAGTTCTAGATCTGGTTATCAAGGAGATATTTCCACATACCAAATATCCGCACCTGTACAACCTGGCAATTCTGGCGGTCCAATGTTTGATAAGAATGGCAATATTGTGGGCATAGTTAATGCAGGAATACCAGGGGCCGAAAATGTTGGATACGCCATCAAAACATCATATCTATTCAATCTTATTGAATCTGTTTCATCGAAATCAATTATTCCTCAGAACAATGTAATTTCAGGAACTTCCCTTACCGAAAAAGTACGGCAGGTCAAAAACTGTGTTTTCTTTATTAAGTGTTCCAATTAAAAAAAGATACCACAAAGAGCGTCACCTAACAATAAGTCATGTGTTACTTACTTCAATGGATACAAAGCTCCAATAATATCCTCAGTATTCATAATAGGTAGAGATGCTTGCGAAATATTCACGACAATAGTAAAAAATAGCAATATTCTAATAAATTATCAATATGCGAGATTTTGGTCCACCCCCATATACAGGGCCTTGGAAGTCTGCTCTAGAATGCATTAAATCATTATTAATGTTGAATGGCGATATCATGAAGTTCTATATAAGTCGGGGTTTTATCAACGAATTATCTTCGTTCCAAGAGGTATGTCCTGATAACGGTCCAGTATTCTGGAGAACAACTAAAACAATTGGAAGATACCAAATCTCATTTCCTGGATTTCCTGGTTACGGGAGAGAGTTTTCTTATCATATAGAGGATATTGATTATAACATTCTTCGTAGTTTTAAAGCATGGAATGAACAGATAGATTATTTTCAAGGATTAGTCCCCCAAGGATACCCCCCCATACCCAAATTTCGTGTTGTAAGTTACGAAAAAGTTGTTGCCATTATACCCAAAGAACCTTTTTACAACAATTTGATTTCCACTTTTAATGCAAATAATTGTCTTGAAATTTTGGATTGTGGTATGGAATATGAGGTATGGGACACTTTCTTATTATACATCGCAAAAAAAGCCCTTGCACTAAAGGATTTCGATTTTTACTCTCATCCTCCTTTTATTAGATTTGATCAAAACACGCCTAAAAAAGTCACGCAAAAATAAGACAAATTAAAAAAATCAAAGTATAACCTATCTCCGAGCAAAAGTGTTATACATCAATGGTTCTTGGATTGTGATTCGGATCTATCATTAATTAGTTGTCACTCTAATACACATCCTATATTTTATAAAACAACTCATTATAAATCAAACAAAAACAACATTCGCCAAATAATCATCTTAGCCAAACCTCAATTAGTAAGTAGATGCAAAGAACCTGAAGATTAATTTGGGACTTGCAAAATAAAACAACGAATAATAATTTAATAAAATATACTATTATGAAAGAAATGATTCCATTAGAATGTCCATATTGCCAAAGTCACAATGTGGAGAAATCAACAAAAGGTAAAATAACAAGAGGGTTATCCTATATTGGCTCCATAGGACTGGGGGCAATATTCCAAGGAGTGACAGGCATACCTGGTGTTATTGGTGCAAATGCAGGCTTAAAGAACGGATATCACGAATACCGTTGCAAAAGTTGTGGAAAAAATTTCGAGGTTGAATTAAACCAGTATGGTCAGCCTACTGACATAAAAAAAATATAGTCCCTGTCAGGTGCAACCGACAAATCCTTTGGAGAAAGAGGTGGTAGCCACCAAAAAATGTTGCAAAACAATCCACAATATAGAAAACTATATGAAAAAAATACGAAGCACATTAATTTTACTACTTGGTATTGCTATAGGCTTGTTTGGATATGCCCAGGATCGTCAAGGCTTGAATACAGCCAATATGAGCCGAGCTTTGGAAGCATTAGATGCAAGTAATGCCGATGAGATGTATAAATACCTTTGTCAAGAGATTGAATCTAATCCCACGAACGGCTATGCTCATGCCTTGCTGGCCTATGTATATGAGTATTACGAAAAAAGTGGTGAAGCCTTGTCTTCAGCGTCCAGCGCACTCCAATATCTGCCAAAGAAGGACAAAGAATACAGAGCCTTTGTTTATTCAACTCGAGGGGATGTGTATATGGAGCTATTGTCTGATAGTACAAAAGCATTAGAAGACTACTGCAAGGCCATCTCCTTGAATCCGTCGAGTGAGGAACTTCTGCAAAAACGATTGGACCTTTATTTCCTCCTTGGAAAATACGAACTCGCCGATAAGGATTGTCACCGAATGATTGAGATGAACCCATCTTCGCATTATGGTTACATGGGCCTTGGCCGTAGTGCCAAGGCGCAAGGCCGGCACAAGGAAGCAATCGAATACTACAATTATGTGATTAAGCTGTATCCGGCAAATTACTCATCCGCTTATTCTTTTCGTGCTGAGTCGTACCTTGCCCTGGGCATGTTTGGTGAGGCTGCCGATGATATCGTCACAGCCTTGGCCATAGATAACGACAGCAAAGCCTTTCATCTGATGCAGCAATTGGCTGATTCATCGTACCTATCCATCACTATGCGGCTCAAAGCACAAAAGAATAAATCTACCGACAAGAGCATGTGGCTTTATTATCTGGGCATAGCATCTGAATCGTCGAAGCATTATAGCCAGGCACAGGAATGGTATGAAGAGTCATTTCGTACAGAACACAATTCAGGGGCGGCATACCGTTTGTCCAATGTATTAGAAGAGATGGGCAACTATCCGCTTGCATTGCAATATATAAACCAAGCCATTGAACTTGACTCGAACGACCTTGAGTATATAATGGAGCGTGCAGATATCAACTTTTATCTTGGCAATACCGATGCTGCTGTGTCCGACATGGGAATCGTGATTAAAGAAAGTCCCACCTACTTTGGCGGTTATTATCGGCGCGGATTCTATCTCGACAATATGAAGCACTACGAGGAAGCCATCGAAGACTATACTACAAGTATCGTGCTGAACCCGACATTCGCCTATGCCTATATGGGGCGTGCCGATATGTACAAGCATTTGGGGGAAAATGCACTTGCACGCAAAGACTATCAAAAAGTCCTGGAACTTGACACAGTGCCTTCGCTCAACACCTGTGCTCAGTATGCATACGAAGGATTGGGACAAAAAGAAAAAGCCAAAGAGTTCAATGCAAGAATTCTTGAAAAGTTCCCTGATGCTAGTGCAGTCTATTATGATGCAGCCTGTATGTATTCACGCATGGGAGAATACGAGCAGTCTCTTGAATACCTCAGAATGGCATTCGACAAAGGATACACCCGTATAGCCCACGCACTGATGGATGACGACCTGGAGCCGCTACACGATATGCCGGAATTCCAACGGTTGATACAGCAACACCAAACAGCCCAGGAACAAGCAGCCGAATCCTTATCACAATCAATGGGCATTTATGTCGAAAAGATTGCCGAGGTTCCGTTTGAGCGTCGCAACGGAGTCACCGAAGTGCGCTGCAGCATCAATAGCTTGCCTCTTTACTTTATCTTCGACACAGGGGCGGGCGATGTTACAATCAGCAGTGTGGAAGCCAATTTTATGCTGAAAAACGGCTATCTGACCAAGAAGGACATCCTCGGACGACAGAATTATATGACAGCTAACGGCGAAATAGCAGAGGGGACTGTCATCAATCTGAATCATGTAGAATTTGGAGGCATGACACTCAGCAATGTGCGCGCCAGCGTGGTGAAGAGTCAGAATGCTCCGCTGCTCCTCGGCCAAACCGTCCTCAGTCGCTTGGGAAAGATTGAAATCGATAATGAAAAGAAAGTGCTGAAAATAACTTATAAGGAAGAAGTGAAATAATATTTAAAATCCAGTCCTCACAATTAAAAAGCACTGTGGCTCACTGAAGTGACAGTGCTTTTTCGATTGCTTGTGACTGCGAAGAACAAGTGCTCATAGTCATTTCTGCAGAAGTGTTTGCCCAAATCGGTGGATACACGGACGGGATAACCACCTTCGTGGTAGGCTCGTCCCAAAATCAGTGTAGGGTGACGGGTGGATCACGACGGAATCGCCATTGGGTCACTCCTCTAAGTGACGGGGTAGCGACGGGATGGTTATGCAATAGTGACCGTATATAGTTCGACAGACGAGCCTTCTGCCTTCGTGTTCCGACAGTTGATGTTGTGGATTAAATAGTTCCACTTGTTGTGGAAATTTTCAATACTCTATCTCCATATTAGCAATTCGCGGATTGCGGACGGTTTATTTCACTACGACTATTTTACGGGCGGGGGCGTTCCCGACTTGTAACATATAGGTGCCTGTGGAAGGGAGGGGGAAGATGCGTGTGGCGGATTGCCCGTGGTCGGTGATGAGGCATCGTCCCAAACTGTCGAAGATGCGTATCCGCTGCCCCGAGGCGTTGGTTAAGACGATGGAACCGTCCTGTGTTGCTACTGCGTAGGCTGGCGTTTCCGCATTGCTTATTCCCTCCGTGCTGGTTGCGAAGGATGCCATGAAGAAAAGGTCTTCGTCGAGGGTGACTGTTCTGGGGTTTTCCGTACTTCCGTCGCTCCATTGCACAAATCTGTTGCCCTCGAGGGGAACTGCCGCAATCTCTATCGCTGTGCCTTCGGGGTAACGTCCGTTGCCTGCCACAAGTCCCTGATTGATGTTTTCCGACTGACTGGTGAGTGTGTAATATGTAAGGGGCAGGTATAGTGTGTCGTGTATGTAAACCGTATCATAAACTACGGGGGTAAAATAGGCGGTAAGGGCGGTATCGCCAGAGAGGGTGAAAGTGAGCGGGTTAGCCGTGGAGCCGTTGCTCCAATGACTGAACATATAGCCGTGGGCGGATATGGCTTCAAGCGTTCCTATCTCGCCTGGAACATAGTAGCCCGACCCCGTCACACTACCGAATGTGGTATCCTCCGGCACGCCCGTGATATGGTATAGGATGTCGTGCGAGACTTCACGGTAGATGTCAAAATTTTGACAGGAGTTATTATACCAATACCAATAGCTGTAAAGTTGCAGCAAAGTAATGTTCTGGTATTGTCCATCAACATAATAGGAGTGGTTGATGCCTTTGCCGGCTATGCAGTAGCTATAGTCGTAGCGTCCGAAATAATCACCTGTAGGGTCGGAATTTTTGTAGGTGGGATCGGCGGGAATCCAGCCGTAGTTCTGAAGGTAGAATTCCGCCCAAATGTGCATATCGTTCCCGTTGTATGGCGAAAAGCCTATGACATGGCGAGCAGGGACGCCCTTGTTGCGGAGCATGGAGATATAGAATGAGGCAAAGTTGCCACAATCGCCGCCTCCGCAAGCAATGATGTTTTCGATAGAATGGAGTCCCGTGTTGGGATTTTGGTAAGTGAGGTGACTTGCCACATATTCATAACAACGCCGTGCAAAGTCCAACACATTGGACGACTGGGCCCAGATGGTGTCGGCCAACGAATCGATGACAGGGTTCAGCGGGGTTACATAAACATCTTCGGCACCCGTATACCATTGAACCTCCTCCGAGGCAGGGTCGTAGGGATAAAGAGTTGTGATGCTGTCGAGGTTCCGCACGAAGTGGGTGGGAACGAAATCGAATGTATCCGTGTAAGTGATTTGGCCAGGAACACCAGAAAAACTTGTAGTTTTCAACCAGATATAGCGATGATCCTCATCGGTGGTGCGCACAGATCCCTGATGCCCGAAGCGATGATTTTCTACAACCTGGTATTCATTGGATTCGCAGTAAGGCAGATGAATTATAACTTTGCTCAAACCTGAACAGTCGGAACGGTCGACAACGACGCTGTTATAGACACGTATCGGGGCTTGGGCGGACACTGTCCAGGTGCCGCATACGACAGCCATCAATACGAATAATTTGCAGACCTTCTCGAATAATGTTTTCATAATGTATTTGTATATAATGAATACGGATGCAAAATTACGAAAAATTTCTATAATAGCAAAAAGAAAACGACTATTTCGACGAGACAAACCGTATCCCACAGCATACCACTATACAAAAAAGTGCTGAAACCCATAGATGTTACAGCACTTTTCGATTGCATGTGACTGCGAGAAACTACTGCTCGTAGACATATCTGTAGGACGGGCCATCCAGACCAAAGGTCACACGGACGGGATAATCGCCCTCATACTCGTAGACAAACACGCGGGAAATGGTGTCCGAATGGTTGGCACCCATCTCAAGAGTTACTCTTGCCTTCGTGATATTATTCTTGCTGAAACCCAGATGATTCTCACCCGTAGAAAGCTCAACCATCACGGCATCGAGGCGGTTGAAACCGACACACTGCTGATAGAACGGATTGACCTTGTCGTCATACTCCAACGTGCTCTCGGCAGTGAAACCCGCCTCAACATAATTGCAGCTGATGCTGACCAGGTTGCCGTTCTCCCAACGACACTTGCACTCGGCGGACAAATGCATGCTGGTGTCCTCGGGCATCTCATAACGCACCTCATTGCCCAAACTGTCACGCTTGTCGTAAACAATGGCCTCAACCCACTGGATGGCCTCATGCGACATGGAATTGTGCGTAATCTCAGCACAATCATCACTGGTATAATTAAATACATATTGGTGAAGATGGACGCCATCGTGCGAGAACTGGTCGATTTGAGCAAGACGACCGTCGCTATACGACACCTTGGTGACAAACCGATTGTCGTCAATAACGCTCACACGGCCCTCTTCGTAGGTCAGTTGGGCATTGTAATCCAGCACATCGCCGAACGGATTATCGTAAACCGACGACTCCATCTGATCCCCTGCCCAGGTGCAAGCATACAGCACAGACTCACCCGCACCCGACTCATTGTTTTCTTCAACAAACTGGCTAAGTTTCTTCACATTAGCGTCACCTTTGGCACCACATGCGGCCATCGTAAAAACGAGGGCACAAACTGATAGAAAGTAAAATGTTTTCTTCATATAATATAAATGTTAACAATATTCAAACTCCGACGGATTACCCTATATAACTGATTACCAAAGCACCACGATAGCCAAAGAGCATAACCCGAGAATGCAAATATACACAACTTTTTTGAAACCGCCAAATCGTTTTTTTCGGCAACACATCGAAACTTAAAGCCGTAAGCCTACGCAGCCAAAGCCTCCTTTTGGGGGCTACCGAACCCGCCTTTATCGTAGCAGAGACCTCGCTATGCTTCCGACATGCTTGCGACATGCTTGCGATATACTTCCGATATGTTTCCGATATGATGTATCGCATTTATATCGCATTTATGTCGCAAGCATATCGGAAGCAAGTCGCAAGATCTATGTCGTTTCTGTTATCGATTCGCTGAGACAAGAAGGTACGAAAATGGTGCGACCTGAGCGATTTTTGCCCCCAAAAACAGCATTTTGAGGCCGCTTTCGAGGTTTCTACGATTCTTTTCACACAAAAAATCATCATCGCACGCATTATATAACACAATAATTTTCACCATTTAATCACATCCCAACACACCACATCGGCACGGAATTGAAAATTCATCTGTGCGGGATTGAAAAACTTTGTGTAAATTTGCAACCCGAATGTCGCCCACTGGGCGGCGAAGAACAAGAACTCAAACCCTTACCAATATGTCGCCTCTACTGCAAGATGTATCAAAGAAAAAAGGCACTATCTGCCTGTATCTCGGCTTTGCCTTGGTGTTGAATATAGTGTTGAATGCCATGTCGTTCACCGATTTGAACGGTCTGTTGAACATCCTCGTCACACTCTTCGCGGTAATGTTGGTCATCGTGGAGCATCGAAACGGGCTGTCCCGTTCCAACATCTTCTTCATCCTCGTGGCGGCATGTTTCAACCCGATCTTTCCGCTGCAGTCGACTGGGGTCACGCACTCGGCCATCACCTTGCTCACCATCGCCGGTTTCTTCCTGATTTATTCGAGATTACGCCCCAAGAACCTGCCCACAACTCCCGATTCGACGCCCGACACCGAGGCGGATCCCACACCCGAGAAGCCTTCCGAGCCCGAGAATCCTTTCACCCAATTTGACGTGGATTAGGGATCCGCATGACGATTACCTACATCTACCACAGCTGCTTCGTGCTCCGAGGCCCCGATTTTCTGATTGTCTACGATTATTGGAAAGACCCAGAAGGACTGTTGCATAGTTTGTTGGAAGAAGCTCGCAGGGAGCGTTGGGCAGTGTATTTCGTTGTCTCGCATTTTCATGAGGACCATTTCAACCCCGAGGTAGTGGAGCTGTGCCGCAACTGCGAGGAGTGGCATCTGCTGCCTTCCTACGACACGGTGAAACGCCGTCGCATAGACCCCTCCGAGGCCTTGGCGGTGTTGCGATTTGGCGAGCAGGTGGAGACACCCCATTTCACCCTCTACGCCTACCGTTCCACCGATGTGGGGGTGTGTACCGTGGCCGTCCTCAGAGATGGCACCAAGGTATTCCACGCGGGCGACTGCAACAACTGGTATTTCCCCCAGGTGGACAACGACCGTATGAAAGTGTCGCCCGACCAGATGGAGAAACTTTTCCTCTCCATCCTTCGCGACATCCGTGCCGACCACCCTCGGCTGCATCACGCCATGTTCCCCATCGACCCAAGGCTCGGGCAAGAGATGCTCCGAGGGGCGTTGCAGCTGATGAAGGCCGTCGATGTGGGGCACCTCTACCCTATGCATTATCGGATTGGTGAATAGTGAATAGTGAATAGTGACTGGTGAATAGTGAATTGTGAATTGTGAAATGTGAAACGAACTCGCTTTTCACATTTCACAATTCACAATTCACAAATCACTTTTCACAAATCACTTTTCACAAATCACTTTTCACATTTCACATTTCACATTTCACATTTCACAAATCACATTTCACTTTTTTCCATTATTTCAATATTTTTTGTATATTTGCAGCATGATAGTCACTCGTTCCATATTACGCAAAGCATTGTTATTGGTGCTGTTGATGATTTCCGGAGGTCTTCATCTCTCCCTCTCGGCATCGCCTTTGCAGCCAATAACGGCAGACAATGCGTACACTTTGGGGCAGACGCAGGAGAATATTCCCTCGTGGCAGGACCTCGGATTGGAGGACCTGATTGTGAACGCAAGCGAGGGGTCGGTGGAAGCACCGCAGTCGTTCCAAAACCTCAACGATGAGCATCTGCTCCGCGAAAGCTGTGTGGCCATACCGACCTACAACGCTCGTCCTCAGACGCTTCACTCCCGTGCGAGCGACTATTATGTCTATTTCATTTACCGCCTCAGGCTCTGATTCATCCCCCTTTTGTTCCCCTTATTTTCCATCACCAGATGCCATCAGTATGTCCGCATCGGTGCTTAGTAACGTATGTATCATCAATAACAAAAGACAAAAATGAATCATATCAGCAAAGAAATATATCATCAGGAAGGCATATCCAAACGTTTCCGCCCACTGAACGTATGGTGGTTTGTGTTGACCCTCATCGGAGCCTTGTGCGCATTTTTCTACCTCACCCGCAGCCAATCCGCCCTCCTGCTCGGAGGCATGTTCCTCGGCGGTTTCTGTCTGCTCATCATCATCTGCTATCTGCTTTTTGGCGACAATAGAGCCCCCTACCATAAACCAAGCAAGCACACCCTTGTGCTTGAAACCAATTATTATTCCAAACAAGTAAGACAGCAGTTGCTTGATGCCCTTGAGGAGCGGAATTTTGATTCTTTGCTGAAAATCAAGAAGAATGTGCAACCCGAACTCATCCTCGCCCGCTACAGCGATGATGCCGAGACGGTTTTCTACTACCAACTACTCGAACTGCAAGGAGACAAGGAAATCCCCCTTACCGAAGTAATCAAACAAAACTAATAATCATTGTGAGTTTTATTATTGAACACACCCCCAAAAAAATACAATCATGGAAGACTTTATCAAAATAGAAGAATACCTGAATAATAATAGTGACAACAATATCGAAAAACGACATAAGAGCCCGCTCTGCGGCATCCTGGTGATGGTGTGCGGTCTCGCGGTACTTGTGCTGAGTTTGCGGTGCAAGATGAGCGACACGCTGACCATGACCCTCCTCACCCTGGGAGCCATTGCAGCCCTCACGGGCATGTTCATGGCCATCATGGCGGCCACTAACGGCATGAAATACATCTATGTGCCTACGGGGGCCTGTCTCAAGCACTACCGCCGCTATATCAATGCCGACGACCGCAACATGCTGCGCGAAATGATCACTTCGGGCAACCTGTCCAAGTTGTCAAGCGTCCGCAAAGAGAACAGCACGGGAACCTTACTGCAAATCTATGTCAGCCACGACGGGGCCTACGCCCTGCTGCAACTCGAAGAGTACATCCCGCACGACTTTGTGCCAATTACCCCCGCTACCGCTTTCCGAGACTCCAACGCTGCCGCCATCCTTGCGTTCGTAAAATAACGATCATCCTGGTAATTTTGTCCTTTTTGTCCCTAACGTCCTTTTCCGTGCCGTACACCCGCATTACATCTTATTGATTACACGCAATATAAACAACATCGGCAACATCAAGGACATTAAGGACAAAATTACCGCTTGTACTGTTTTTTTTAAAAAGTTTTACGGTTATAACCGCAAAAGTACAATAAAAATAAAAGTTTTACGTTTATAACCGTAAAACTATCGAGAGAAGTCTCGTGCGGTCATCGTTAGCGAAACAAAGAACCCGTCCTCACGACTGGATGCCTTAAAGCATTAAACAAGATCCCCCATTTTGCGCCTTAAGGCGGCAGAAAAGAATTAAAGAGGCAGGGGAAGTATTATTGCAAAGATCTTTGATAATTTTGACAAGTTTAGCAATATTTCGTACGGAAAAACGATTTATTATCGTTTTTCCGTACGAAACAATACTATTTTACTCTCAAAGGGGAAAAACCTTACTTGGCGCGTTTCATCTTAATTGTGTACCAGCAGTCGCGGAGGAAGGCCAGGATTTTCGGGGTGAAGTAGGCACTGAGCAATGCCAAGAACAACATTCCAAAGCCGAAAACGATATTCCTGCAGATACAGCTGATGACGAACATTATCAATATATACACTAACGAGAGGCCGAAACGGATGCCGTAATTGCAGGTGCTGCGGAATTGAGGGTCTTTGATTTTCATCTTGGCGATGAGGTGTGTGGGGAGATAGACGATTGGGGTGGCCAAAAACCACAGAGGCACTATGTCCCAACATATCAACACACCAAATACCAATGCCAACAGTCCCAGCACTTGTTTCCACAGCTGTGTGGCTTGAGACACAAACCACATCGGCACCCCTTGCTTGTCGCATTTTGCAGCAAAGGCAGCACCTTCGGCATATTTAGAAGCGCGTTCTTCCTCGCTCAATTGGGTCAATTGTTCGCTGATTGTTTTGCGAACCTGAAAGCGGTTCCACGAATTGTTGGCAAGATTCTGTGCCTTCAACGTTTCTTGTGTTTTGAGATGGCAATAGGCGTATTCTTCGGCATACTGATCTTGCGCTCCAACATGGTGCATCACCTTTTTCAGTTCCTTCGAAAGTTTGTCACGCATCTGGTTCAAGGCCACAGGTTCGTCGGAGAGGTATGTCTCCATATAATCCTGCACGCAGATGGGTGTCCCTATCTGCAACGAGACGTTGCTGAAAGGCTGCTCATACTCATCATAGTCGATGCCCACAGGGACTATAAACAGCGGATCTTCGCCCAATTCCTTCTGTGTTTCGCCCGCAATGCGGAACATACCTTTCACCAAAGGCAGTAGCTGATGCTTGTCGTTGTGGCGGCCTTCGGCCATAAGACATAACGGCGTACCGCTCAAAAGCACATCACGCGACTGACGAAAAGTGTCCTCGTTTTTCCCCAACTGGTCACGACCATCACGGATGCGGAAAGCGGGGAGAATACGCAGCCATGTGAGGAAGAAACGAGCCACGGGCTTCTTAAAGATATCGGCACGGGCGATAAAGACCGTAGTACAGCGAGTAAGATTAAGCACCACAAGTGGGTCCATCAAAGCATTTTGATGACATGGGGCCAAAATAATAGGGGCATCGTCGGGGAGGTTTTCCCGTCCTTGTATCACGAAATGGCGGTAGTGGGAAGCGGTGGCAAGGTATGTCACTCGACGAAAGAGACTATAAAAAAGGTTAAAATCGTGAATAGTTTTTTTCATGTTGCAAAATTACAAAATATTTTTGAGATTTTTAAGTTATATAGAAAAATAGATAGAACATGATGAGAAAAGCCCTGCTTATATTCTTATTGGTCATGCTGGCAATAGCCACTGATTCAAAGGCTCAAATACAAGTCGAGCGTAAGGTTCGTTTTGGCATCATCGTCGAAGGCGACACGCTGCCTTACTATCATTTAAAAGAGGTTTCCATTGTTGAATCGGGCTCTTTGTTGAGCGAAAAAGAGATCAAAAAGAACCAAAAACTCATCCGCAACGTCAAGAAGATGCTCCCTTACGCAAAAATCGGCAAGCAACGTCTTGACGAATTGGAGCGGAGAGTGGGCAATCTGCCCAAAAAAGAGCGCAAAGCAGCCATCAAACAGGCCGAGAAAGACCTTTTGGCAGACTTTAAGGACGAACTTGAGGACTGCACAATCTCGCAAGGCAAGGTGCTGCTCAAACTTATTGACCGCGAGACAGGACGTACCTCATACGCCTTGGTGGATGAACTGCGAGGCAAACTGAGAGCCGGTTTTTATCAGACCTTCGCCCGTCTGTTCGGCTACAACCTCAAAGCCAGCTACGACCCCAAGAACAACAAAGAGGACAACCTCATCGAGCGCATCGTCATCTCTGTAGAACACGGGAAGTTATAACCAAACACAACACATTTATCCCTCAAGCCACTTGAACATATTATGAAAGCCATTTGTTTCCTTTCTGCCGTGCCTATGCGACGCGAACCCTCTGACCGCTCGGAGATGGTGAACCAATTACTCAAAGACGACACTTTCGAGATTCTTGAACAGCAGGAGAAATGGTCGCGTATCCGCTGCGACTATGATGGCTACGAGGGCTGGGTGGACAACAAGCAATATCAGATTACCCGTGAGACCCCTAAATCCAAGGCCAGACGTTCCTCGTCCGAACCCAAGGACATCACAAAGATCGGTGTCGAAGGCCCTGGGACTATAGCCATCAAGAATTATTTAGGGGCGCCCTACCTGTGGGGAGGCCGCACAATAATGGGCATCGACTGCTCGGGACTGACGCAAGTATGTTTCAAAGCCTGCGGAATCCGACTGCTGCGCGATGCTTCACAACAAGTGGGTCAGGGCGAATTGGTACCCACCCTCCACGAAGCACAACGCGACGACCTCTGCTTTTTCCACAACGCCGAAGGGCGAATCATCCATGTGGGCATCTACCTCGGCATGGGGCTCGTCATTCATTCATCGGGACAAGTGCGCATAGACAGGCTGGACAGTACAGGTATTTTCAACGAAGAAACGCAGAAATACACCCATTCGCTCAACTGTATACGAAGGGTTACGAAGGGATAGGCACCCATCTCTCACTTATACAGCCCTCCGCTTATTTTATTTAGTGGCGATCAAAAAATAACATGACACAATCCTGTAGTACAAACGAGGCAGTTTTGTTTCATCGAAAACGACAACATCACTACAGCTTTTTTTATCGTTACCTATTTTAACATTTTGTTCCATTATTGCGTTCTTTGCTCTTTCATTATATCTCAACTATTGGTGGGACAATATTGGAAGAATAATGGGAGGATATTGGGACAATATTGGGACAATATTGGGAGAACCTGTTTGCCACACCTACGCCTCGTTTAACATAGTTTAATATATTTGTTAAAACGCTCGACACGAAAACTAAGTGTTTTTGGATACACAAGGAAGTGCTTTTATCAACAATTGCGAGCATTCTTATTTTCCTGTCCATGTTTTGTGTGGCTCCTGCCCAATTCTCAATTTTCATCAGCTTCAGCCATTCGACAAGTTTTTTTGAACTCCTCCTCGTCGTGCTGACGGAAGTCGCGACAGATGGCCTCTACAAAAGCGGACAATTGGTCATTGTTACCCCCACTTTCGGCCACCAAGTTGTCCATTTGGCCAAAAAGTTCCTTCCAAATGAGGTCGGGGTACTGGAATTGCGTGCAGCCGATATGGACGCCAAGAACAGAGAAAAGCATAGAAACAAGGGACATGTGCATATTTTTTGAGGTCCGAAATATTGGTTGCTTTCCTTCTTTGAGCCTTTCTGCAACGATGCTATCGTACAAATGAGGCAGTTTTGTTTCATCAAAAACGACAACAACGTTACAACTTATTTTTTTATCATCACTTATCAAACATTTCCGCTATGGTTTCAGCATAGAATTTGGCGATGTTCTTACGTTTGATTTTCAATGTCGGGGTGAGGAATTTGTTTTCTGTCGACCATGTCTCGGTGACCAGTCGGAAACGTTTCACCTGTTCGGTATTGCCCAATTGTGCATTATATTTATCCATGACACGCTGATAACGCACAAGGACTGTCTTGTCCGAAATCATTTCCTCTTTGGTCGTGGCTGCCACATTATGGCGTTTGCACCAATCTCTCAACATGTCAAAATCTGGTGCCACAATGGCTGCAGCGAACTTCTCACCCTCACCCACTACCATCATATCGAGCACAAAAGGCGATTCTTTGAACTTTTCCTCAATCACCTCGGGATTGACGAACTTGCCCATGGAGGTCTTGAACATACTCTTAGTCCTACCTGTGAGATACATATAGCCACTTTTGTCTATATAACCCGTGTCGCCTGTATGGAACCAGCCTTCCTCATCAATGGCCTCAGCCGTAAGTTCGGGTGATTTGTAGTAACCTTTCATCACATTGCCTCCACGGCATAGCACCTCATGGGTGTCTGGGTCAAATTTCACCTCAACACCATCCAGCACAAAACCGACAGAACCTACTTTTCGGCCTTCCTTTGCGTAAGTATTGGTCACAGCTATCAACGGCGAACATTCGGTAAGTCCATAACCCTCATACAAATCCAAACCCACAGCACTAAAAAAACGTGTCAGTCGGGGCTGAATAGAGGCGCCGCCCGACACCAACATGCGGAAATTGGATCCCAACGCTTTGCGAATTTCAGCATAAACAAGTTTGTCTGCCACGGCATGTTTAACTTTATACCAAAGGGGTCGGCGCATGGCGTTCAAATCGTACTCAAAACCAAGTTCCAACGCCCAATCAAATATTTTGCGCTTAACGCCATGCAGCTTTTCGCCTTTGCGGTACACTTTATCATACATTTTTTCAATAAAGCGTGGCACAGCGGCCATGATATAGGGGTTGACTTCTTGCGCATTGTCGGCAACCTTGGCAATACTCTCAGCATAATAAATCTCCATACCCAAATACTGGTACAGATAATTCATCATTCGTTCATAAATATGGCACAGCGGCATCCAACTCAAAGCCCGAGTCCAGTCTTTTCCTGGAGAATCTTTAATTCCCAACACATTCATCAAAATGCCACGATGGGCCAACATCACCCCTTTGGGGACGCCCGTAGTGCCACTCGTGAAAATCATTGTGACCACATCATCGGTGGTAATACTGTCCTTGATTTGCTGCAGGAGTTCGGGCTGAGGGTTGTTTGTACCCAATGCCAACAAATCAGCCAAAGAGGGATTTCCTTCAACTTTGTTAATCGTATATATTTCTTGGATATGGGGAAGCTGTGGGCGGATACAGGAAATCTTTTTCAGCAATGTATCATTTTCGACAATGATAAATCGCACTTCGGCTTTCTCCAATATATAAAGATAGTCCTCCTCGCTAATCGTCGGATAGATGGGCACGAGCACGCCTCCCATCATCTGGACACCCATGTCGACATAATTCCACTCGGGTCTTCCTGCCGATATCAAAGCCACATTCTCCCCTCGCTTCACACCCAAATGGAGCAAAGCATAACTAATCAATGTGGACTTCTCTATATATTCGTCAATAAAATGTTTCTTCCATTCTCCATCCTCTTTTCGCACAAATACGGCGCGTTCGGGAGTGAGTTGTTTCTTTCGGTCTAATAGGTCAAACAGTCTTTGAGGCTCGTTCATACTTTGGTATATTTTGGTTTTGCGGTGCAAAAATACGACCATTTGGAGAGACAATTCTCAGGTTTTTATTACAGAATCAAAAAAAGGGATGAAAAAATAGCAACTGGTGCTAAAAATAATATATTTTGGTGTCAAAAATACATAAAACATATAATATCCCAACATTTTGGTGTCAAAATATCGTGCATTTTGGTACCCAAAAACAAGGGATTAAGCATTTTTCATAGGTTTCTTTTTCATTCGATGAAAAAAAAATAGTATCTTTGCATAATAAATATTATCCATAAAAAGAATGCTCGTCTCTGACAAGAAAATAATTGAAGATTTACAGGCCCATATTTACAAACCTGTTTACCTCCTCACTGGTGAAGAGAACTACTATATCGACATCGTCTCCGACTATTTTGAAAACAATGTCGTCCCTGAAGAGTTCCGCGACTTTGACCAAACCGTGGTTTATGGCCGCGATGTGACCATGAGCACCGTGATTGCATACGCCAAACAGTTTCCCATGATGTCGCCCATCAAACTTGTGCTTGTCAAGGAAGCCCAAGAGATAAACGCCAAGGAATGGGAATCGCTGGCCACTTATCTCGAACATCCATTGCAGCAGACTTTGCTTGTTTTCTGCTACAGGCACAAAAAACTCGACAAGCGTCTCAAAGCCTACAAAGCCATCAACGACAGCGGATATATTTGCGAAAAAGCCAAACTATACGATAGTCAAATTCCCGATTGGATTGGCACTTTTGTCAACCAACACGGCTTCACCATAACGCAAAAAGGATCCGTGCTCATTGCCGAATCTATCGGCAACGATTTAGGCAAGATTGCCAACGAACTCTCCAAGGTCTTCATCTCGCTTCAACCAGGAGGCGTTATTAACGAAGAAATCATTGAGCGGAATATCGGCATCAGCAAAGACTACAATGTCTTCGAGCTACAAACAGCCATAGGGAGACGCGACGTGGTACAATGCAACCGCATTGTCAACCATTTTGCCGCCAATCCCAAAGACAACCCCATACAGATGATTCTGCCCAACCTGTACAGCTACATCATCAAACTGATGATTTATATCCAGTTGGAAGACAAAACTCAGGCAGCCTCTGCTTTAAAGATCAACTCATTCTTTGTCAAAGATTATGCTGCCGCAGCCAAAAACTACTCGCTTGGAAAGCTTGCCTCGTGCATCGGCTACCTCAACGAGGCAGATCTTCGTTCCAAAGGCATCCGAAACGCAGGCACTACCACAGATGGTGAACTTTTAAAAGAACTTGTATTTAAAATTATTCATTGAACCTCAACTTCCTCTTTCGATGAAAAAAATCCTACTATTCGTTTTTCTAATTGCCACGTCAACCCTTTCCGCTCAAACAATCAAGGGTGTTCTCACCGACGAAACCACAGGCGAATCCATTCCCTTTGCCAATGTGGTACTCGACGGCACTCGTTACGGTGCAGCCACCGACCTGAACGGTTTTTACCTCATCAACAAATTCCCAGCAGGAACCTATACTCTGCGTGTACGTTATGTGGGCTATGAAGAATTTACCGAATCGGTCACCATCGAGAAAGGCAAAACCCTCACGAAAAACATCAAACTCAAATCAGCAGCCACGATGCTGAAAGACGTCGTCATTACCGACAACCGCATTGAAGAACGCAAAATACAGACGCAGGTCTCGGTCGAAAAAATCACATCCTCCCAGATACAGCAGATGCCTTCTATTGGCGGCACTGCCGACTTAGCGCAGTATTTGCAGGTTCTCCCTGGCATCAATTCTACCGGTGACCAAGGTGGCCAGCTCTATATCCGTGGCGGCTCAATGATTCAGAACTTATGCCTCCTCGACGGAATGATTGTCTACAATCCTTTCCACTCCATTGGTTTATACTCTATTTTTGAAACCGACATCATTCTCAATGCCGACATCTATAGTGGCGGATTTGGTGCCGAATATGGAGGAAGACTTTCTTCCGTGATGGACATCACCACCCGTGACGGCAACAAAAAACGCCATAGTGGGAAAATAGGCCTGAACACCTTCGGTGCCAATCTTATTTTGGAGGGCCCATTAAAAAAAGAAAAAGCTGACTCTCCGACAACCATAACATATCTTTTATCCGCCAAAAACTCCTACTTGTCCAAAACTTCCAAAATACTTTATCCTAACATTGAGGGCGGTTTGCCTTTTGATTTTCTCGACCTTTATGGCAAACTATCTGTCAATTCTGGGTCTGGAAGTAAAATCAACTTTTTTGGATTCCGATTTGACGACAAAGTGTTTGGCTACCAGGCTCTGTCCGATTACCATTGGAACAATTACGGAGCAGGTACCAATTTTGCTTTGGTAACAGGGTCAAGTTCCATTTTGGATGGCAATATCGCCTACTCCAACTACACTATCAACCTCGATGATGCCTCGGGTCTTGCCAAATACAGCAGTATAGGTGGATTCAATATCGGACTCAACATTACCAACTATTTTGGTGCAAACCGTTTGAAATGCGGACTTGCCATGGAAGGCTATTCTACCGACTATGAATTTACCAACGCTTTTGGTATACATTCCCAACAAAAAGAGAACACAAACAACATCTCCGCCTACGGAACATACAAAATTGCTGCTGGGAAATGGTTGCTCGACCCTGGCATCCGCTATATTTACTACACTTCGCTTGCCACTGGCAGTTTCGAGCCCCGCTTGGCAGCCAAATACAACGCCACAGACAGACTCCGTTTCAAAATGGCAGGAGGCCTCTACAGCCAAATATTCCTTGACGCCCGTTCAGACAACGACATCGTCAACCTCTTCAACGGCTTCCTCACAGGTTCCGGAACGCTCAACAAGCCTCGCACCTTCCTCGGCAACGGCATCCAAAACTGCGTCCAAAAAGCACAGCACCTTGTCGTTGGTGCCGAATACGATTTTCTCAACCATCTGACTGGTAACGCCGAACTATACCTCAAAAATTTCAGCCAGTTGCTCAACTCCAACCGCAACAAGATGTTCGACCGTGACGACCCCGCATATCGTACGGGCGGAGCTTACGAAAAGCCAGAATACCTCATCACCGACTTCATCATTGAGAAAGGCTTGGCATACGGCTTTGACGTTAGCCTTTGTTACGACATCGAGCGACTCTACGTCTGGGCCACATATTCGTTAGGATGGGTTACACGCACCGACGAACTCCAAAAATATTTCCCCCATTACGACCGCCGTCACACTGTCAACCTTTTGGTCTCGTACTGTGCTGGCGAACAACATGAATGGGAATTCAGCGGGAGATGGAGCTATGGTAGCGGCTATCCGTTCACTCAGACACAGGGCATGTACGAAAATATCACTTTCACCGACGGAATCAACACCGACTACCGCTTGGCTAACGGCGAATATGGAGTAGCCTACGGCGAACTCTATGCGGGTAGATTGCCCAACTATCACCGTCTCGACCTCAGCATCAAGCGCAAATTCTCACTCGGAAAGCGTTCTCTGCTCGAGGTCAACCTCAGTGCCACCAACGTCTACAACCGCAACAACATTTTCTATTTCGACCGTCTTACCTTCAACCGTGTTGACCAACTGCCCATCCTCATCTCGGGCGGTGCCAGCTTTAGTTTTTAATCATATACAAGAACAAGGGAGCAGCCACAACTATTTTGTATTCCCTTGATAGTTTGTCGCTCAAATAGAAACTGCTTGTATTTGGAAAACTAATTGCTTCTAATTCATTCTGACAACATAGCCGTTGCATGATATCTTCGACTTAATGCAACAGCGATATTTTTCTTGGCAAAAGCATTTAAACCAACAAAAGTGGTTCTTTTCTTCAATTCTTCCAACGTCATTGTCAATAATAATTTAGCAATACATTCGTCAGCAAAAGAATTAGAAACCACTTCGACACCACTAAAATCCAGTTGAATTTTCTCCGATGTACTATTCAGCAACGAAACTAACTCGTCTCTTACAATAGCACCAAGCTGCCTCGTACCTAAAAATTCGCCCTTTTCAACAAATGCAAATGTTACCATAATTCCGACAATTTGTCATCAATAAAGTTATCAATAAAACTATCCTCACAATCTGTTCTATACTCTACGACCTCATTAGGGTCAATCTCTTTGTCCGAAAAAAGATTGACAAAAACGAGTGTTCCATGCCAATAGTCTGTTTCCAAAACCTTCACATCTTTGCCATCGAACGTGAGCTTGTGAGTTCCTGAATGTATCTCCAGTAACAATCCTCCAAGTTTTACTAGGCGAAATGTGGAATACAATCCAAAACCCATTCCCTTTCCATCTGTCACTTTGTCTTTTACACATAGGCGCAGAGCATCAGATTCCTCAAGATTGGCGTACTCTGGATTTTCTTGTAAAGAATTCAATATTCCAACCCCATCATCACCCACCAAAACTTTGATTCTATTGGACTCCGCATCGTATGACTGAATAGTCGTACCACATAACTTACCCGAGTGAGTCAATACATTGTCTAAAATCTCATAAAAACAATAACTTAATGCCTGTAACACGCTTACCTCAATATCGACATACCCTGTCAACAATTTTACAATATGACTATAGACATCATAAATATTGTCAGAATCAAACACCTCAATCAGGGGTGTTTTCTTTTCTTTTGAAAAGTACCTCGACAATAATTTATCCACATTCATCTCGTATTCTTTTTGCTTCTTCTATATAACGTGACAATAGTCATTTTATTGTTTTCCAACCACAAAATCCAAACTCACATCTACAAAATATTCACAAAATCAAATAATCCGAGTCCAATCTATCGGTTCAAGTCCTTGTTGCTGAAGTAGGGCATTACATTTTGAGAAATGTTTGCAGCCAAAGAAACCTCTATAAGCCGATAAGGGAGATGGATGCGGCGCTGTAAGAACATAATGACGGGTGCGGTCGATAAACTGAGCTTTATTGATAGCAAAACTGCCCCACAACAAGAACACGATTCCTTGACGTTGCTGAGATAATGCAGCAATAGCAGCATCGGTAAACTGCTCCCAACCACGATGCTGATGTGAGCCAGCCTGATGGGCACGCACCGTCAGCGTGGCATTGAGCAACAGCACCCCCTGATCTGCCCACCCTGTTAGATTACCGCAGGTATAGGGAATATTCGTGCCAATATCACTGTTGATTTCTTTAATAATATTCACCAACGAAGGAGGCACAATCACACCATTAGGAACCGAAAAACAGAGGCCATGGGCCTGACCTGGTTCGTGATATGGGTCTTGTCCCAAAATAACTACCTTCACTTTATCAAATGGTGTATGGTCAAAAGCAGCAAAGATATTGTTACCGCTAGGATAGCAGACAAATTGTCGTCTTTCTGCTTGCAGAAATTCTTTTAATTGTGCAAAATACGGAGCCTCAAACTGCGGACGCAACACCTCGAGCCATGAAGAATCTATCTTGGGTGTAATCATACTTTTTTCAACTATAAGAGTTATGCAATAATCTTGATTAGACAAGAAAACCGTTATACATTTTCTCTTCACCAATGGTGCTCAAGTCGCCATGGCCTGGGAGCACCTCGTAGTCTTCTGGCAATGTGAGGACTCGGTTGTGCAGTTTTTCCAAAAGCAAATCGTAATTGCCTCCTGGCAAATCGGTGCGGCCTATACTGCCACGGAACAACGCATCACCTGTCAGCACCATCTTGTCCTGATGCAGAACATACGCCATACTTCCAGGGCAATGACCTGGCACAAAACGGCATTCCACCTCTTCTTCGCCCACCTTCACCACTTCGTCATCAGTTATCGGTATGGTCTTCAAATCGCCCATCTGCGACACTTCAAAACCCATCACCGCGCCGTATGCTTCAGCCTGTTTCAACAGATGACCACCTTCCGTGTGCATCGTCACAGGCAGATGATAACGTTCGCACACCTGCCGCAATCCTGCAATATGGTCCACGTGGGCATGAGTAAGCAATACCCGCACAGGCGTGAGTCCTTTCTCTTCAATATACTGCGTCAACTGGGAATCTTCATACGAAGCCTCAGCTCCAGGGTCAACAATAGCACAGCACTTCGTTGCCTCGTCCCACAGCAGATAACAGTTTACCTGGAAATGATTAAAAGTAAATTGTTTTACGTTCATATCCGCATCCGAAGATTATTGGGCTATCCATGCATCCACCTCTTCTTTCTTCACAGGGGCAATATCCAATTTATTCTTCTTGCGAAGACCATTGAGGTCGTTATATAATTTGTTGGCGTTGGCCTCTTTGAGTTGGGCGAGGGTGTTGATACCGGCTTTACGCAGCATGGGCACCCATTCAGCTGTCACTCCAGCAGCCACAAATTCTTCATCCGTAGTCACCACGGCTTTCTTCTCGGGCTTCATCTGGGGGAAGAGCAACACATCCTGAATACTCTGCTCGCCAGTCATCATCATCACCAGGCGGTCAATACCGATGCCCATACCCGAGGTGGGAGGCATACCGAACTCCAATGCGCGGACAAAGTCCATATCAATAAACATGGCCTCATCATCGCCTTTCTCGCTCAGGCGCAACTGCTCCTGGAAACGGCCGAGCTGGTCGATGGGGTCGTTCAGCTCACTATAAGCGTTGGCCAACTCCTTACCATTGACAAAGAGCTCAAAACGCTCGGTGAGGTTGGGATTGTCGCGATGACGCTTGCAGAGAGGCGACATCTCTATGGGGTAATCGGTCACGAAAGTAGGCTGAATGAGGGTGTGCTCACATTTTTCGCCGAAGATGGCATCAATCAACTTGCCCTTACCCATCGTGGCATCGGTTTCGATATTGAGGGCTTTGCAAGTTTCGCGCAGCTGCTGCTCGTCCATATCGGCCACATCGTAGCCCGTCTGTTCCTTGATGAGTTCGCACATGGGGGCACGACGGAACGGGGCCTTGAAGTCAATCTCGTTGCCCCAGACGTTCACCTTGGTGGTGCCATGCAAAGTCATGGCTATGCGGTTGAGCATATTCTCCACAAAAGTCATCATCCAGTTGTAGTCTTTGTAGGCCACATATATTTCCATGCAGGTGAACTCGGGGTTGTGGGTGCGGTCCATACCCTCGTTACGGAAGTTGCGGCTGAACTCATACACACCGGCATAACCACCCACGATAAGGCGTTTCAAATACAACTCATTGGCAATACGCAAATACAGATCGATGTCCAAAGCATTGTGGTGCGTGATGAACGGGCGTGCGGCAGCACCGCCAGGGATGGACTGCAACACAGGGGTGTCAACCTCCAAATAGCCCTGCTCGTTAAAATATTCACGCATCGTGTTGACAATCTTGGCTCGTTTCACAAACGTCTCGCGGACATGCGGATTGACAATCAAGTCCACATAACGCATACGATAACGCTGTTCGGGGTCGCTGAAAGCATCATACACCACGCCGTCCTTCTCCTTGACAATAGGCAACGGGCGAAGGCTCTTGCTGAGCACCGTGAGGTTCTTCACATGTATCGAAATCTCGCCCATCTGGGTGACAAACACATAACCCGTAACTCCGATTATATCACCGATATCCAGCAAACGTTTGAAAACGGTGTTATACATCGTCTTGTCCTCATCAGGGCAAATCTCATCACGTTTCACATACAGCTGTATGCGACCATACGAGTCCTGCAACTCCACAAAGGAAGCGGCACCCATGATGCGACGGCTCATAATACGGCCAGCAATACTGATGTCTTGGAAAAGACTATTGTCTTGGGGATATTTTTCCAAGATCTCCGTCGTTTTGGCATTCACCTCATACAACGCGGCAGGATAAGGATTAATACCCAGTTTCTTCAGTTCGTTCAGCGAATTTCTGCGAATTTGTTCTTGTTCAGTCAGCTCGGCCATATTATAATATATTATTTTATAGTTTATTATTCAATTAAGGCACACTATGTACCAAATAACAAAGATACGAAAAATTAATCAAACAGCACTATTTTCTGCCCGAAACTTTAAATAATCAGTTTCGCAGCAGGCACCTTGGGCACATAATGCACCCCCTCTTTGCGGTAATAGGCGTGGCTTTCCTCGGCTTCTATCGGCGTCAGTTCTATCTTTTCTATTCCTTTGCCTATGGCTAAAATCATCAGCGGTTCCAAAGGCAAATCCAGTTCTCTCATTATATTGCCCTTGTTGAAAGCACCTATCACAATACCGTTCAAGCCCATCTCCACCGCCTTCAAAAGCATACTCTGCAAAGCGATACCCAGATCCACATCCACCATGCGGTCTTCCTTGACAGTGCTGCACACCACGATGAACGCCTCTGGCTCTGTGCCTGGGAAAGGCAGATGCAGCTCAGGCAACGCCCCTCCCAATTTTATATTGGCCAAAACCTTGTCGGCCTCGCTATCGTGGGTCACCAATCGGAAACGCAGCACCTGCTGGTTACGGGCCGAAGGTATCTTGCTGCACACTCCCACGATGCGTTCCAATTCCTCACGTTTGACCTGGTAATTCTTCAAATAGCCTCGCTGACTGCGGTTGCGTAGCAATAACTCGTCAAGGGTGTGTCCCACACGGCGCACCTTTGTCCGTCCCGAACCAAAGACTTCGTCATATCGTTTTTCCAAATAATTGTCTGCCATATAAATCAATTTTGAATTGCAGATTTTGCCAATTCAAAAAGCCCCAAAAATCAAATAAAAAGCCTTATCAATCAACTATTTCCAAAAGGTAAGGCAGATTCTGCAACCTGCAGCAAGGTGTCGTCATCATCCGTCCCGAAGGGTCTGAAGTACACCACGCTCTCCTCGGGAGCCATCTTGTCACAGAGACCGCAGTCGGCAAACATGCCCTGAAACGACAAATCTTCGTCCACCAAAGGCCAATAGATGCCGTCATGGACTATCTCGAAAGTGCGCCGTTGCTCAGGGGTCGCCTTCGCCAGACGGGGCCATTGGCTGAAGGCGTAGTTTGCCACTTTGCCATCGGTGGCATGTGCATAGATATGCTCATCGTCCACCCAAACCTTGTCAATGTAATACTGTATCATTTTTTCCTCTTACTTGTCAAATATTTCGTGCCAACGTTCGATTATTACTCTTTCGTTTTCTTCCACAATGGTTTTCATCATCGCCACTTCCTGCTTTTTGAACCCCTCGTTTTCCACTACTTCTATCGGCTCCACCGAAATCTTCGCACTATGTCCATCTTTCACCACATGCACATGTATGGGTTCATGGTCGTTGGTTCGTATCATAAATCGGAAACCAAAGATGGTGAATATCGTGGGCATATCATGCTTATTTTTTATTTTGCTGTCTATTTTTCAATTTGCAAAATTACACATTTTTTATCGATCCACCAATTTTTTTTTACATTTTTTGTATTTTTTCTGTCTTTTACAAAATATCTCTATACAAAAAACACTTTATTCAAGAAAAAAAACGTACCTTTGCTTTAAATAATAAAAATATAAAACACAAACAATAATATGGTTCATAAATTATTACATACCCAAATCTGCCGCATTATGCTTTGCTGTGCGGCTTTGCTGCCCCTCTTTGGGGCATGCAACAACGCTTCCGAGCCTCTGCCTGCCACCATCGCGGGACACACTACGCTCGAAGACTTGGAAGGCCACTGTGTAGCCGTCATCGAGGGCAGCACCAGCGACGTCCTCCTGAGCGACACCAACAATTTTTCCAACATCACCCTCGTCCGATGCCCCTCCCCCACCGAACTCATCTCCTCCGTTGAGAGCGGCAAAGCCGACTGTGGCATCACCGACACCGTGGTGCTCATGACCCTCGACATGGCCAAGCACGGCCTTGCCATCGACTTCAACCTCCCTGGCGGGTTTGATGTGGCCGCAGCCTTCAATCCTGCCGACAAAGAGCTCTGCAACAAGTTTAACGATTTCCTCGTACAAATCAAATCCGACGGCACCCTCGAAGAGATGCTCGCTCGCTGGAGCAACCCCACCCCCGACACCATCATCGTCCCCAACATGCCCGAACTGGCCAACCTCAAAGGACATCCGCTCGAAGTGGCCACAATGATTGACAACCCCCCCTTCAGTTTTTACAAGGACAACATCTGGACAGGTTTCGAAGTCGAGATGATTATGCGTTTCAGCATCTTCATCAACCGCCCAGTCCATTTCAGCGGCTATAATTTCAACGAAATTATCGGCATCCTGCTCAGCCGCAAAGCCGACATCGCAGCTGCCAACATGTTCATTACCCCCGACCGTGCCGACCAAGTACGCTTCTCCACCCCCTACTACCTCTGCAAAACGAGCTGCTTCTCCAAAGCCAGATAGAACCCCTATCCGGATGTTCCGGACTATCCGGTCTCTCCGGAATATCCGGAAACAACTAAAAAAGCCCCACAAATTGGGGCTTTTTTGTTGTCCAACCAGGATTCGAACCTGGACTGACAGAACCAAAATCTGGAGTGCTGCCATTACACCATTGGACAATCACTTGTACGACAATGCATCATGCGAGTTGGTTCACCTCTCTGCTGTCGTGTTTGAGTTTGCAAAGATACGACTTTTTTTTGAAATAGCAACATTTTTTTCATATTTTTTTTCTTTTTGTGGCTTGTGATTTGCGAAATACAGATTGAAAATCCATATAATAAAAAAGGTGCGGATAGAAATCCGCACCAACAAGGGTTTATTGTTTTGTCTATGGTAGACTATTTTCTACGATGACGGGATTTGCTTTGAGAGAGGATGCCATCATCCGACCACTTGTAATAAACAGAACTAACGCCACCATGATTAGTGACCCAAGTATTTAAAGCACCAACAACGTCACCGAAATCACTATATCCTGATGTACTGGAAGGATATTGGATAGTATATGCCTGTTTGCCATGGGTAAAGCAATTCGTTCCCAAACTGCTGCTTCTTGCGTAGCCATAGAATTGGGCCGTATGGCTTTTATCCAAGCAATTTTGAAAATTCAAATCGGAACCACTTGTAAAGCCCACAATGGTGCCAAAATTCACGGTATGGGCCGACTGAACCTCTAAGGAGCAGAAGCAGTTTCTGACATATCCTGCGGTAAGGAAGCCGACAATACCACCCGCAGCGGATATTCCAGCCGCAGAAGTAGCGGAGGAAGAGAGGCCCACTTCGTATGTGCTGCTACCGATGTTGAGACAGTTACGGATCTCAGCATTATCAGAAGTCTGGGAGGCCACAATGCCGCCCGCATATACGTTACCATACAGTTTGCCCAAGCCGTTGCCGCAGCCGTTGACCGTTTTATTATTGATGCAGCAGATGCCGCCAGCCCAACCTTGTGTCATCAGTGCGTTACCTGTCACTTCGCAATGGTCTATCGTTCCATTGTTCTCGTAAACGATGCCACCGATATTTCCCTGAAGATGGATGTTATTGTAGGTCACCTGGCAATCTTTTACATTGCCTTGATTGTTGTGGCAAATGGCTGCAGCCTCACCACCATCTGCCGAAGCATTTGAGATGGCTGTACAGGCTAAGATTTCACCATTGGTGCCATTCGTCAGGCATACGCCTGCCACATGACTACTTGTACTTGTACTTCCAACAACAACATTGTTGGCACAGGCTGTGATAGTGCCGTTATTTGTTACACAGACACCGGCCAAATTGTTGGCACCTGATAGCTTACAATAGTTTTGGCAGTCTTTAAGTGTGCCATTGTTCACATTGCAGAGGGGAGAAAAAGCCGATGCAGTACCATTATAGGTATGTTCACCGCGGACATAAAGGCCGTCGACTACACCCGTAGATGAAACGGACTCAAAAATAGGGGCATTGCTGTTGTTTTCGATACCCATGGTAGTGGCGTTGCCATTGGCACAGATAAAATGGCCTTTGAAATTAGCGATGCCTGAAGTCCAGTTCGAGGGAGTGAGTTCTATCTGCGAGTTGACCAAACGGAAATAGGTGCTCCCATCAACCTCTTGACCATTGATGGTCGGGGTTGCTGAGGCGAAAGCTGTACGCATAGTTACCAAGTCCTCCACGTCATAAATCTGGAAAGGACGCAACTCAGTGCCACAACCCACCATACCGTGATCAGCGGCAGAAGTGCCGTCGAGGTCGATAGCCTTGAGATAGGACAGACAGTTGCGACGGATGTCAACTTTAAAGACCTTGACTTTAGTGGGTGCATCACTGAATGTTACTGTAGCTTTAATATAATAAGTCACCTTATTGGCAGCAGTATTGTGAAATAACGCCGGCAAGGGGAGATAGAACGTGAACAAAGAGGTTTCAGAAACCACCTGACCTATGCCTGTAACAGTAATTGAGGTGCCACCAACGGAACTGGTTGTAGAAAGATACGGGTCGTTTTGGTCAATGCCATTAATAGTAAAATTACCAGAAATAGGATGTACCGCAGCACTATAACTACTTGCACACTCCTGAAACTCGATGGAAGAAATAGTTTCTTCTCGGCTTGCACCCGACGCATACATCTGAATACGGGCAATGCCGCAAACGGAATGGAAATCAAGTCGGGCCGCCTCACTTGAACTTGAAACAGGTTGATAAAATGCCACCATTGGCAAACCTGGACGACCATAGGACAAATCAGCATGGCCATCTGCACGATAAGTGTAGGATGTGGGCATATTAATCTGTGTGCTATAATGCTCGTCCACAGCACAATCGGAAGGGTAGATAGCATAATATTTGTCACCCAAATTAAACTCCCGAAGTGCACAATCACCGAATCTCGCGTCACTACGAGGATTGAAATTCACCACGCGAGAATCTGCGAGTTCATCACCGTTCACAGAATAAATTTTTATCTGGTCATCCTTATCCCAATAGATGTAACGCTCATTTGCAAGATAGTTTTTAGCATCTGCATCCGACTCATCCACTGTAGGCTGTTCAAGCGAGCCCTCGAACGTGATATCACCCAAAACAACATCTTTTTTACACGATGTCACCACTAAAAGCAGCAACAAGGATAGGAACTTCGAAATATTGAATATTTTCTTCATAATACTACTTAATTCAAATTACATTATATCCAACCATGCACCACCAAGAGTATTGTCGCCCTCCGCATCGGTTAACTCGGAAAATTCCTCCGAGTCCTCATTATGCGTGAGAAGGGAGCTGAAACCGTCCTCAGTTCTATAATCTATTATCTCGAGAATGGGCGAGATATAGGGAAGCAGTTTTTTGGATTCTTGTTTCATATTATTTTAATTATTGTTTACTTGTTTTAGTTTTTTCCGGTTTTTCCGGAGAGCCCGGATTTTCCGGAAGTTCCGGAGATTCCGGATTTACCGGAACCTCCAGGAATCCCTTTTATTTATCTTTTGATAATCTTTTGTACTGCGTCGCCGTGGTCGGTGTGGATGCGGATGTAGTAACTACCTGCGGCAATCTGCGAGAGGTTGAGCTGCAATGCGGCAGCCGACTCCTGAGAGTCGACACGCTGCGAGAGCACCTTGCGACTTGTGGCATCGTAGAGTTCGACCTGCTTCAAGCCGTCGGCCTCGATGTTGACCACACCGCTGGTAGGATTAGGATAGATGGATACGCTGAACTGGACAGGCTGGCCATCAATGCCCAAAGGTCCGTTCAGGATGAAGAGGTTCAGGTTGATGGTGCTGTCGCAGCCCTCAGCAGTAGTGTAGTAGTGCGGATAGCGGACATTCTGACCATCGCGATACATGGCTATCTCAGCCGAAGAGAGGTTGAAATCGTAGCCGCTATAGTCGGAACCCCATTCCACGGTATCGACATATTCGGTATTCACACTGTGGTTGACGATGATGTCGATGGTGATAATGCTGTCGACAAACATCAGCGAGTCGGTAAGGACGATGCTGTAGACGCCGCTCTCGGTGAACTTGTGCTCGGGCGAGAATGCGAAGGTGTCGCAAACCACAGCATTGACGGTGTCGCCATAGACAGGAATCATATCGGGAGTGCCGAACACGGGATAGCCGCTGTTGATAGTGTCGAAGTCGGAACGCCAAGCATTGTAGCTGTCGCCATGCTCACGCACCCAGATATTGAGGAGCTGGGTGAGGTTGCTGGCTCCCTCGATGGTGTCACTGATGGTGACATGATTGCCCGAACCGTTGAAGGTGGCAACATTAGAGGCATTGGCATCGCCCTTGCCGAAAGCATCGGTGCCCATATCCTGACCATAGTAGCAACGGTCGATATTGACATTGTCGCCAACCAAGCCGATAAGTCCGCCAGCAGCACTAATGCCACTAACGTCACCATAGACGTAGTTGTTCTGCAAATCGGTCTCTGTGGCGTAACCCACCAAACCGCCGGCATAGAATGCACGGGGACAACCCGTCACGTTGGCATAATTGTTCATGATTCGAGAACGTCCTGCCGACTTGGCATCTTGAGGATTACCCCTACCAGTCATACCAGCGATAGTACCAGCATAAAGTGGTTCAAGCGGTTCCATGTTAGTTTTTATGGACTTAGAGTTAGCGACGGTAGTATTAGACGCATTGCCTACAACACCGCCAGCATACACGGCACTACCAATAAGGTTAACAGTATTATTAATGGTTACAGCATCGACCCAAACATCTCCCTGAGCGCGTCCAATAAGGCCACCCACAGCTTCGGCGGAAGAGACATTGGCGTTGCTTATCGTGGCAGTGTTGACTTCGGTATTAGGACCAGCGTTGCCAATCAAAGCGCCACCGTAAGTGGTACCGTGGATAGTGGCGGAGCCAATATTCATTTTATTGATACGGGCACTGTCGGTGACACCGAAGAATCCCACATCGGGGAGCATCTTCTCGTTGACAATGATATTCGTGATAGTGGCGCCCTCCTCCATATTGATAACACCACGGAATGGATTGCGGAGGTTACCCACGGGAGTCCATTTATAACCAGACATATCGTATTCTTTAGAAGCAATCGTGATGGTGTCCCAAATGAAGGACTCAGCCTGCTGGTTGTTGAGACCGTTGACGGTGCTGATAAGCCAAGCCAAACCCTCTTCAGTGCTAATGGTCACATTACCAGAATAGTCTACTACATAACCCTCTTCGGGTTCGGTATTGACATGGTGATACCAATAAGCAGTGTCAGACATATAGGCATGGAGCGTGGCATCTTTTTTACCCACAACATAATTGAGCGCGTCGAAAGTGAAGGGGTCGTTGTCCCACATCACAAATTCTTTGTCAGCATTAGGAATAGCCTTCAAATTGATAACATCACCAGGGCAGAATTTACTATGAGTAGACACATTATCACCATCTGATTGAGCAGTAATCGAGCCATAGCCCACAGGTGAAACTTCCCAAGCAACATCAATATTCGAATAGACACGGAAGATACGACCTTGGGTATGATAATCAGCACCCTCAGTTTCAGAGTAGTTGATAGCGGTAGCGCTTGGAGCGGAATAGGTTGTACCCGTAGGCTGTTGCAACCAATAATTTAGCGTAGTAGTGTGTCCAGAATCATTGTTTCCACCATCTATTGTTGTGTTAGGAGCAACAAGATTCACACGCATTTCAATGGGGTACACAGTTTTACATCCGCCGGACTCGATAGCTTCAGCCTTCAAGAAGTAAGTGGCTTCGGTTGTATTCGGGGCCAAGTTGAGGCTCAGGGGGACAAAATTAGCCGTCTTTTCATTGTCAACTATCGAAGCAATTTTAGTTTCACCTTCTGTCCGACCCGCATTAGAATACTTATACAAATTATAAGTATACAGAGAGGCACCGCCCACGACTTTAAACTGAATGGTATCGCCATCGCCTGGGCAGAAAACGTCTGGATCCTTCATATAGGCGAGGGGTTTATCAAAATTATAATGGAAAGTGGCACAACGATGCAGGTAGATATTGTACGGGCTCATCAATGACGACCAGCGAATATCGACATGATCATCAATAGAATCCTGAAGAGAAGTAGCCGACACACAATCATAGTCGCGGTAATTGAGAGAGTCATCCACAAAGATGCCTTGGTTGAAGTTATTCTGAGCAGCCACAATACCAGCCTGAGAATAATTGACAATAGCGATAGTGTCACGTCCGTAAGTTTGAGACGAGGTAATAAAGCCAGGGAACCACTTGCTCACACCAATTTTGGAAGTAGAGGTGAGTTCGTCCTTGACATAAATCATATCGGACTGTTTATCGGTAGTGACATATTTTTCTTCTTCATCCGAAGCAACACTGGCAGGTTTCACACGAGTAAGGTAGATATTGCTGTTGTGGTAACCCTCATTCGTGGCAATGGGTTTATAAAATTCGCGGGTAATAGTACCAGTACCAGCACCAGGAACACGCATAGTGGTGGAACCTTCTGTGAAATAAGTTTTAAAGCCTGTGGTAGCATTATTAGCTAATCCCGCTACAGGAATATAATAGTTATCAAAGGCTTTAATATTATGATCGGAGCCAGAGACACCCAATACAACCTTACCACCATTGTTATAGATAGCACCGCCATAGTTGTAAGGGGCACCAATACAGTCTGTGTGATAATCCACAATGAGGTTGCCTTCAATATTGATGTCGGTACCTAACTGGACAGAAGGAGTGCCATTCGTGGTAGCATACATACCTATGGCACCGCCCAGATAGCTGGTGTCATTAGCGCCACTGCCCTTGCGATTATTGTAGTTATTAGTGAGAGTCACACCGGAATTAAGTTTAAGTGTGGAACCATCTTCCACCCAGAAGATAGGTGCATTGGCAAAAAGGGTGTCGCGTTGTGTGAAGAGAAATTTATATCTATTTTTATTCAATATCAACTTGTCCGCTCCACGAGTAGTTTGAACCACAGTTGCACATGGCCAACTGGTAGTATCCGAGGAAACTCCTGTAATTGATGACGTTTTAGTACATCCGCTACCATCAAAATAGACATACGAGGCAATAAATTTGGCACCATTTGAAATCTTGATCAGCGGGCCACGATAGGAGCACACCTCGCCAGGCCAACGGTAATGGCTGCCCGAATAACGGATGATATTGATTTCGTCAATCTCAACACCCTGAATAGATATCGGCTTAGTTGCATCATTAATATGTATGGTATCAAGGATACAAATCACATCGCCTTCATCGTAAATAGCCAAGGCACTCTCAAACGTAGAGAGATAATAGAGCGGATCGTTCTTCGAATAATTTGTAAAAGTGCCACCTGTACGTTGAGGTATATCACCTCTATCCCCGAAACGATTAATTTTAGACAAAAGAATACCATCAGTGCTGCTTTCACTTTCAGCCCTACGAATTTTACCATTAGCATACAAATATAAACTATTAGGCTCTGCCATGTAAATTGTATCACCACTCTGACGAGTATGTACTTTTACATCAATGCTAAAAACATCTGTTTCGGCAGCAGCATCAGTTTTAGTATCATAATATTTAAAATAAAGTCTCACATTGGCCAAATCTGGCAATGTTTCGTAAATCAGATTACCGTTATAGTTTAACGAGATATCAAAAGCCGCAACCGATCGGCCATCCAATATGCCGATATGTTTACCTCTATTTCTTTCTGACCCTTTCGTCAAATCAATATAGTATGGTCTTGTAGCATCTGTAATATTTGTTGGAGAGTGCCACTTCTCGGATTCTGGGCTGCCACCCAAGACGTATGCATCCATATTTTGAGCTAAGGGGTCAATATCGTACCAACCTAAGGTTGATGTGGCATTACCCGAAACACGTTGAGTAGGATTGATTGAAATAGAGAAATGTTTGTAATCGGAAAGAGAAGTGGTTGTTTTCTCTAATTGGAAACGGCCTGTATTTGCGTCACTTTCCGAAGCAGGATGACAATCAGCCTCACTTGTAGGAGCCCACTCAATACCTGTAAGGTACAGTTCGCGCTGTACAAATGATGCGGGTATTGTCACACGGCGGGTATAAGTGTTCTTGCGCCCCGCGTTGAACATAGCTAACACTGGGGCTTCCAAATCATCAAAGTCCGAAATAACGGTTGAAATGGTCACTGTGATCTCAACCGGTCCAACTTTAGTACCATTTGCATCGTACTCATCCATGACAAAAATCACTTCGCGAGTAAAGGTGGTAGCAAAATCGGTATAATAAGTAAGTGCAAAATCAAGCGTAGGAAGCACACCGTCCGCACCACCTTTAATGGGGTTGGAAAGGAATGATTCAGACGTTGTGGCAAGATTAGCATTACCATGTATAACAGTTTTATCTTTCAAAGTAACACTCCCATAACCGTCGGGTCGAGTAGTTATGGTAGCAGTAGTAGCCTTATCAAAAAAGTCGCCCAAAGAGAACATCAAACCAAATGTATTCTCAGGCGAGGAAGCAATATTTTTCTGGGATTGTATCGGATCGGAACTCGATGCGTATGGGGAGAACCAACTACTTGTAGCAGGATTATACGCATTTTCGGTAAGCATCAACTGGCCACCATTGTCTTCGTCAATAACAACAGAACTGATAGTGTAGTAATGTCCATCACTTGTCGGAGGTAATGTTACTTTTCCAGAAACGTAAGCCCACTTGGTTGACTCAGCTATATGTATATTTTCATCCTCTTCGTCAGTAATTAGAGAACCCACAAACGAATGATCCTCAATCACTTTATCAGGATTAATATGAGCCACCAAGGTAATCTGACGTTTGCGTTCGCCACCGACAGTACCCACACCCCAAGAACGGTAAGGGTCTGTTGTCACTGTCGAATTGGTAAACAAAATTTGATGCCCTAACGTATCTTTTCCTTCAGTTGCAGTTTTCCATGCATTAAGTTCATCACATGGTGCGACAAAACCACTATATGTATAGTTTGTTACTTGTTTACCATCAACAGTAATTTTCGGAGCCTTTTCGGCATAGACATAGGCTCTCGTATTATTGGAGGCCAACAGATAGGCATAGCCAAACACGGGACCATAGACTACTTCATCGTTCTCAGGATTATTGGGATATTTAGGTTGTGAAACACTAATATACGAAGCATTATCAAGCAACAGAATATTTTTGCCCAACACAGGCGCATCATCTATCAGGTCACAGACCGATGTAGTATTATCACACTCATCTTTGAGCGCATCCTCGGTTGTAAGATCAGTATAAGTATAAAGAGAGCCATCAGCTTTCTCACTTCTCATCATACCGATGTTGATGGAGGGGGCCACGGTTTCGATAAGGTTTTGACGATGGAAGATAAGGGTGTCAATACGGTTCATGGAGTAACGAACCGAGGTATAGGAAGAGTAGGCATCATTGTCGCCCTCGAGGTCGAGATAAACATTTTCGAGGAAGACACGGTTGGTACGCTGGATGGATTTGAGCGAGCGCGAAGGAGCGGGACAGTTGTAGTAGTCACCATAGTTCTTCACGGTGATGCGGCTGTTGACATCGGCAGGGGCAGTGGAGGTGCCCGAACCGAGCAACGAAGCGGTGAGCTCCATCACAGGGTCGGTAGAGGAAACCGTGGTGGAAGTAGTGTAAGCCTCGCCATCGATGTTGATGAGGCCTTCGCCACCATAGAAACCACGGGTTGTGAAATACTGGTTGGCGCCAGCCTCACCCCAGTCGCTACCATTATAGATAGAGTTCAACAGATAGAGCGGGTTTTTACGCACAATATTGGTGTGGTTATTGTGTTGATCAGCGAAAGTGACACCAGTACCCTCGCCTGTTCCAGAGCGTTGATAAGTCTTGCTCCAGACAGGAGAGTCATGGATGGCGTATTCACCCACGTTGACGTACACCGAGCCAAAGACGTTGCCCTTATAGCCCGCACCATAGATACGGTTCTGAACGGTACCGCCCATAATGTTGATGACCGAGGAGGGACGCTGAGAAGTCTTGCCAGCAGCAGCATCCCAGCACTCGTAGGGATAACCGTCGTCGACCGACTCACTACCGCCATAGACGCTGAAACGGACTGTGCCACCGTCCATGTTGAACTGCTTGTAGCCATAGACCAACAGGCTGACACGGTCACCGTGTGCATAATCAAAATCAGGAATCATACCATCACCCGTATAGCGAGGATTGCTCGGGTCGTCAAATCCGAAATACTGTTTCTTATAGTTCAGTTTACCTGCAGCACCAGCAAAGATATGGTTGTTGAAATAACCGCCGTGGACGGTCATATAGATATAGCCGTAGAGGTCGGAATGAGAGGTACCTTCGGGATAATTGGTAGCGGAAATGTTTTTGCTGCCTACC
>JAZUFY010000166.1:0-17938 GCA_045640925.1 Bacteroidales bacterium
ACTGTTGTGGCCTCGGTGGCCAAAACCTTTTTGCGTGACGGTTATCGCGTCATAGGCCTCCACGGCGGCTACAGCTCGCTGTTCACCGAGCATCCCCGTATGCAGGACCTCGATTTCCTCACCGCCGACGAGATCTTCAACAAGGGCGGCAGCATCTTGAAGATGAGCCGTTTCAAACCTACCGACGAGGATTTTGAGAAACGCTTCAACCTCTCGCTTTTCAAAGACAACGACATCAAACTGCTTGTCACCGTGGGTGGCGACGATACGGCCAGCACGGCCAACCGCATCGCCAAATTCTTGGAGAGCAAGCATTATCCGATAGCCAATATTCATGTGCCGAAGACTATCGACAACGACCTTCCGCTGCCCAATGGTTCGCCCACGTTTGGCTACAACAGCGCCAAGGCACAGGGCTGCGTGATATGCACCGCCGTGATGGAGGACGCCCGCACGAGCGAGAACTGGTTTGTGGTGAGCGCCATGGGCCGCTCGGCAGGACACTTGGCCTTGGGTATCGCGGGTGCATGTCACTACCCGATGGTGGTCATCCCCGAGTTTTTCAACAAGACCGAGATTACCGTGGAGAAGATTATCAAGCTGGTAGTGTCGTGCATTGTGAAACGCAAACTGATGGGCATAGATTACGGCGCAGCCATGATTTCGGAGGGAGTGTTCCACAGCCTCAGCGACGAGGAGATCAAGAACTCGGGCATCCATTTCAGCTACGACGACCACGGCCACCCCGAGCTGGGCAAGGTGTCGAAGGCCCATATCTTCAACGACCTGCTGGAGCGCAAGGTGAAGGAACTGGGGCTGAAGGTGAAGAGCCGTCCTGTGGAGGTTGGCTACGAGATTCGCTGCCACACCCCGATAGCTTTCGACCTGACGTATTGCAGCTTGATGGGTATGGGCGTGCATACGCTGTATAATCAGGGTTGCACGGGTTGCATGGTGTATTGCGACCATCAGGGCAACGTGTCGCCGCTGTATCTGAAGGATCTGCAGGATCCCGTGACGGGCAAGATTCCTCCAAGGCTGGTGAATGTGGAGAACAACAAGGTGCAGTCGTATATCAACGACATTATGGATTACATCACTCCTGCCGACTATGAGGCCGCCAAGAAGTATCTGCCCAACCCCGAAGAATACGACTTCAAGAAAATCCTTAATTGGAATTGAATTTAGTTATGATTTATGAATTATGATTTATGAGTGTTAAGCGGCTCCCGCCCTACTCATAAATCATAATTCATAAAATCATAAATCATCACTCACATCACTCATAATTCATAAATCAAAATTCATAAATCACTATGTACCTTCGACGTTTCATATTTGTGTTTGCTTTCGTCGTCGTTGTTGCGGGGACAAGCTTGGGTCAGCAGCGGGGCGATGTGGTCGTGCTGTATGAGAACGACGTGCATTGCGCCGTGGACGGCTATCCCGTGATAGCGGGTTTGCGCGACAGTTTGGAGCGCATGGGGTGCACAGTGGGAGTGGTGTCGGGAGGCGACTTTGCCTTCGGCGGCACCTTGGGAGCCGCCTCGAAAGGCGAATACATAGTGCGACTGATGAATGTCGTGGGGTATGACGCGGTATGTGTGGGCAACCACGAGTTCGACTACGGCATGATCCAGCTTCGCCGCCTCGACTCGCTGCTTGCGGCACCGATGCTGAGTTGCAACTTTTGCAACAACGCCACGAGGGTGAGCGTGATGAAAGGTTTTGTGATCAGCCACTATGGCGACAAGACCGTGGCTTACGTGGGAGTGACCACCCCGTCGACCATATACACCTCGTCGCCCGTGAACTTCCAAAACGCCGAGGGCGAATACATCTACAATTTTTCCCCCAACAACTTGGCGGAGAATGTGCAGGTGTGGGTCGATGCGGCTCACGCGGCTCATGTGGACAAGGTGGTGCTCCTGACGCACATGGGCGACCAGGACGGGCAACCCACTTCGGTGAGCCTGGTGGAAAAACTGAGCGGTGTGGATGTGGTGATAGATGCCCACGACCATCGGGAGATAGAACGCAATATTCTCAAAGATAAGGATAAAAATAACGTGCTGCTGACCTCGACAGGCACCCATTTTGCCAAGATAGGTATGCTGGTGATACCTGCCGATGGGGGCGATGTGTACACCCGCCTTTTGTCGGTGGACACATTGTTGGCCCACAATTGCGTGAGCCAGCGTGTGGAGGACACCCTCAACGCCATCCGCATGGCACACCGCGCTTTGGGCAACAGAAAGGTGGCAGAGTGTCAGCAGGATATGATTGCCAACACAAGCGACGGTATGCGTGTGTGCCGCCTGCGTGAGACCAACCTCGGCGACCTTGTGGCCGACGCTTACCGCACGGTGATGGGTGCCGATATTGGCTGGGTGAACGGTGGAGGCCTGCGGGCCAACATCGAAGCGGGCACGGTGACGTACAACGACATCTTCGCCGTGCAGCCTTACGCCAACGAGCTGTGTGTGGTAGAGGTGAGCGGCCAGGAGATTTTGGACGCCCTCGAAACAGCAGTACGGGCACTGCCGAAGGCCGAAGGCTGTTTTCCGCAGGTAAGCGGCTTGAGCTTCATCGTCGACACGTCGGGGAGGAGCTGGGTGCAGCTGGACAAAAACGGCAAGTTCCGTGCGGTACGCGGAACGCGCAGGGTGAGCGACGTGCGGGTGCAGAAAGGCAACTCGTGGGTAAGACTCAAACCCAACAAGCGCTACACCATAGCGTCGAGCAAATATCTGCTCCTCAATGGCGGTGATGCGCTGAGTTTCCCCACGGGGAGAGTTGTCCCCACGGATCCTGTAACCGACACCGAGGTGCTGGAAGAATACCTCACGCGCTATCTGGGCGGCACAATAGGCTCCAGCTATGCCTACCCACAACAACGACTGATTTATAAACGCCCACGATAGAGTGAGTTAAGAGTTAAGAGTTAAGAGTTAAGAACGACATACGGGAAACGAAAAACGAAAACGAAAAACGAAAACGAAAACGAAAAACGAAAACGAAGGCGGGAGCCACCTAATCACTAATCACAAGTCACAAGTCACAATTCACTAATCACAAGTCACAAGTCACAAGTCACCATTATTCACAATCCTCTGTTTGTATTTATTGACCAACAGGCGATTGTATTTTGTGGAAAGTATGTATCTTTGTAAATTGAATATTTATATATAGAGATACTGGTTATGAATTGGAATATAAGCAAATACGGATGTTGCAAAACACGCGGAATGGTGGCTGTGGCGCTTTTGGTGACGGTGTTGATGCTGCCTATGACCATGCAGGGGCAGAGCAAGAGACAGTTGGAGAACGAGAAAGCGAAGATTGAGAAAGAGATCGCCCGCCTCAACACCGAGTTGGGCAAGGCGAAGAAATCGAGCAAAAACTCGACCAAGCAGATCAACCTGCTCAAGAAACGCATCGAAGAACGCAACAAACTGATAGGTAACATCAATGGGCAGATGCGTATACTGGATGTGCAGATAGTGAAGACACAGGATTCGCTCAGGGTGGTGCGTTCGCAGATAGACAGCATGAAAGTGGAATATGCCAAAGTGGTGCGTTCGTTGTATGATTTGAGATACAACATCAATCCGATGGGGCTGGTACTTGACAATGAGTCGTATAACTACAGCTACCTGAAGATGAAGTATTTTAAAGAATACTCCCGTTATCGCAGACATCAGGCCACGATGATTGAACGCAAGCAGCAGGTGTTTGAAGAAATGACCTTGGATCTGCAGCGTCAAAAGAACGAGAAGAACACCCTCCTGGCTCAGGAACGCAAGCAGAAAGATGCCTTGGCACGAGAACAACAGAAAGAACAGAAAAACCTGACCACCAGTCAGCAACAAGAGAAAAACCTGCAAAAACAGATAAGCAAGAAAGAACAGCAGAAACGCAAACTGCAGCAACAGATACAGCAGATAATCAACGAGGAGGTGGCCAAAGCGGGATCGAAGACAGAGACCAAGCCCCAACCCAAGACAGGCAAGGAGACGGGCACAAGTACGGGGTCGGGATCGAGCAGCAGCAAGTCGGTTTACAAAGACGCTGCCTCGATGGACTTTGTGGCCAACAAGGGACGTCTGTCGTGGCCGGTGTACTACAAATCGGTGGCACGAGAGTATGGGTTGTATACCCGATCCTCGGGAGGACAAAACCGCAATCTGGGCATAGACCTTGTCTGCTCGCCAGGGGCACAGGTGTCGGCGGTGTATAATGGCACAGTGGCAAGAGTGTTCACCACACCTTCGGGCACCAAGGGCGTCATCATCAAACATGGCGGATATATGACCGTGTATGCGGGCTTGGGAAGTGTGAGCGTGAGCAACGGCAGCAAGGTCACGGCACGACAGGCCATAGGCACCGTGGCAGCGAGCGACGAAGGCGATGCGGAGTTCTGCTTCCAGGTGTGGTGCGGCAAAGATGCGCTGAATCCTCGGCAGTGGTTGAAATGAGATTACGCAGATATTCAATAAACAATATATTTCAGGAAATGAAAAAAATAGTCATAATAGCTTTAGTATTTGTAATGTTTGCCTCAGAGAGAGTGATGGGTGGCGAGAAAAAGGACAATACAACATGGTGCAAAGACAAGGCGTCGGAGTGGGTGGAAAAGATGATGGAGGATATGACGCTGGAGCAGCGTGTGGCGCAGCTGATGGTGATACGTGTGCCGTTGAATATGGATTGCAAGGCACAGAACACCTTTGAGCAACTGCTGCAAGAAACCGAGGTCGGGGGGGTGTGCTTCTTTGTGGGCACAGCGGAAAAGACCCTGCCAATGATACGGCGTTTCCAAGAGATAAGCTGCATACCTTTGCTGGTGTGTATAGATGCCGAGTGGGGGTTGGGGATGAGATTGAAGGACTGCTATTCGTTTCCGAAGAATGCCGAATTTGGCAAACTGCCCCAAGAAATGGATACAATAGTGTATGCCATGGGGGAGGAGATAGGTCGCGAGTGTCGCAATATGGGCATACATGTCAATTTTGCCCCAGTTGTGGACATCAACAGCAATCCCAAGAATCCCGTGATAGGCACCCGATCGTTCGGCATAGACAGGGAACGTGTCGCACAATTGGGCATACAATACATGAAAGGGTTGCAGAGCCAGGGAGTGATGGCTGTGGCGAAACATTTTCCAGGACATGGAGACACCGATGCCGACAGTCATTTTGAACTGCCCGTCATCAACCATACGCGTGAATATATGGACAGCATAGACCTTTATCCCTTTGCCCGACTGATAGATGAGGGTGTGGAAGGGGTGATGACCGCCCATTTGCAAGTGAACGCCTACGAGTCACAGCCAAACCATCCTTCGTCGCTTTCATTGGCATTGGTGGGCGATGTGCTTCGCGGGAAATTGAATTTCCAAGGAATGGTAATCACTGACGGATTGGACATGAAGGGGGTGACCAAGTATTACAAAAATGGACAGGCCGAATTGGAGGCACTTGTGGCAGGGACCGACATTCTGCTGCTGCCGCCCGATGTGCCCGCCGCAATAAAGACTATATGCAGTGCCGCCGATGCCGACAGCAACATCGCCCGATTGGTGGATATGAGGTGTAGGAGGGTGTTGAGGGCAAAATACAATCATGGCTGTGCCGATATGGAGCCTGAATGTTGGCGGGTGCCCAACGATGAGGACAGTGTGCGCTGCGAGGCAATAGTCAGAGCCTTGCGTATGGCCACAGAAACCAAGATAGACAGCATCATCTATGACGGCATAGAAAAACATGCCATGCCTGGGTGCCAAGTGTTGGCTATGAAGGATGGCAGATTGCTGTTCCGCAAAGCTTACGGCCATGTGACCTACGATACCACAGATGCCAAAGTGACGATGAACACAGTGTACGACCTGGCTTCGGTGACCAAGATGATGGCAACCACGTTGGCGGTGATGAAACTGGTAGAAATGGAAAAGGTGGGTTTGGACGACCCGCTGAGCCGCTATGTGCCCTATCTCAAGCACAGCAACAAATCAAAGATCACCGTGCGACAGGCTTTGAGCCATGTGGCGGGTTTGAAGGATTTTGATTTGTATTGGAAAAAAGCCCAATATGAGGACAATCCTCAAGTGAGTGTGCTGGAGCAGATAGTGGAGTCGCCCATGCACAACAAAGGAAAATATGTGTATAGCGATTTGGGCTTTATCCTCTTGGGCGAGATGGTGCGATTTGTTTCGGGACAGACCTTGGATATCTTTGTCCAGCAACATTTCTATCACCCGATGGGACTGTGCCATACCCATTTCAATCCTGTTGAGAACGGCATAGACAGTCTTTCCATTGCCCCCACGGAGCAGGACGACCATTATCGTCATCGTTTGGTAAGAGGCGAGGTGCATGATGAGAACGCCCATGTGATGGGAGGTGTGTCGGGACATGCGGGATTGTTCAGCAATGCCGATGATTTGGCGAAGATTTTACAGATGTTGTTGGATGGGGGAGTGTATGATGGAAAGCGTTATCTGAAAGCGGAGACGATAGAGAAATTCAACACCCGCTATTATGCCTCCAAGGGATGCCGTAGAGCCTTGGGCTTTGACAAGCCTTTGATGAAAGGTTCGGGCGGTAGCGCCTGTGACGAGGTGTCCCAGACAAGTTACGGCCATACCGGTTTTACAGGCACGATGGTGTGGGTCGACCCTGAATATAAGCTGACATATATATTCTTATCCAACAGAGTGTATCCCTCTGCATCGCCCAACAAACTGGCACAGATGAATATCCGCACCCAGGTGCAGCATGAGTTGTACAAATCATTGGAAAAGAAAAAGTGCGGCACAGGAATAGCAACATTTGGCAATTGAGTAATATGGTCAATCCTTACATCACTCTATATCGGCTTTTGCTGCCTCGTCGGTATCGAAAATACTTGCAACGGGCAGGTGGTGACATAGATATGTGTCAAGAGACACTCCTGCATGGTACATATTATGAAGAGTACAAACTGTATGATTTTGCCCACAAGAGTGATGCGGAGAGGCGCGCATATCTTACTGATGCGGTACGAAACAAGATTTGCCGAAAGATAAATGCGGCCTCGGAGCAGGCTGTCGTGATGGATAAATATCGCACGGCACAATATTTCTCCGATTTCTATCGCAGGACATTTATGCTGTTTGATGGTGATACGTCTGTGTCAGAGTTTACGGACTTTGCATCAGCATTGGGTGAGGTCGTAGCGAAACCCGTGGACGAATGTGCGGGAAGAGGTGTGCAACTGCTTACAGCAAACTCGTCAGAGGGGTGGAAGTCGCATTATGAGGTGTTAAAAACATCGAAGCGACGTTATATTGTGGAGGAGCGAATCATTCAAGCAGAGGAAATGTCACGATGGAGCGATTCTGTTAATACGATAAGGATGAATACTTTGCAATATAAAGGACGGGTGTGTGGTTTTACCGCTTTTCTGCGTACAGGACGATTAGGAAGTTTTGTAGACAATGGTGCTCAAGGAGGCCTGTTTGCCAGTATTGATACGGAAACAGGTGCAATTATTACTGATGCATACGATGAGCAGGGGTGTCGATACACATCACATCCCGATAGTGGAATGAGGTATCAGAGTGTGCAGATACCGCGTTGGTCAGAATTGGTAGAAATGACCACAACGATGGCCCAACGGTTGTCCAAAGTAGCCTATATCGGTTGGGACTTGGCATTGACAAATAATGGTTGGGTGTTAGTGGAGGCTAATAAAGGTGAGTTCATAGCCCAACAACTCACATTGGGTCGAGGACTGCGACAAGAGTTTATAGATGCCTACCACTCGTTAAAACAATAGAGTACTTTTATTTATTTCATCCCTCGGGCAGTTTTAATCTGCTCGTAGGCCTCGTTGATTTTGCGGAATTGAGCTTCGGCGTTCTTCTTCACCTCTTCGCCCATACTTTCCACTTTGTCGGGGTGGTATTTCATAGCCAAACGGCGATAGGCTTTCTTGACCTCGTCATCGGTGGCACTATTAGTGAGGCCTAAGACCTGATAGGGGTCTTCTTTGTATGAGGTTCTGGAGTAACTGGAACCTCCAGAATAACTGGATCTTCCAGATTGATAATTCCCACTATAGGATCCGTTATTGACATGGCGGGTAAACATGGACACATAGTCGCGGCTGTTGATGCCGAGCCAATTGGCAATCTCCTTCATTACGGTGTTCTCGTCCTGGGTGTAGAAGCCATCGGAAGAGGCAAGACCAAAGAGAAAGTCGACCATGTGGTATCGGGTCGTGTAATCGGTATTGACTTTGATTTGTTGGCAGATACCGATGAGGTCGATATTGGTGTCAGGTTTGACAAGGTCGCGGAGAATACCGAGGTATTGCTTGCCGCGTTCTTCACCATAGTTGTTTAGAAGAAACTTTTTGACATAATCCAGTTCGGCTTTCTTGACCTCGCCATCAGCCCGCATAACGGCGGCAATAAGCACGAGGAGGGCCACATTGATGTCGTCCTGTGTGCCGTTGTTGCGGAAAGGGCCCCGATGGTGCACCTGTCCGTCACCCCCGATACGGTATTCGGTTTTGCCGATTCTGTCAGGGCTGATGGCTCTGCCCAAGAAATAACCTAACAAACCACCTAAGGGCCCGAATTGGGCCCATCCAAGGGTGGTGAAGAGTATTTTGATAAATGCTCCCATCTGCTATTTGATGATTACTTTTTGAGTGTGGATATTCGTACCGTAGGTGATTTTGAAGGTGTAAATGCCGCGAGCAAAAGTGGAGGTGTTGATTTGTTGTTGAGTGGAAGAGAGGTTTTGACGCAGCACCACACGACCGAGGTTGTCGAAAATGGTCAGCTGAGCGTTTGCCGAAGGGGTGTTGATAGTGATTGCGGAGCCCGCTATTGCAGGGTTGGGGTAAAGGTGGACTTGTGCAGCTTCGCCATCGGTTTCGGCGATTCCCTCGTGGAAAAATCTAACCGAGAAAGTGCAGCTGGAACCATTTTCTTGGATGTCGTAGATCTCAAAACTCTGTTCAGGAGTGCCGTCGGTGAGATAGGGGTGGGGATTGGTGTTGGGCCCGAAAGCAGTACGGTTTTGTTGTGCGCAGAAAAGGGCGTTGTCGAGGTCGCCTTCCACGGTGTCGTTGGAGCTGTTGGGGCGGAAAATCCAATAGGCATTGGGGGTATCGAAATAGTCGAACATGGTGTTGCCAGCCCAAATATCCATATTGTCGACCCAGCGTCCCATCAAGATTCCCGAATAGGGCAGAATGTGCTCAATAGGGGCCTCGCTATCGCGGTATTCGATGGTAAACCATTGGTTCGGGTCGATAGACGATTTGATATAATAAAGGCATTGTTGGTCGGACGCCGTGATGGTATAGGTGCCATCTTGAGTGATTTGCACAGGATCTTCGATAAGATTGAGTAATTTGTGCTTGTAAATGGCTGAAATGTTGGCATCGCCTTGAGCCATGATGTCATACTGTCCGACGGGGTTGACCGAAGTGTAATTGTCATAGTGGTACAGGTCGGGAAGGCCAAACATGTGGAAAATGTCGTGGCTGAGCATCTGTTCGGTAAAAGTGCTATCGGAACCCTCGAAAGCGAAAGAGCAAGTGTTGATCAAGTAATTGTTGATGCGGATATTGTGGTCGGCAAGGTAGAGCGTGTGCGGCGAAAGAATATCACCTTCGCCAGTGTCGCCTTTGAAGATAAGGGTGACATGGTCAGTAACGCCGTCATTGTCGCCGTCGTAATATTCGTAGTCTAAGCAAAGAGAATCGATGTGGTGAAAAATGCGAGTGACAAGTTCAGTTTCACGTTCAGTACACTCGGCGGGAGAGGTGTAGCCATCGGTGTTGCTCTCACTATACGGCATATAGTAGCCTCTGGGCATAGGGTCGCAGAAGGCAACGATTTGTTCGCCACGGGTTTGGGTACGGAAGAAGCGTGTGGCAAGATATATTTTCTCGAAGGACATCTCTCTGACATTGTTGGATACATTATATAAGGGGGTGAACTCAGAAGCACGAGTGGATATTTCATCTTGGTCGGCAAAACGGGTAAAGAGGGTCAGATTGTAATATTGTTTGTGATCCTGAACAGAGAAAAATGCCTTGTTGTCGTGCTCGGGGTCAGCATAATACTGGGTGACATCATCAGGAATACCCGCATAGAACGAGTCTTGTGAGTACTGCATAAGTGCCATATAATCGCCGTTGTTGAATCTCAGATAGTGACTGAAAGGACAGAGAACGGTGTCGCCAGGTTCGAGGGTGATGCGACGTCCGTCCACACATCCGTAATAATTGTTGTTGTTGACGCCATAGATGTTGACACCGAAAAACAGCGTTCCTACGGTGTCACCGATATTGGTGATGCTGTAGGTGCCGGATACAGGCTGGTTGAGGTAAAGACTGCTGTGGTTGAGTTCGAGGTCGGAAGCCATGACGAGGTTCGGAAGTTTGTTGCGTTCGGGCTTCAGATTCAAGATGGCGGTTTGCAGTTGAATGAAATTGTACTGGGTCAAGGGGCGGAGCACAGAAATGGAGAAATAGCCGTTGCAGGCACCTTGCCATCCCCAGTTGACGTGGAAGAAGTCGTTGGTGTCGTAGCCGTCAAACACGAAGGCGTGACCAGTAGCGACGATACCTTCCGAAGGATCATTGTAGGATTGTCCTGTGTAGAAAATAGGTTGGGCTTTCGACAGGTCGCTTTTCAGCGCATTGATCCAAGAATTGTTGTTATACCAACTTTGCATAACGGCTTGGCTCTCGCTGTTGTAGTGGAAATAACGTTGGAAACCGCTGAGGGCGTAAGAAGCATTTGTTCCAGAAGAACCTTGGCAATCTAAGTTGTACCTCATGTCGCTCGCCACGCCGCAGTGGAAGAGCAAGGTGGCCACGGCCTCAATCTCGGCGGGAGTGCTGCTTGTGGTCAATTGGAAAGGCATATTGGCGTAATCGTATGTGGCATTGGCGAAATCTGCCGACACGGTGCCATATCGCCAACAATCATACTCGTCTTCGAGAGTATAGCTGTGGCTGCCCACACCATGTTCGGGGAACTGCCAATAACGTATGATTTGCCCCATGGCAAGAGCTCCGCAACCCACCGTGGGATGCCCTTCAAAGTGTGCCAGATTGGTATCGGCGGCCATAATGCTGTCGTAGGGCACAAGGCTGTTGTAGCCATATCTGTATTGGTTCCATTCCGTGACCAACAGCGGAGCCACACTGTCGGGGTATGTGGGTTTTGCCTCAGCCGTATAGTTGGCTTCGAGCTCCTTGAGGGTAATGTCGCCCAATTGGTCAATCTGATGCTGGTATTCGCCGAGCCAAAAACGCAGATTGTCGGGCATATTCTCCGCATCGATGCCCCCCTGACGTGAATAGCCAAGGATGGGGAGCGTACGGCTGTCGTCGCAAGAGATGACGAACCCACCGCCAAGGATGTTGTAGACATGTATGTTGCTGAGTCCGTTGATGGACACAGGGGTGATGACCACATTCTTGTTGTTGGTCAGCCCGATGGCAAAATTGCGGGCTTGGTCATAATAATTTTGTGCATTTGCCACAGAGGAGCAAAGCATCAGAGCCATAAAAGCAATAGACAGAATTCTTCTCATATTACTTGTGATTAGTGACTTGTGATTGGTGATTAGTGACTTGTGATTGGTGCGTTTATTTCATTGTTCTCATTTCCCTATTGTCCATGTTTCCTTCATATCCCAGTTTTCTCTCAGTTCCAAGGTTTTGTCGAAAAAGCGCACCTCCTCGGGTTGACGATGGAGCCAATAGTCGCCTGGGGTCCATTTCCCATCCGCATTGCTGTCGAGGATGGCACGGAAGCGGTATTTGCCTCCAGCCAGATGGGCAAAAGTGACAAGGCCGCCCTGGCTCTTCTGCTCCTGCACCACATCACCTTTCTCGTTGAGCAGCTGAACGATGAGTGGTTGCCCAGAGGTGCCCCAGGCATCCCTTTCCACAGTCAGCATGATGTTGCCGTAATCCTCCACTTTGGTGTATTCGGTGGAGAAAGTGAGGGAGTCGTTGCTGTTGCCGTATGCGTCGCGGAAAAGGCCTTTCAAAAGGGTGAACTGATACTTCTCGCCCGCCTTGCCGGTAAAGTTGATTCGGGCACGGGTGCCCATCAAAGGGCCCTCTTGAAACACCACGCCGCAGTAACTGATGCTGCTGTCGCTGAGCGACATGATGCGCACCATGGAGTCGGCTTTCTCGCCCGTGAAAGCGATGGATGCCACAGGGTTCTCAAAGGAGAGCCAAAGGGTGTCGAAATAGGGGTGCTTGGAAGCAACGAGGCTCTTCATAAGTACCACTTTGGCAGGTTGTTGCTGGGCACGCGACTTCTTGGTGCGGAACTGAAGGCTGAGGGTGTCGTTGAGTTGGGTGAGGGTGTCGAGAAGCACAAGCTTTATCGAGTCGCAATCGCTGCTGGCGGTCCAAAGGCTGAGGGTGTCGCGCCCTTTGTTCAGCTGCGACTGAAGCTCCCATTTGCCCGATTCATCACCCAAAGGTGCAACCGAAAAGTCTTGGCTCAGCGGCACCTTAGTGGTGACTTGTATGAAGCCTTTGCGTTTGAACTCGGCTTTGTCCACACGCTGTATCTCCTTCTTGTCCAAAGAAATATTCATCAGATAGTCGGCATAACGAACCGTGTCGGCGAGAGGTTTGGCAATCGTATCAGCCACAGTGTCGGCAATATGCGTAGAATCGGCCACAGTATCGACAGGGTGAGGATCGGGGTGCATACGCTCGGCGGTGAGGAGGCTGTCGATGAAAGCCACAGCCTCACCGGTGTTGAGGCGCAGGTTCTTGTCGCCATCCTCGTAGGCAAGCACTTTGTAGCGCCCCTCGCGGATGTGGTTGAAGGCGAAATTGCCCTGTTTGTCGCAATGTGTCATATACATCGGCTGATCTTTGGCGGCGATGCTGTCGTCCCAGGCCGTATCGCCCACAAGGTAGGCCACCACGGTGACCACCTCCTCGCGGGGATTGCCCGTGAAAGCGTCGAGCACACGCCCACGGAGGGTCATGCTGTCGATGCTGCTGCCCGTGGAAAAGACATACTCGTAACTGGGCAGGGCGTTACCCTCGTTGAAATCGACGATGCCCCCTTTGAACTGGAACAGATAGGTAGTGTTCGCCAACAGGGTGTCGTTGATTTTCACCACGATGCCACGGCCTTTGGGGCTGTATTCGGGTTTGTGCTTCATGGGGGGCGACACGAGGATGTTATTGTCGGCATCCTTCACCTGAACATACTCGTCGAAGGCGATATAGAAGGATTTTTCGGCAAAATTGAGCGTCCCGCTTTCGGGCGTGGCACTCTGCACCACGGGGGGCGCAACATCCTTGGGACCGCCCGAAGGGTAGCCCTGTTTGGCGCACCCACACAGCACCAAACACCCTAAGGCCAGCAGATATGTAACTGTTTTTTTCACTATATGTAGCAAATTAATCTCCATCAATACAGGTTTTTATACTCATAATCCACCTCGTCACCGAGAGTCACCCTCAAGTAGCTGGGCACCTCGTCCTGCACATCCATATTGCTGCTCATCACATACGGCACCCCTCCCAGCACATGCTCCTCCTTGTGGTGGAAATGACCCATGAGGAAAAGGCTCACCTGATTGTCACTCATCAACTTGACAAGCTCGTAGTACTCCTCCTCGGGCAAATTTGCAGCGGGGGTGGTGCTATAGTTATAACTGTTGCGGAAAAGGCAGGTGTGAGTGTTCACAACCACATGGCGATACTCGTCCCGATGCTCCAGCAACTCCTTGAGCCACACCAGCTGACGTCTGCCGTGGGTAGCGTTGCCGCTATCCAGGAAGACCCACAAATCTCGCTTGCCCCCCACCGTGCGCACCTCCACGCAGTAGGTCGAAGTGTGGAAATATTTTTGATAATACTCCTGGCAGTTGAAATAAATGTCGTGGTTGCCAATCACCACAAAGCAGGTGTCCTCGGCAGGCCCAGGGACATGATTATAAGGCCTCGGGAGGTACATCACACTGTCCAAAACACGGAAGGCCGACTCGCCACTCACATTGGCTATATCGCCATTGATGACACTGAAAACTGCCTGAGGGTCAAGATATTCCTTATTAAGGAACTGCTCCACGCAAGGGGCCGAATCGGTGATATGAATGTCCGAGCAAACATACACACTGTAATCATCGGGCACCCCCGTGATGACATTGGGCCCATGCTGCTCGTCCCAAGCCAGCCACTCCGCCACACGGTCCTCGGTATGGCTTCCGCTCGACCAAAACATACCTACCACATCCAGCCTGTCGCACGAGGCCACAACCAAGGCACTAAGCCCCAAAAGCAAACTATGTAAAATATATTTCATTTTCATAATATGATGATATTCATTGAATAAAGTAAATCATTAAACGCCGAGATGCCCATCCTCAAACCCTAAAAACGCCTCACAGCACCCAGGTGCATGAACCAGCCGTCATACGAAGCCGTGAGGTTGAGCGACCCCACGGGGTGCACCCCCACCTCGGCCTCGAGGAACGTGGCAGGGTCGAGCCTGTAGCAGCCCTTGACGCTGAAAAACCAATTGGCCACACGCTCGATGATGAAATCATTGTAATTGCTCCACCTCAACCCCACATTCCAGCCCTGAGTCCACATCGAATAAAGGTTGTTGTTCCACCACCCCTCAACCGCAAACATCACATTCATAGGCTCAAACAACATCTCCTCGGCATCGTTGCTGCGTTGAACAAGATTGGCCGTGTAGCGGTTGCAGAGGCCCAGATGCAGCGTAACGTGGCGGGCATACCACCCCAGCTGCAAAGCACCCGTGAACTCCTGCATCTCAAGACTCGGATAATGACGCCACAAATAGCTGTTTTCCAAGCATAGACGATAACCCTTCTTCGTATTCCACAGCCTTGCCTGGCCCTCCAGTTTGCCCGAAATGCGATTGCTGCTCACATACTCCACTCCCACCTTGAGCCCGAAACCCTCGCTCACACGCCAGCCAAAAGTCAGCACTCCTCCGCCCACGGAACCCGTGGCATAGTGGAAATCGTACAGGCCGTAACCCTCTAAGGTATAGCGTGGAAGAGTAAAACCATCCCCATTCCACACCATAGCCTCGTCCTTGGGCAAAGATGCCCCCTCCCCCTCCTGGGCCCAGCACCCCGACCCCAAAGCCGCCACAAAGGCAAAACCGAGCATTATTTTATTTATAATATTCATATTCAGTATATTTGTTTACAATCGGACATAATTATACAAAATACAAAGATACGCTATTTTTCCGAAACAACGAAAAAAAGGGCCACTTTTTGCACCTCCTCACCATCCAACACCTCTCTCAAAACGCTCAAAACTAACACGATAACGGCATAAAAAAGATTTCAAAAAAGCCCCTCGAAAACTCCCTGAAGCATCTATGAGACCCCAAACCTACACCTTCGAAGATTTGCTGAAACTTCGCTTTGCTTGCGAAATGCTTACGATATGAATGCGATATGAATGCGATATATAATATCGGAAGCATATCGCAAGTATATGGGAAGCATGTCGCAAGCATATCGGAAGCACAACGACCTTACAACAACGCTACAACAAGGTCGATGCTGCACCTTGAAAACGCTCCGAAAACGGAACCCATGCGACGATGGCATGATTATTCGTTTGAACACTAAAACAGGGATATACACAAAAGAAGAAGCTGACAATGAGATTTGTAACCACTTGGTAAAAATAAAGTTGCGCATTTTGACTGTGGAGTGGTTTTTATTTCGTAATTTTGCAATTCCAATTTCGAAATGCTACGGACATGGCCTGCCGACCAAACAAACCAAAATCCGAGGTGCCGATGGAATATAACAGGTGTGATTATCAATGAATAAAAGAATATATTTGACTTTTGCAGTCGCGGCTTTGGCGTTTTCGGGCTGCAACAAACTTTCGGGAGAGGTGGGCACTTTACAATTCAGTGTTTCGCCTCATTATGAGAAACTTATTGTAAGCGATGGCTTCGAAGTGGAATTCATCTCCGAGGCTGGCGATGTACTTGTCACAGCTGATGAGAACCTTTTGTCGAAAGTGGAGGTCAGCAAAGCTGATGGCGAACTGAAAATCGGGCTGAAGGCTTTCGCCTCCTCGCATGGTTCGAGGCTGAAAGCGGTGATCCCCTTCAGCAGCGATATTGAAGAGATTGCATTGTCGGGGGGCTCGACCTTGTGTTCCTCATTGCCCATAGCGGGAAAGAACTTGGAAATCAGACTCTCGGGCGCTTCTCAGTTCGAATCAGAACTTTGTGTGGATGAGATAGATATGAATTTCACTGGCGAATCAACGGCGAAAGTGTCGGGCAGCTGCGACGAATTGGATGCGGATTTGTCGGGAGGTTCGGAGATTGCTTCACAGCACGATTCACATTACAGATTTTCTTCAAACAGAATGAAGGGCTCGATGTCGGGCAGCAGCAAGGCCGCACTTCACTGCGACGGAAGTATTGAGGTAAGCCTCAGCGGTTCCAGCATTATCCGCTATACAGGTGACGCTCAGACGGATAAGAGCTCGCTGACGGGGGGCTCGAAAATAGTTCGCGACGTATTCTGATATGGCCTACGACAAAGCTGCAACGATCCAGCGATTGAAGGATGCGGTGTGTGCCATTGTGGCAGAAGAGGGAGTAGGAGCATTGGGGGTGAATGCTGTGGCGGAACGTGCGGGGGTGTCGAAAGTGTTAATATATAGGTATTTCGGCTCTTTCGACGGATTGTTGCAGCAAGCTGTGGCACAGATAGATTTTTGGACGAACAGCCTTCCTCCATCCACGCCTGATGTCCCCTTGGCCGACCAAGTGAAAGGCATTTTTCGACAGCAGGCCTCAATAATGCGCAACAATTTGCTGCTGAGAAGGTTCTATCACTACGAGAGCGTGGCAAGTGATGAATTCACCCAAGGTTTCCGCACTTTGCGCGAGAGTGGTGGCAAGGGGATGGTCGAACACTATGCCAAGGTGTTGGGAATGACCCCTGCCGAGCTGCTCCCTCTCGCCACAGTACTCAGTAATGCAATCACATACGCCGCAATGGAGATGGACACTCCCCCCTCCGAAGGCTTGGACTTCAACACCGACGAGGGGTGGGAGGCCTTCTTGGAGGAGATAGATGAAATCATCGACCTCTGGCTGACAAAACATAGCTCAAAGTAATCTGTGAAGCAGGGGTGCAAAGTGCAGATAACTCGCAGAAATCATGGGCACCTACGAAAGAGGTGCTCATGGTTTCAATACAACACAAAATAGCCTCGGCTAAGCCTTGGGGAAACAATCGAAACAAAGATCCTCGTCAAGTTGGGGCCAATGAATGCCAAAAGGGTCGATTTCAAAATCTTGCAATTGGGTATCAGCAGCTTCACGCAGACGTTTGTAATCAGCCACTCTCTCACGCAACTCCTTATTGGCCTCGGTAAGAATGTGGACATATTCACGATCCACCCAAACTTTGACAATGTTCATCATGGTGCTATTTATTGAAAAATTCGTGCCATTTGGCAATAATTATCTCACGGTTTTCTTCTATCACCATCTCGGCCATTTTTATTTCGTTGGATTTGAGCCCATTATTTTCTACAAGAGTAATTTCGGGCAGCAAATTAAATTTCGCTTTGCAGGCCGAAGGCCCTTTGCCACTCAAAACATGGACATGAATCGGCTCATGGTCATTTGAATAGAACTTGGAATCGTAACCCAAAAAAGATAAAAAGTAGTGGCATAATGATGGTTTTTATTGTGATAACGCAAAATGAGACAAAAAATTGTGTCGAAGACAAAAAAAGGAGTGTTTTGAAGGACTCGCTCTTGTTCTTGACACACTTTCTTGGAGAGGGGCGTTTTGATGAGTGAAGGAACAATTGGAGAGGTTTTTCACGTTGCAGAAATCGCTGTATCAGC
>JAZUFY010000167.1:0-11452 GCA_045640925.1 Bacteroidales bacterium
TGGAGCTCGTTGATGTAGTTCTTTATCGAAGTCTGCATAAAGGCGAAAGCGTCGCGCAGCTGGAGCATCTCGTCCTCGGAGGTGATTTCGGGCAGCTGGGTGTTGAAATTGCCTTTAGCCATGCTCAGCGCCGAGTCGGAGAGCTCGGTGATGGGGCGGGTGAGTCTTCGTATGCGGCGGTAGCAGATAATGAACATGATGAGCAAGCCTATGAGGCCGATGAAAAAGAGTATGATGTGCATCTGTGACGAACGTGCCAGCACGTCGCGGTAGCTGCAGATGATGGAGAGCGACCACCCGTTGTGGAGCGGGCCGAAGGTGGTGAAATATGTTGTGGCGCCATTGGCGAAACGCATCACACTGTCGTTTCCCTTTTTCATTTCTTCTATGATGGCTGCCACCCGCTGGTTGTTCTTCAGCATCTCGTGGCCCTGTTGCAGCAGGGAGGAGTCGGGGATGCCGATAACGGTGTTGTCGGGGCAGAGGATGCTGGTGAACGAATGTTCGTAGGGGCGTATGCTGCCCACCTTGTCCTCCATCCATTGCAGGGGCATGTCGGCGGTCACTATGGCCAGCACCTCGCCCTTTTCGTCGATGATGGGCACGCTGTAGGTGGTCATCAGTTGTTTTCCGCCGTTTAGGTCGTAATAGGGGTTGCTCCAGTGCGGTTGCTTGGTCTCAAAAGGCACCTTGAACCACTCCTCCTGGGTGAAGTCGTAGTTGTCGTGTCCCAGGTTGATGGAGATAATCTCCTGCGTGGCGCTGTCGCGGTAGCAGTAGGGCGAGAAGAGTTCCCTGCCCTGGTAGCCGCCTTTGGGGAAGGCTATGGCACAACCCACGATGAGGGGGTTCTTGCCCACCGCCTGGCAGGTGAGCCCTTGTATCTGGCTTTCGTCGCCAAAGGTGTAGCGGGCGATGCCTGCTATGGCCTGGGTCGACACCTCGATGGTGTTGAGGGGCACCTCAATCTCGCTTATCGTGGCCTTGAGAATGTTCTGCGCCGAGCGGGTGGCCTCGTCGGCGATCAGCTTGTGCGACGATACAGCCACCACTCCTAACGATATGATGAACAATATCGACACGATGAGCAGTATGTTGAGGCTGAGCCTTGTTGAGAATGATTTCTTCATGTTTGTTAGTTGTCAGTACTTTGTTGTTTTCTGCCGCTCTGTCGGGTTAGAAAGAATAGCCATAGATATTATTTATATATAGGAACCACTGTTGCAAATAGGCATTTACAGCATCATTGGGGACATAAATGTTTGGCCTGATATCCGGATCGAAAGGATACATATCAATCGTAGGAGGAATATAAGGTTTGCAGTAAACGGCTCTGAGGTTCTCGCAATAAGAGAAAGCATAATCTCCTATGGAAGTGACGTTGTTCGGAATAGTGATGTCGCTGAGACTCTCGCAATAAAGGAAAGCTTCGGCTCCGATGCTGGTGAGGCTGTTTGGAAGCGAGATGTTGGTGAGGCTGGAGCACCAAGCGAAAGCTTGGTTTTCGATGCTGGTAATGCTGTTTGGGAGCGAGATGGTTGTGAGATTGATGCACCCATAGAAAGCTTGGTTACCGATGCTGGTGATGTTGTTTGGGAGCGAGATACTGGTGAGGCTTTGGCACGCATAGAAAGTGTAGTTTCCGATGCTGGTGAGGTTGTTTGGGAGCGAGATGTTGGTGAGGCTGGAGCACCAAGCGAAAGCGGAGCTTCCGATGCTGGTGAGGCTGTTTGGGAGCGAGATACTGGTGAGATTGGTGCACTCAGCGAAAGTGTTGTCTCCGATGCTGGTGAGGCTGTTTGGGAGCGAGATACTGGTGAGATTGGTGCACGATTTGAAAGCACTGGTTCCGATGCTGGTGATAGTGTACGGGAGCGAGATGGTGGCGAGGTTCTCGCACCAATAGAAAGCATCATCAGGGATGCTGGTCAAAGCGTTGTCGAACAGCATTAGTCCGTCCGCATTGGATAGGTAGGTGGCGCCCTCCCAGTTGGTTTGATTGAGATTGATAAAGCTTTCGGTGGAGGTGTATTTTATCATCCACGAAGGCTGGTAAGAGTCGTCGTTATCGAGGTTGTAGGTGATGGCGCCGATGTGGTTGCGAGAGATGCTTTGGCCGATATATTTCGACTTGCTGGGGGAGGTGTAAGTCCTCTCGTAGTAGTATAGTTGGAGTACGGAGATGGATAAGGTGTCAAACACGGAATTGGCGGGCACTACGATATAGAACGCCTTGCCCTCAGGTGTCACCACTTCGGGTTCGTTGAAGTGAAGCACTACGCTGTTGCCTCCGTTGGTGAGGGAGGTGAGGTGGGGGATGCCATCATCGACGACAAGTGAGGCTTCGCCCCACAGCTTCTGGTTATCGTTGCCCTTCACCTCGATGGCCATCACCTCGATGGTGGTGGTTGGCTTGAGGGTGACTTCGATCAGGGCACCGATGTTTTGGAAGCGGAGCTCATTGCCATAGTCAGAGTAGGCTGCCATGGGGTTGTCGATAAGCTGGCGGCCCGAGAAGTAGTCTTTGTTGTACTCCTGCACAAAGGGGAAGGTGACGGTGTTGCCCTCGATGCGATGGGCGGGATAGAAGGCGGTGAGTTCGCCTGTGGGCACGTCGGCTATGGTGGCGGTTCCGTCATTGTTTATGGAAATGGCGTGGGGAGTGCCGTTGATGCTCACCATGTCGCCGTCGCTCCAGCAGGCAAAGTAACGGCTGTCGATGTAGGCTTTGGAGTCGCTGTTGTAGCGTTCGAGGGTGGCGGTGACGGTGCGGCTGTCTTCTTTTTTACATGCCGCGAAGGCTGCGAGAAGTAGCACGGAGATAATGATGATTTTATTTTTCATAATTGTAGATTTTCTTGTTTCTGTTTTAAAATTTAATTTTGATTTTTGACTTATGATTTATGAGTGGGACGGGAGCCTTTATGGCTTGAGTATTAAGACTGTCGCACCAACTCTTTATTCTTTATTTTTAATTTTATTCCAGATAACGCTCTTTCAATGTGTTGATTTCTTCCTCCGAGATTTTGAGGATGTTGTGGAGGTAGCTGTCCATGGAACCGTATTCGCTGTCGATGAGGTCGAGGGCTTCTTCGAAGTAGGGTGTTGTCACCCCGATGAGTGTCGCCACTACACGTTCCTCCTCGTCGCTGCCGCCCATGTTGCGGACCTGCTGACATGCCTGTTCCACCGCTTTGTGGTAGGCGGCGTTGGAGTAGTCGAAGTCGGCCACCACGGTCGCCCTGTCGCAGCCGAGGGCGAAGAGCAGCAGGGCTGCCGCCATGGCGGTGCGGTCCTTGCCCTGCGAGCAGTGCCACAGCAGCGGGTCGCCGTCGGGCAGGTTGGCGAGGGTGTGCAGGAAGGTGGCGAACTGGATTTGGCAGAACTCGTCGGACACATAGCCGGTATACAGTTTCCGCGCCTCCTCCTTGGCCTCTTTCAGAAAGGCAAAATGGACAATCTTCTCCGCAAAACTGTTTCCCTCCATCCGCATGACCGTCATCCAGAAGTTGTTGTCCTCATCGTTGATGGGGAGGTTCATGTAGCTGGTGTGGGGCACAAAGCGGTCGGTTTCGCGTCCCACCTCGAAGGCGGTGCGGAAGTCGACAATGTGGCGTATGTGGAACTCGTTGACCAGCCGATTGATGTCGGCATCCGAGGCCTTGGCGAGCACTCCGCAGCGGAACAGCAGGCCTGTCTTCACACGGTGGCCGTCGGTGGTGACGATGCCCCCCAATTGGCGGGCATTGGGTATGTTGTCGAAATGAATGGTGCGTTCCGAGGCTTGGCCTTTGTCGGGCGAGGTCTGACGCAGCAAGGGCGTGGGGCGCGAGGTTTCGGAGGCCAAGGCCCTCTGCGGCAGAGGTGCGAGAAACAGTACCGCTGCCAAAATCAATAGGTTAAAAGGGGATGTCTTTTTCATATTTTTATTCCAAATAGCGGTTCTTCAAAATTTTAATGTCTTGGTCGGACACCACGAGGATGTCGCGGAGGTAGGTGTCCATGGAGCCGTACTCGCTGTCGATGAGGTCGAGGGCGTCCTCGAAGTAGGGTGTCGTCACCCCGATGAGGGTCTCTGCCACCTTTTCCTCCTCTCGGCTGCCGCCCATGTCGCGGAGCTGCTGGCAGGCCTGTTCCACCGCTTTGCGGTAGGGGACGTTGGAGTAGTCGAAGTCGGCCACCACGGCCTCCCTGTCGCAGCCGAGGGCGAAGAGCAGCAGGGCCGCCGTGAGGGCGGTGCGGTCCTTGCCCTGGGTGCAATGCCACAGCAGCGGGTTGCCGTCGGGCAGGTTGGCGAGGGTGTGCAGGAAGGCGGCAAACTGCAGCTGGCAGAACTCGTCGGTGACGTAGCCGGTATAGAGCTTGCGGGTCATCGTCTTGGCCTGATCGGTGAAGGAGAAGCGGAGCATCTTGTCCAAAAAGCTGCCCCCTTCGTAATCCAAAATCAGCGTCCAGATGTTGTTGTCCTGGTCGTTGAGGGGCATGTTGACGTAGGTGGTGTGCGGCACAAAGCGGTCGGTCTCGTGCCCCACCTCGAAGGCGGTGCGGAGGTCGATGATGTGGCGTATGTGCAGCTCGTGGGTCAGCTTGGCTATGTCGGCATCCGTGGCTCGTGAGGGCACCCCGCAGCGGAACAGCATGCCGTTCTTCACGCGGTGGCCGTCGGCGGTCACAATGCCACCAAGTTGGCGGGCATTGGGTATGCCGTCGAAATGGATGCTGCGGTCGGGTATGTCGTTTACTGTGTCGGACATGAGGTCTTGTTTCGTTTTAGAAAAGTTTTGTCAGACTTGGGAGTGAGAGGGTGTTTTAGTTGGCTGTCCAGCCGCCGTCCACGGGGATGGCGGTACCGGTGATCATGGCCGCTCCGTCGGAGCAGAGGAATCGCGCCACCTTGGCCACATCCACGGGGTCGAGGAGTTTCTTGATGGCCGAGTTGCGGAGCATGATGTCCGAAATCACCTCGTCCTCCTTGATGTTGTGCTCCTTGGCTTGGGCGGCTATCTGCTTCTGCACCAGCGGGGTGTCGACGTAGGCGGGGCAGATGCTGTTCACCGTGATGCCGTATTCGCCCAGCTCTAAGGCCGAGGCCATCGTGAGGCCGTTGAGGCCGTGTTTGGCTGTGACGTAGCACGACTTGTACGGTGAGGCCACCAAGCCCTGTATGGAGCCTATGTTGATGATGCGGCCCCAGTGGTTCTCCTTCATCGAAGGGATGCAGTATTTGGTGAGGTAGAAGGGGGCGTCGAGCATCAGCCGCATCATGAAGTTCCACTGGTCCTCGGGAAACTCCTCCAGTTTGCACACATGCTGTATGCCCGCGTTGTTGATGAGGATGTCCACACGTCCGTACTTCTCCATGGTGTAATCCACCAGACGGCGGCACTCCTCGCGGCGGCTCAGGTCCACTGCCAAGCCGTCGCACCCCACTTCGCTCATGGTCTTGTCCACCGACTCCTGTTTGGAGGAGGCGGCCACCACTTTGGCACCGAACTCGGTGAAGAGTTTCGAGATGGCATAACCTATGCCGCTGGTGCCTCCCGTGACTATCGTAACACTGTTTTCAAGATGTAGCATATAAGTCTTTTTATTAGTTTTTTATATAATTACACAACCTCCTTCGAGTTGACACATAAAGCATTAGGAGTGTCCCATGCCATATCCGCCCGCCCCGAAAGGCGATTGTTTCAAAATTGCAAATATACGATATTTTTTTGAAAACGTGTAAAAATGTTAGTGAATAGTGAATAGTGAATGGTGAATAGTGAATAGTGAATTGTGAATGGTGAATGGTGAATTGTGAATGGTGAATAGTGAATGGTGAATGGTGAAGCACTTTTAACATTTCTGTCCCCCATTGGGCGTTTTGCTCTTTCATTGTATTTCCACCGTTGGTGGGAGAATATTGGGAGGATATTGGGAGGATATTGGGAGGATATTGGGAGGATATTGGGAGGATATTGGGAGGATATTGGGAGAATATTGGGAGAACCTATTAGCCACATCAGTCGAAATTTAACTTATTTTAATTTTTTTGTTAAAATAACCGACGTGAAAAATAAGTGTTTTTTGACAGCGAAGCAATTAATTTGCTTAGGAGTGTTTTTTTTGGAGGTTTCGGAAAAAAGTTGTATATTTGCAAGTCGTAATCCCTCCCGAGGCTTGCCTGCAGCGAGGGCATTTTGTTGAATTTTAATTTGATATAAATATCTATATAAAATAAAGATGAAAAAAAAGTATGTAAAACCCACTTTGAAGGTGGTAAAATTCAAGGTTGAGAGAGGTTTTTATAATAGTTCTATCAATAATGTTTCGCACGAAGGTTTCGAGGGCGAGCTGTGGGGCAACGAATGTTTTGAAGACCAGACGCCCACCGACATCAACGACAACAGTATCGAGTGGCATATTTTTTAATTATAAAACCGTATTGACATGACGAGACGCAAGATTTACAGCATATTGCTTGTGGCCGCCTTCTGCGGGATGGCTTTTGTGGGGTGCAAGAAGGATGACCCTTTGGCGGGCAAGGATTACAACACCATCATCACCGTCAAGAACTCCGATGCCAAGACGCACTACGACAATGGTGCCGTGGTGTGGGACGAGGGGGATCAGATAAGTGTGGTGCGTGGCAACAGTTCGGAGAGCAACCCTGTGAGCCCCTTCGATCTCGAGTGGCCTTTGGGCGATAACGGGGTGGCACGTTTCTACGGCACCATTCCTGAGGGCGCTTCCAGCGATGCGGCTTATTTCGCCCTCTATCCCGCACAGAGCAATGTGGAGGTGACCTCCGGCAAGGTGACTTGCGAGGCTATCCCGCACACGCAGACCCTCACTACCAACACTTTCGGCAGGGGCAACAACACCTCGGTGGGTTATAATCAGAGCACCACCATGCAGTTCCGCAATGTGGGCGGTTTGGCCAAGATTGCCGTGGGTGGCACGGTGGGGGTGAAGAGCATCACCATCACCGCGAGCGGATCCACCCTCTCGGGACGCGGCACGATAAACGTTTTAGACAATGACCTGCCCATAACGTGGGCCTCGAGCGGCACTTACGACAATGTGGTGGCCACGGCTGCCAGCCCTATCTCGGTGGCCGAACCCAAGTTCTTCTTTGTGGTGCTGCCCCCATGCACGCTGAGCAGCTACACCGTCACCATCACCGATGAGTACGACTGCCAGCACAGCCTCACGTTCGACACCCCTGTCACCATCGGTCGTGCCAAGGTGGCGATGCTTGGCGGTTTTGAGGTGCATCTTGAAGTGCCCACCGTGCCCGAAAACAATCAGATTTGCTACACCGCCACGAGCAAACTTGACAATATTTCGTTCTTTGCGGGTGCCACACAGCATCTGTACGACCCTGAGACGGGTAGGGGATGCGTGACCTTCAGTTCGACGGTTACCTCGATACCAGACTACGCTTTTGAAGAAAATCTAGCCATTTGCTCAATCACATTGCCCTCCACCGTCATCACGATTGGAGATAGTGCTTTCTATGAGTGCCTGTATTTGTCTGGCGCTACGTTGCCAGGAGTGCAGACGATAGGCAGATGTGCGTTTCATAGTTGTCCTCTTCTGACATCTATCGATTTGCCCGAGGTGCGGACGATAGGTTGGTGGGCATTTGGTATATGTAATTTAAGTGATATAACATTAGGTCCCCATATTAGCGAATTGGGTGACGTGGCATTTGGGGGGAATCATGATATTTCGGAGGTTTATTGCTATAGTGTAGAGCCCCCAAGATGTGATTATAATCCATTTGATCGCACTTGTCAGCCATTGCTTCATGTTCCTGCTGGTTGCAGAGAAGCGTACGCTTCGTGGAGTGGTTGGGTCAGAGCGATTATAGCCGACCTCGAATAATTATTGAATTATTGTCAAACATTAAAATATAAAGAACTGAGAAATAATTTTTTAAAACCTTAATTATTATGAAAAGAAACAATTTTTACAGAACATTGCTGTTGATGGCCTTCTGCGGAATGGCTTTTGTTGGATGCGAGAAGGATGACGCTTCGGGTGAAAGGGACGGCAGGGTTGACATGTCGATAGTGCCGGTGAGCCCCGAAGACAATCAGATTTGCTACACCGCCACGTGCCAACTCGACGGCATTGATTTTTTTGCGGAAGCCACAGATCATCTGTACAACTCTGAGACGGGATGCGGGTGCGTGACCTTCGGTTCGCCGGTCACCGAGATACGTGAACAAGCTTTTTGGGATAATCAAGACATCACTACCATCACGCTGCCCGCCACAGTCACCACGATTGGGAAAGAAGCTTTTGCTGGGTGCTCATCGCTGCGTTCCGCCACGATGCCGGGAGTTGTGACTATTGGACAAAATGCCTTTTATGCTTGTCAGCTGGCTGAAATCGATTTGCCCAAGGTGCAGACGTTAGACAATGGTGCATTTACGTATTGCCCACTGACTAAAATCGATTTGCCCGAGGTGCGTACAGTAGGTAATTGGGTGTTTAACAGTCCTGAGTTAAAGTATGTGATATTAGGCCGCTATATTGAGAAGTTAGGAGACGAGGCATTTAAGTCGGAGAGTGATAAGGGTATAGAGTCGGTTATGTGCTATAATGACCGCTGTCCATCTTGTGATGGAAACCCATTTGTAGGAAGCCGTCATCCAAAACTTCATGTTCTTCTTGGTAGCAAAGAGGCGTATTCTGAATGGGTTACTAATTGTTGGGTCAGTGAGATTATTGACGACCTCGTTCTTCCGACTAAGTAAAAATAAAGTACTGCGAAATAAAATTTGATTTTCGAACCATAAGTACATGAAGAAACGCAAGATTTGCTGCATATTGCTTGTGGCTGCCCTTTGCGGGATGGCTTTTGCGGGATGCGAGAAGGATGACGCTGTGGATATTTCCAAGTACAAGACCATCATCACCGTGAAGTCGTCGCAAAGCAAGACGCATTACGATTCGAGTGACGGCAGTGTGCTTTGGGATGCGGGGGACAAGATCAGCGTGGCTCGTGGCACTACGTTTGCCGACGAGCCTTTCACCCTTATCGACACCGCAAATGGGGTGGCCCGCTTCGGGGGCGACCTCTCGGGGGTGTCGTCGGGTTCGTATTTTGCCATCTATCCCGCCCAGGAGAACCTCAGCATCAACAGCCAGGGTGTGCTGACCTGCAACGTGATACCGACGCAGCAGACACTTACGGAGGCCTCTTTCGGCAATGGCAACAACACCTCGGTGGGTTGGGATGCTTCCACCTCTATGCGGTTTCGCAATGTGGGTGCTTTGGCGAAGATTGCCGTCAAGGGCCATGTCGCCATCAAGAGCATCCGAATTACCGATAACAGCGGCAACCCTCTTTCGGGTCGCGGCACCATAGATTTGACCGATGATGACCTGCCCATTGTTTGGGACGAAAGCGACACGGCGCATTATGTCGAGGCCACAGCCTCCAACCAAACCATAGGCGTCAGCCTCAGCAGCCCCAAATGGTTCTACATAGTGCTGCCCCCCTGCACGTTGAGCGACTACACCGTGACCATCACCGACATCAACAACTTCCAGCACGTCAAGCGTTTCACGCCCAGTACGCCCCTGACCGTGGAACGCTCACATGTGGTCATGCTCGGTGCCTTCGTAGTGATAACCCCTGCGATGAAGATTGAATACACCAGTTTTGATGACCTTTCCTCCGTTTTCGGCGACCCCACTAAGGATTTTGGCGCCACATTCAATGCCGACCTGAGTTTTTGGGACAGAGCCACGCACAAAGGCGTGGCAGTATTCAACGACACCGTGACGAAGATACCTGTGATGGGCAATGGAAATATCATCTCCATTGTAATTCCCGTTGGCGTTACCGAAATTGCTGAAGAAGCATTATACTTTTCCTATAGACTCAGTTCTGTCAAGATTTTGGCCAATATTACCACCTTGCCCAATGAAGCTTTTGGCTTTTGTTCTAATCTTGTTTTTATTGACCTGCCTGCAACGCTTCAAAGTTTTGGATCGGGATTTTCAATACCACTTTCTACAGGAGAATTTCTATCAACCCACAACAGCTATACCATTGTATGCAGAGCCATCAACCCTCCCACGGCAGGGTCGGTCTGGTTCCCTGATATGGGCGAGTTGGTTCGCAGCGGGGTCGAATGCCACCTCTATGTTCCCGCAGAAAGTGTAAAGACATACAAGAATGCTTATAGCATTACTACGGAAGGCATTGTCGCCCCCATCCCCGACGACCTGCAATAGCCCTCGGAGGAGTTTTTTGCACAAAGGGCAAAGTGATTTAAACATTATAAGAGTAATAAAACAATATACAACTATGAAAAAAATTGCTTTAATTCTTGTGACCTTCGTCATGGCACAGACGGCTATTATTGGTCATCGACACCAAATAGCCGATATTCCGCCAATTTCGCATCCTTTGACCTGAAGTTTTGTCTACAACGCAGTGGCTATAGAAGAGAATGCATGTCTGTGCGCCTTGTGCAAAATCAATATTAAGTAACGAAAAAGTATAATCAAAGATAAAGAACAACGAAATGAACCTTGTAACCACATTGGCTGTAATACTTATAGCAGCGGCAATATTCACCGTGTTGTCGCGGGTGCTCAAGCAGCCGCTCATCTTGGGGTATATTGTTGCGGGCTTCCTGGTGGGGCCCAATCTGGGCTTAGTGCCCGATTTGAGCATGGAGGTGGTACACCAATGGTCGGAGATAGGCATCATCTTCCTGCTTTTCGCCTTGGGGTTGGAGTTCAGTTTCAAGAAACTCATCAAGGTGGGCAGCAGTGCGTTGATTACCGCCTGCATGAAGTGTTTCGGCATGTTCTTTGTGGGGTTGCTTTTGGGGAGCGCGATGGGGTGGACAACCATCGAAAGCATCTTTGTGGGCGGCTTGCTCTCTATGTCGTCAACCACGATCATCATCAAGGCATACGACGAGATGGGGCTGAAATCGAGGCCCCACTCCACGCTGCTGTTCGGGTCGCTGGTGTTTGAGGATCTGATAGCCGTGCTGCTCATGGTGCTGCTGTCCACAATAGCGGTAACGCAGAGTTTTGACGGAGGAGCCATGATGTCGGCTTTGCTGAAGCTGGGCTTCTTCATGATACTGTGGTTCCTGGTGGGTATCTTCGCCGTGCCCTCGCTGCTGAAGTGGGCGCACAAGTATATGAACGACGAGATCTGCCTCATCACCGCCATAGGGTTGTGCTTCTTGATGGTGTGGCTTGCCGAGTTGGTGGGCTTCTCCTCCGCTTTGGGCGCCTTTGTGATGGGGTCGATACTCTCTGAAACAGTTGAGGGCGAGCGCATAGAACACAGCATAGGCAATATCAAGGATTTGTTTGGAGCCATATTCTTCGTGTCGGTGGGCATGATGGTGGATCCTGTGGTGATAGGGCAGTATTGGCTGCCGATAGTCATCATCACGCTGGCCTTCATGCTGGGCATACTGAT
>JAZUFY010000168.1:0-21692 GCA_045640925.1 Bacteroidales bacterium
CCCGGAACAGGACTTGAACCTGCACTCCTTTCGGAACACGCACCTGAAACGTGCGCGTCTACCAATTCCGCCACCCGGGCATCTGGTAGAGTTCCATCTCTCGGAACTTGGTGGTAAAAAAAAGCAACCTTTGCGTTGCTCTTTTTTGTGCCCAGGACAAGACTTGAACTTGCACCGCCCTACGGCGACTACCCCCTCAAAGTAGCGTGTCTACCAATTCCACCACCTGGGCTTGCTATCTCTCGAAAGCGGGTGCAAAAGTACTAACTTTTTTTGATTTGAACAAAAAAAATTGAAACTTTTTTTTATTATGATTGATTGTCAGTGTGTTATTTTTTGTCGTTAGGCTTTGTGTGATGCTGTTTTTTGCCATTTAGAGGAGGATTGAGGACGAAATTGGGGCGTTTTTTGTTTTTTGGGGGAGAATTTGAAATTTGTGTAAACAAATGTTTGTTGTTTCAGAAAAAAGTTGTATTTTTGCATTTCAATATAAAATTATAAAAAGATGAGTATTATAGATGTTATTGACCAAAAGATTCCGATTGACAATATCCCGCAACTGCTGGGTTGGCAACATGGCAATGTTTTGGGTATCAATTCGGTGGCGTTGCTTGTGGCTACGCTTGTGATTATCGCTGTGATGCATGTTTTCAATGTGCAGATTCGCTATCGCGACAAGGCCAAATACTATCCTGTGGTGTATGCTTTGTTTGCCGTGGCGATGGTTTGCATCTATTATTATTGTTTTCAGGGCACGTATGAGTTCATTAAAAATGGCGAAGTGGCGACTACGGATGTGATTGGGTGGTTCTGCCAGCCGAGTATGGTGGGTATGACGTGGGCCATAATTAATTGCGTGTTGCTGATGGGTGCGATTTACTGCCTGTTGTGTGCCACGATGCAGATTACGGCTCAGTTGTCGGTTGAGGCGAAGATGGTTGAGGGGAAGAAGTGGAAGGAGTGGAAGGATGTGCTGATTGTGGTGCTTGTGGGCATTACGGTTGTGTCCGTGGGCAATAAGATTGATATTGTGTTCGGCTCGTGGGCATTGGTGGCTTTCTTGCTGATCACCATTGCTTTCATTATCTTTAAGATTGTGCTGGATGCGAAACGCTGCCACAGTGTGTGCTGGGGTACGTTGATTGGATTGACCTATTTTGTGGGCATTATCGCGGTGTCGATGTTGGTGTTTGAGTGTTTGCGGGGCATTTTGGCCTTTTTGCTGGTTGTGATTATCTTTTTCAGCATGGCCAAGGCTCGTAAGAAGAAAGTGAAGAAGAACAAAAAGGCCTGATGCGTAGATATGGGCTCATAGGACGTAGGTTGGGACATTCGTATTCGAAGCGTTGGTTTGAGGATATGTTTGTCCGCGAGGGCGTTTCGGATGCCGAATACGACCTGTATGAGTTTGATGAGCTGCCCGAGCGTGAGGCTTTGCATCGTTGGTTGGCCGAAAAGGGGCTGTCGGGGTTCAATGTCACGGTACCTTATAAGGAGGCGGTTGTGGCAAGGTTGGACGAACTGGATGCGGCTGCCGAGGCGATAGGGGCGGTGAATTGTGTGGAGGTGCGCGATGGCCGATTGGTAGGGCACAATACGGATGCTCCTGCTTTTGGCGATACGTTGAGGCCGCTGCTGCGAGAGTGGCATACGTCGGCTCTGGTGCTGGGCACGGGAGGTGCGGCTAAAGCGGTGCGGTATGCGTTGAAGCAGATGGGGATCGAGGCTATGATGGTTTCGCGTGAGCCTGAGAGGCATCCTGGGAGTGTGGGTTATCTTGAGGCCGAGGCGTTGGCGCAGGATCGTTATGTGCTGGTGAATGCCACGCCGGTGGGTATGTATCCCGATGAGGCACACACCCCGTGGCCGTATAATTATCGCTTGGGTATGAAACATTTGTGTTACGATTTGGTGTATAATCCCGAAGAGACCCGCTTTATGCTTGATGCGGAGTTGTGTGGTGCCGAGGTGTGCAATGGTTTGGCAATGCTCTACCGTCAGGCGGAATTGAGTTGGGAGTTGTTTGGAAATTAAAAAGAATAAGAGTATATATTGAATGAAAAAACTGCTGAGAGGAATATTGCTGATTATCAACTTGGTGTTTGCTGTGGCACTATTGCTGTCGACAATGGCAGGGGTGGTGGCACCGAGTAAGTTTGTGGGCGTCTCGTATCTGAGTTATGGCTATTTCTTACTGTTGATGGCCAACGTGGTGTTTATTGTTATTTGGTTGTGCATGTCGCGGTGGGAGTTTCTGCTTTCGGTGGTGACGATACTGCTGAGAGTGTCCTTTATCCCGTTGTTTTTCCAGATAGGGGGCACCACAGAGGCTGAGTTGACTGATGAGACTTTGCGGGTGATGACTTTCAATACGCATGGTTTCAATGGTTTGGACAGCGATACGCTGATGACTGTGGATTCGGGAGCGGCTATCTTCTTGACCATAGTGGATGATGAGCAACCCGATGTGCTGTGTCTGCAAGAGTATTTCTCGGCACCGCATGTGCGTGTGGCCGACAGTTTGGAGGCCCGAGGCTATCGCTATCATTACGGTGTGCATGGGGAGAACAGCAATGCGCCGACGATACTTTTCTCAAAGTGCAAGATTGAGAATGTGTGCAATATGGATACGGCATCGAAATTCTATGTTGATTTGAACAAGAACGGGAAGACGGTGCGTGTGTGTTGTGTGCATTTGGATTCGTACCAGCTGATAGAGAAAGACTGGGAGGGCTTTGAAAAATTGTATCATGCTCAGCCCGACAGCAATACTCACAATATGCTGCGCAAGTTTGCCGAGACCACCCGCCAGCACGAGAAGGAATGGAAGGACGAGTTGCAGCCATTGATTGAACACACTAAGTCGCCATTGATTATTGCGGGCGATTTCAACGACACTCCTGCCTCGTACATCTATCAGCAAATTTCGGAATATATGGAGGACCCCTACGTGGAGCAGGGACGAGGTTTCGCCACCACATATCATGGTCCTTATCCGGCTTTCCGTATCGACTATATCCTCCACAGTGAAGAGCTGGAGGCTTTGTCGTACAAACGTGTTAAAACCAATATTTCGGACCATTACCCTGTGGTTGTTACATTTCAGTTGGATTGATAGTTGGTATTTTGCGTGACACAAAAAGAGCGATATGAAAGATTGATAGCCTATTTTGAGGCTGAGCGACCCACGGCAAAGTCGGAGTTGGTGTATGATAATCCATACCAGTTGCTTGTGGCTGTGATTTTGTCGGCCCAGTGTACCGATAAAAGGGTCAATATGACCACCCCTGCACTTTTTGCGGCTTATCCCACTCCGCAAGATTTGGCACAGGCCACCGTTGAGGAGGTCTTTGAATATATCAAGTCCATTTCCTATCCTAATAATAAGAGCAAGCATTTGGTGGGTATGGCGCAGAAATTGGTGAAGGATTTTGGCGGCGAGGTGCCCAGCGATGTGGACGAATTGCAGACATTGCCCGGTGTGGGTCGTAAGACAGCCAATGTGATAGCCTCGGTGATATTCAATCTTCCCGCCTTGGCCGTGGATACGCATGTTTTTCGAGTTGCCAACCGTATAGGTTTGACAAAGAACAGCAAAAGTCCTTTGCAGACCGAGCGTGAGTTGGTGAAACATATTCCACCGGAGAAGATACCCATAGCCCATCATTGGCTGATATTGCATGGCAGATATGTGTGCCAGGCCCGCAAACCCCATTGCACGGAGTGCGGCATCAAGGATTTGTGTGATTACTATAAGGTGGGTGATTACCATAAAAAGATACATTAAATATATATGACCGCCAAAGAACTTATTACTTCATATCCTGAATACGGGGAATCAAGAATACGGACAGCGTGGGATGCCGAGAAGGAGGAATGGTTTTTCTCCATTGTTGATGTTGTGGCTGTATTAACAGACCAGCCAGATATTAATCATGCTCGAAACTATTGGAAGGTGTTGAAAAATAGATTGAAGTCCGAGGGTTGCGAACTGGTTACAATTTGTAACCAGTTGAAGCTTCAGGCGCAGGATGGAAAAAATCGTTCTACCGATGTGGGTACGACGGAACAAGTCTTTCGTGTCATTCAGTCGATACCTTCCCCTAAGGCGGAGCCGTTCAAACAGTGGATGGCGCAAGTGGCCGCACAAAGGATAGACCAATTGCAGGACCCCGAGAAGTCCATAGACCAAGCAATGGCAGATTACAAGCGACTCGGCTATTCCGATGCTTGGATAAATCAACGTCTTCAATCCATTGAAGTGCGTAAGAATATTACCGACGAATGGAAACGTAGCGGAGTGGATGAAAGTCGACAATTTGCGGCTCTTACTGATATTATTACCCATCAATGGAGCGGACTTACCACTAAACAGTATAAGGAATTCAAAGGACTTCACAAGGAAAGTCTCCGCGACAATATGACCAACATTGAAATAGCTCTCAATATGTTGGCCGAAGCCACTACCACGGAACTCTCAAAACAGGAAAACCCGCAAGGTTTTGATGAGAGTGCCAATGTTGCCAAACGTGGCGGCAATGCTGCACTGGGTGCCCGAAAATCTATCGAAAAGGAACTGGGTCGTAGTGTTGTTTCTTCGGCCAACGCTAAGCAGCTCAAACCACCAGTTGAGAAACCTTTGATTGGAGAAGAAAAGTAATATAATACCTATAATTAATATTATCTGAATAGAAAATGTTGCTGACAAATCCTTTGTTTTTGATAGGTCTCGTGGCGGTGGGGATACCAATAGCCATACATTTGTTGCAATTGCGGCGTTATCGTAAGGTCTATTTCAGCAATGTGGAAATGTTGCAGGAATTGAAAGAGGAGAATCACCGACAGAACCGTTTGCGACAGTTGCTGATATTGGCGGCTCGCATCTTGGCGATAGTGTTCCTGGTGCTGGCCTTTTGTCAGCCGGTGATCCCCAATAAAGAGGCTCAGATAAAATCGGGCGGCACGGTGGTGAGCGTCTATATCGACAATTCTTACAGTATGGAGTGTGGCGGTATGGAGGGCAGTCTGATAGAGAGTGCCAAACAAAAGGCCCGTGAGATAGCTGCGGCCTACAAGCCTTCCGACCATTTCCAGCTATTGACCAATGAGGCCTCGGGAGCACAGTTCCGTTGGCTGAGCCGAGAGGAGTTTGTGGAAGCCGTGGATGCGGTACAGACCTCGCCTGTAACTGCTATGATGTCGGTGGTTTCACGTCGTCAAAACGAGTTTCTTCATAATGCCTCGGCAACCAATAAACATGCCTATATTGTTAGTGATTTCCAACGCAGTACTGCCGACATGACGGCTTATACTGCCGATACGACAGTGTTTACTACCTTTATCCCTCTTGGAGGAAGCGATGTGGCCGACCTGTATATCGACAGTCTCGCTTTCGACAGTCCTGCCTATTGCCGTGGGGCCAGTGTTACCGCCCTGGTGACAGTGCGAAACGGAGGCGACAAGGCGGTGGAGAGGCTTCCGTTGCGATTGTTTGTGAATGGCAAGCAGCGAGCCTTGACCTCGGTGGATGTGGCCCCTCATAGTGCTGTTACGGCTCCAATGGTCTTCACGATAGAGGAAGAAGGGGTGTTGCAAGGCTATGTGGAGACCACCGACTACCCCGTCACTTTTGACGACAAGATGTTCTTCACCCTCAATGTGGCTCCAAGGGTGCCCATGTTGGTGGTTGGAGGGGCAGGGGAGAACCCTTTTCTGCAACGTCTTTTTGCGGGCGACTCCTTGGTGGAATATGCCCATTGCGGTGTGAACAATATTGATTATGCCCACCTTACAGAATACCGTTTTATCGTTTTGGACGAACTATCCTCGGTGCCTTCGGGCTTGGCTCAAACCTTGCAACAGTTTGTTTATGATGGTGGCACAGTGCTGGTTGTGCCAGGTGAAAAGGCTGAAAGAGAGAGTTACAACCGCTTCTTGGCATCTGTTCAAGCGCCCCATTTAGGGGAATGGAGAAAAGGCAAGATGAGGGTGAGCGATTTTCAAGTGACGGCAAAACTGTATCAAGGTGTGTTTCAGGGGAAAAAAGAGGACATAGAGATGCCCACCGTTGAGGGAATGTTCCGCCTCCAAAGTGTGGGAAGCACTGTGCAGGAGGTCTTGGCCACGATGCCCGACGGTTCGACATTCCTTGCCTGTTCCTCGGTAGGGGAGGGCAGCGTGTACCTTTTTGCCTCACCTTTGCGTAAAGAATACACCGACTTTGTGCATCAGGCCCTCTTTGTGCCCACGCTTTACAATATGGCCCTTTTCAGCACAGGAAGGCAGACCCCTTATCATCTGCTCTCGGGCAGCGACCCTATCGCTTTGCAGGGCACCTACGAAGGCGACGAGGCGGTCCATTTGATAAGCGAGGACGGACAGGTGGATATGATTCCCGAGATACGTCGTATCGGTTCCCGCCAATATCTGCAGCCTCATGACGAAATGACCTCGGTTGGTAATTATCGTATTGGCAATGAAGGACTTTCGTTTAATTATGGTAGACAAGAATCTGTCTTGGAGTTCTATGCCCCTAAAGAGTTGAAGAAAGTGCTCTCTGATATGGGACTTCGTTCTGCCAATGTGGCCGAGAATGCCCAGAAATCAATGACCGATTATGTGCGGCAACGAAGCCAAGGAACACCCCTATGGAGATGGTGCCTTGTGCTTGTATTGCTCATGCTGGCGGCTGAAACAGTGCTTATTAGAATGAAAAAATGATATTTGGATTTTGGACTCCCAATATCACAAATTATAATACAATATATTAGGAATGTCATTTCTTGAAATTGAAAATATAACCAAATCTTTCGGCTCGTACAAAGCCTTGGATGGGGTTTCGCTACAGGTGCCTCGGGGCACAGTTTTCGGTCTTTTGGGTCCCAATGGTGCAGGAAAAACCACCCTGATACGCATCATCAACCATATCATCGACCCCGATGGGGGAAGGCTCATTTTCGACGGACATGAGATGACCCCGTCAGATGTCCTTCAGATTGGCTATCTGCCCGAGGAACGAGGCCTTTACAAGAAGATGAAGGTGGGCGAGCAAGCCGTATATCTGGCCCGTCTCAAAGGTCTCGACAAGGCTACTGCCGAGCATCGGCTCCACGAATGGTTCAATCGCTTGGAGATAGATAGTTGGTGGAATCGCCGTGTGGAGGAACTCTCCAAAGGAATGCAGCAGAAAGTCCAGTTCGTGGTCACGGTGCTCCACGAGCCCAAACTTCTCATATTTGATGAGCCTTTCAGCGGTTTTGACCCCGTGAATGCCGACATTCTCAAACGCGAAATGCTGCGGTTGAAGGATCAGGGAGCCACCATAATCTTCTCCACCCATAACATGCCCTCGGCTGAAGAACTTTGTGACCAAATCGCCCTCATAAATCACTCGCAGGTAGTTCTGAGCGGCCCTTTGACCGAAATCCAAAAGGCGCATAACGGAGCCCATCTTGACCAAATTTTTATCGAAACAGTGAAAGGGGGAAACAATGAATAAGATTCTTTTAGTCATTCAACGCGAATATCTTACTCGTGTAAAAAAGCCCTCCTTTTGGATACTCACCCTGGTGGTTCCGATACTGATAGCCCTGGTTTATGCCATTCCTATCGTCTTGGCAACGAAGCCTTTGGAACATGCTCATGTCCTCGTAGTGGATGAAACGGGTGTTTTTGAGGGTGCTTTCCGCTCCACCAAGGAGATAACCTACCACGATGCGGGAAGTCTGGAATACGCCAAACGTCAGCTTGCAGCCGTGGACACCCTCGACGCCATCGTCTTCATTCCCGCACGCGAAACAACCATACCCTACGACGCATTCCTCTACTACCAAACCGATGCCCCCAGCATGAACGTGCAGGGCAATGTGGACCGCCAGTTGCAGGAAATCCTACGCAACCGTATCTTGCTGGATGTGCACGGAATAACCCCCGAAGACTATTCCATGCTCACCAATACCCACATTCGCCTCCGCACCCAGGACATCGAAACTGGTCGTGATGGTTTCCTCGAGGTGAAAACAGTGGTCGGAGGCCTCTTGGCCATCCTTATCTTCATGGCCGTCTTCATGTTCGGATCTCAAGTGATGCGCGGCGTTATGGAAGAAAAAACCAGCCGAATAGTCGAAGTCATCGTATGCAGTGTCAAGCCCTTCCAGTTGATGATGGGAAAGGTCGTGGGCATAGGGCTTGTGGGCCTAACGCAGTTCCTCTTGTGGATGGTGCTCTCGGGAGCCGCTTTGGGAGTGATGCAAACAACTAATAGCGAACTCTTTGCACAAGCGCAGCAGCAAGCCTCCCTCACCGAGGTCTCAACTAAGGGGATGGATGCCACAGCCCAATACGAGGCGGTGCAAGCCTCGGCACCTGTGAGCGATCTGATGCAGGGGCTCGCCTCCATCAACTTCCCACTTTTGGTAACGATGTTCCTCTTCTATTTTGTGGTGGGATACCTCCTCTACGCCTCGCTTTTTGCCGCTGTGGGCTCTTTGGTGGACAATGAGACTGACTCCCAGCAATTCTCCCTGCCATTGTCCATACCTTTGATATTGAGCATACTGCTTATGCCCGCTATGTTGAACGAGCCCTCGGGTACCTTGAGCGTGTGGCTTTCGATGATACCCTTCACATCGCCTGTGGCCATGCTGTTCAGGATACCCTTCGGAGTGCCCGTTTGGCAGGTGATGTTGTCTATGATTCTCATTTTTGCTACGTTTCCTTTGTGTATATGGGCGGCAGCCAAAATATACCGCAACGGTATTCTCCGCAACGGAAAAAAGACTACATGGAAGGATTTGTTCTCCTTCCTCAAGCGCTCCTGAGTCACCCCTGCCCTCGAACTCGGGTCGTTGTAACGTCGCTCGTTATTCTCATATATCATAGGATAACTGAGGGATAAATAACCCATGAATAAGGCATAAGGAACGAGGCTGAGGCGAATGTTTGAAGTGGGATTTTTTTGCAGTTGTTTAGGTGTTGATTTTTATGTGGTTGAGAAAAAATTTCGAAAAAATGCGTTTTTTATTTCTTCATTTATAAAAAAAGTTGTATTTTTACAATCAGAAAAAAATGAAAGAAAAACGTTGGATATTAAGGGAAGATTATGATAAAGAGATAGTTGACAGTCTTGCAGAAGCGATAGGAGTCGATAAAATTATTGCTACGTTGTTGGTAGAGCGTGGCATTAGGACATTTGAAGAGGCCCGTTGTTTCTTCCGACCCAGCTTAGACCAGCTTCATGATCCTTTCCGAATGAAGGACATGGACCGCGCCATTGCTCGTATCAATGAGGCGGTCCGACGCCATGAGCGTATCCTTGTATATGGAGACTACGATGTTGACGGCACATCTGCCGTTGCGCTTGTCTATTCCTATTTGCAGTCCTTCCACCGCAACATCGATTTCTATATTCCCGACCGCGACACGGAGGGGTATGGTGTTTCGTTCAAGGGGGTGGACTATGCGAAGGAGACGGGCGTTAAATTGATAATCGCCCTCGACTGCGGCATCAAGGCCAACGAACAGGTGGATTATGCTGCCGAAATGGGCATAGACTTCATCATCGGCGACCATCACCTGCCCGATGGGTTGAACATTCCGAAGGCTGTGGCTGTGCTTGACCCAAAGCGCGAAGATTGTCCGTATCCGTTCAAGGAGTTGTCGGGTTGCGGCATAGGCTTCAAGATTGTGGAGGCGCATCAGGAACAGCGTATGGGTGTGCGGCTGTGCGACAATCCCGATCATCTGGATGCTTCGCGCCGCGAAAAACTGGAGTCGTTGCAGCTGCATCTGCTCAAGTATCTCGACCTTGTAGCGGTGAGCATTGCTTCGGACATTGTGCCGATTGTGGGTGAAAACCGTGTGTTGGCGGCTTTCGGACTGAAGGTCATCAACACCCGCCCGCGTCCAGGCATTGAGGCTATTCTCACTTACGGTCACATCGACCGCCGCACGGAAGGGGAACAGGGCAAGATGCCCGAGGACAAGTCGTATTTCTGCAAGGAACTGAACATTAGCGACCTTGTGTTTTTGGTTGGCCCACGCATCAATGCGGCAGGGCGCATCCGTAGTGCTTTCGACTCGGTGCGTTTGTTGCTGAGCAGCGACCCCGAGCAAGCAGGTCTTTTGGCTGAGGAAATCAACAACTACAATACCGAGCGCAAAGATCTCGACAGCGCCGCCACAGAGGAGGCTAAACGTCGTATTGAGGCTGACCCTGTGTTGAAAGCCCGCAAGAGCATAGTGCTTTTTGACGAGTCGTGGCACAAGGGTGTGGTGGGCATCGTGGCTTCGAGATTGGTGGAGGCGTATTACAAGCCTACGATTATTTTTACCCGATCTACCGATGACCTTATCACTGGATCGGCGCGCAGCATCAAGGAGTTTGATGTGCACACCGCTCTGGAGCAATGCAGCGATTTGTTGGAGCATTTTGGTGGGCACAAGTGCGCGGCGGGTGTTTCGTTGAAACCTGAGAATTTCGAGGCTTTCAAGGTGCGTTTTGAGCAGGTTGTGGAGCAGTCGCTGAAGGACGAGAGCATGGTGCCTGAGATAGAGATCGACGCCGAGGTGGATTTTGGAAGGGACATCACCCCGAAGTTCCTCCGTATCTTGAAGCAGTTCAACCCCTTCGGACCCGACAACAATGTGCCAGTGTTTGTGTCGCATCGTTTGGTGGACACGGGTTTCCCGCGTGTGGTGGGATTGAAGCACCTCAAGTTCAGCGCCATTTCGCTGGAATCTCGCTCCAAGTCGTACCCTGCGATAGGTTTCGGGTTGGGCGAGCACTACAAGAAAGTGAAGGCCGGCCAGCCGTTCTCGCTCTGCTATACGCTGGAGGAGAATTTCTGGAATGGACGCACCGAGATACAGCTGAATGTGAAAGACATCCGATTCGAGGAGTAGTGAAGGGTTTTGCGGAACTTTTAATTCTTAATTTTTAATTGTTTAATTCCAAAGAGTATGGCCGACGATAAAAAAATAATATTCTCAATGGTGGGTGTGGGAAAACTGATTCCTCCCAGCCGTCAAATTTTGAAAGACATTTACCTCTCGTTCTACTATGGTGCCAAGATAGGTATCATTGGTTTGAACGGTTCGGGCAAATCTTCGCTGCTGAAGATTATCGCTGGTGTTGATAAGGACTATCAGGGCGAAGTGGTCTTTTCCCCAGGTTACAGCGTGGGTTATCTGGAGCAGGAGCCCAAACTTGATGACGCCAAAACTGTCAAAGAGGTGGTGCAGGAGGCTGTGCAACCTATAGTTGATGCCCTTAAAGAGTACGAAGAGGTCAACAACGCCTTTGCCGAGCCTGATGCCGATTTCGACAAGCTCTGTGCCCGTCAAGGTGAACTGACCGAGTTGCTCGACCAGTACGATGCCTGGAACCTCGACAGCCGTTTGGAACGTGCCATGGATGCGTTGCGCTGTCCCGAGGAAGACCAACTGGTGAAGAACCTCAGCGGAGGAGAACGCCGTCGTGTGGCCCTCTGCCGCTTGCTGTTGCAGGACCCCGATATCTTGCTGCTCGATGAGCCTACCAACCACCTCGATGCAGAGAGCATTGAATGGTTGGAGCAACATCTGCGCCAATACAAGGGCACCGTTATCGCTGTTACCCACGACCGCTATTTCCTCGACAATGTGGCAGGTTGGATTCTCGAACTCGACCGAGGCGAAGGTATTCCTTGGCAGGGCAACTACAGCAGCTGGCTCGACCAAAAGACCCAGCGCCTCGCTATGGAGGAGAAGCAGGAGAGCAAACGTCGCAAGACCCTCCAACGCGAGTTGGAGTGGGTGCGAATGGCCCCCAAGGCCCGCCATGCCAAAGGCAAGGCCCGTCTGGCAGCCTACGACCGTATGCTCAACGAGGATGTGAAAGAGAAAGAGCAGAACCTCGAAATATACATTCCCAATGGTCCGCGTTTGGGCAACAAGGTGCTCGAAGTGGAAGGAGTCAGCAAGGCTTTTGGCGACAAACTGCTTTACGAAAACCTCACCTTCTCGCTCCCCCCTGCTGGCATTGTGGGTGTTATAGGCCCCAATGGTTGTGGTAAGACCACGCTGTTCCGTCTGATTATGGGACTTGAACCCCCCGATACTGGCACATTCACCGTGGGCGAGACTGTGAAGATTGGCTATGTAGACCAGCAGCATGTGCAGATAGATCCCGAAAAGAGTGTCTACGATGTGGTTTCCGAAGGCAACGAACTCATACAGATGGGAGGCCGCATGGTCAACGCCCGAGCCTATATCTCTCGTTTCAACTTCACAGGTACCGACCAAAGCAAGAAGGCAGGAGTGCTCAGCGGTGGCGAACGCAACCGTCTCCACTTGGCTTTGACCCTCAAGAGCGAGGCCAATGTCCTTCTCCTCGACGAGCCCACCAACGATATTGACGTCAATACTATGCGTGCTTTGGAGGAAGGCTTGGAAAACTTTGCGGGATGTGCCGTAGTTATCAGCCACGACCGCTGGTTCCTCGACCGTATCTGCACCCACATCCTTGCTTTTGAAGGCGATTCGCAGGTCTATTTCTTCGAGGGCGGCTATAGCGAGTATGAGGAAAACCGTCGCAAACGTCTCGGCGATGATACCCCGCATCGCCTGCATTACAAGAAACTGCAATAGGCTCCAAGTATGGCAAAACGGTTGTTGCTGCTGATATTGGCGTTTTTGCCCCTCTGTGTGAATGCTCAGACAGTCGAGGTGGTGAGAGATGAGGGTGGTAGGGTCACGGCATCCGTACACAAAGTTTATGACAACCATGACTGTTTGGCTGTGCAGATAGAGTATGCCTACGATACGGCAGGAGTGGTGGAAACACGCACCTTGCGCCAATTCGACAAACAGGGACGAGAAGAGCGTATGGAGGTGCTTTCTGCCGACGAGGTGCTGCTGTTTGCACAAACTCGCCAATACGACCGCAAGGGCCGACTTCACAAGATTGTGCAGATTACATACGAGGATGATGGCTTTGTGCAGAAAGATTGTTTCAAATACGAGTACAAGTCTTCGGACACTATTGTTTATCTTAACGGAAAAATAATTTCAAAATGAATTTCACTCACCTTCACGTTCATTCGCACTATTCGATGCTCGACGGTATGTCCAAAGTGCCTGACCTTGTCAAAAAGGCCAAGAAGAACGGTATGTATGCCATGGCTCTCACCGACCATGGCAATATGTTCGGCATCAAAGATCTTGTGGACACCGTCGATAAGGAGAACGGCAAGGTGAAAGACCAGATAAAGGAGCAGGAGGCCATCCTCAAAAACGATGGCGCCACCCCTGAGGAAAAGCAGGAGGCAGAATATAAGATTGAGCAGTTGAAGGGGCAGTTTTTCAAGCCTATCATCGGCACCGAAGCCTACTGTGCCCGCCGCACACTCTACGATAAGGACAGCAATGTCAAGGAGGCCGACCCCGAGACAGGGCGTGAACGCATCCTCGACCGCAGTGGCTACCATCTCATCCTTTTGGCCAAAAACAAGCGTGGCTATCAGTCGCTCTGCAAATTGGCCTCCATCGCCTACACCGATGGCAACTACTACACTCCCCGTATCGACCATAATGTGCTGGAACAGTATCACGAGGGACTTATTGTCTGCTCTGCCTGTCTTGGTGGCGAGTTGCCTCAGCTTATTATGGCGGGCAAGATTGAGGAAGCTGAAAAGGTGGCCCTTTGGTTCAAAAATATCTTTGGCGACGATTACTATATAGAGCTGCAGCGTCATCAAACCGACAAACCCAATGCCAACCGCGACACTTTTGTGAGGCAGGAGGAGGTGAACCCTGTGTTGATCGAAATTGCCCACAAACTCGGCATCAAACTCATTGCCACCAATGATGTCCATTTTGTTGAGGAGGCACACGGCGAGGCTCACGACCATCTTATCTGCATGTCCACGCAGAAGGATTACTACGACCCCGACCGAATGCACTATACTAAGCAGGAGTGGCTCAAAAGTCCCGATGAGATGGCGGCCATCTTTGCCGACATTCCCGAGGCTATTGAAAACACCATGGAGATTGCCGCCAAGGTGGAAACTTTCAGCATCAACAGCGACCCCATTATGCCTATGTTCGATATTCCTGCCAGTTTCGGCAGAGAGGAGGAATATCGTCAGCGCATCACCGAGAAGGAACTTTTTGACGAGTTTACCCAAAACGAGAAACACGAGGTGGTGCTGAGTCAGGAGAAGGCCGAGGCAAAAATCAAAAAGTTGGGCGGCTACGACAAATTATATCGCATCAAGTTTGAGGCCGACTATCTGGAAAAACTGGTGTGGGAAGGTGCTCACAAACGCTATGGCGAGACCCTCACTGATGAGCAAACCGAGCGTATCGTTTTCGAGCTTCACACGATTAAGACGATGGGTTTTCCTGGCTATTTCCTCATCGTGGCCGACTATATCCGTGGTGCTCGTGAGGAGCTGGGTGTCAGTGTGGGCCCTGGCCGAGGTTCTGCGGCAGGCAGTGTGGTGGCTTATTGTTTGTGGATTACCGACATTGACCCCCTCAAATACGACCTGCTGTTTGAGCGTTTTCTCAACCCCGACCGTATCTCGTTGCCCGATATTGATGTCGACTTCGACGATGCTGGCCGTGGTCGTGTGCTCGACTGGATTACAGAGAAATATGGCAAGGAAAAGGTCGCACATATCATCACTTATGGTACTATGGCCACCAAGAGCGCTATCGCCGATGTTGGCCGTGTGGAGAAGATTCCTTTGTCCACGGTCAACCAGCTCAAAGAATATGTTCCCGACCGCAATTTCCCCGACAATATCAAGGACGAGAAGGGCAAAGCCCCCAAGGTCAATCTGAGCAACTGCTTCAAATATGTCCCCGAGCTGAAGCAGATTATGGATTCGGAAGGATCGGATGAGTTGAAGAATATGCTCACCTACGCTGCCGAGTTGGAGGACACCAACCGCCAGGTGGGTATCCACGCTTGTGGCGTCATCATCGGTGCCGACGACCTCACCAAGTTTGCCCCCGTGTGCACTATCTACGATAAGGAATCCAAGGAAGATGTCCTTGTCACCCAGTACGATGGTCACGTCGTAGAGACCGTTGGTCTCATCAAGATGGACTTCCTTGGACTTAAGAACCTTACCATCATCAAGAACGCTTTGCGGATGATTAAGAAAAACCACGGCGTGGATGTCGATATTGACCATCTGCCTATTGATGATGAACTTACATACAAACTCTTCTGCGAAGGCAACACGGTGGGCACCTTCCAGTTTGAGTCGGCGGGTATGCAGAAATATCTGCGTGAGTTGGAGCCGCACGTCTTCGAAGACCTCATCGCTATGAACGCCCTCTATCGCCCGGGTCCTATGGATTATATCCCCGATTTCATCGACCGCAAGCAGGGCCGCAAGCCTATCGAGTACGACATCCCCTGCATGGAGCAATACCTCAAGGACACCTACGGCATCACCGTTTATCAGGAGCAGGTCATGCTTCTCTCCCGTCTCTTGGCGGGTTTCACTCGTGGTCAGAGCGACACCCTCCGTAAGGCTATGGGTAAGAAGCAGATTGAGAAGATGAACGAGCTCGAGGTGCTCTTCTATGAAGGCGGCGAGAAGAACGGCCACCCCAAAGATAAGTTGCACAAGATTTGGGAAGACTGGAAAAAGTTCGCCTCCTACGCTTTCAACAAATCTCATGCCACATGCTATTCCTGGGTGGCTTATCAAACTGCCTACCTCAAGGCGCACTATGCGGCTGAATATATGGCTGCGGTGATGACCAGCGGTCAGAGCGACATTGAGCGCACCACCGAACTGATGGAGGATTGTCGCAAACACAACTTGGACATCCTCGCCCCCTCGGTCAACGAGTCGGATCTGAATTTTGCAGTCAATAAGCAGGGACAGATACGTTTCGGTTTGCAAGCCATCAAAGGTATGGGCGAGGCGGCAGCCGAAGCCATCATCACCGAGCGTGAGGAGAACGGCCCGTTCACCGACATCTTCGATTTCCTCTCGCGTGTCGACCTCCGTTCCATCAATCGCAAGAATGTCGAGGTGCTTGTCAAGGCGGGCGCTTTTGATGGTTTGGGCGAGATGCACCGAGCCCAGTATTTTGTCAAGGATAACGACAATGAGAATGCTCCCACCTATCTTGAAAAACTGATGCGTTGGGCCAGCCGTACTCGTGAGAGTGCCCAGAGTGCCCAAATGTCTATTTTCGATATGAGCGACGAGGTCAAGCAGGAGGACCATCCCCCCATCCCTGCGTGCGAGCCCTGGAGCACCATTGAGAGCTGCCGTAACGAGTTCGACGTTGTGGGCTTCTACCTTAGTGCCCATCCCCTCGACGAGTTCAAGTACGAGATGAAGACCTTTGTCACCCATCGCTGCGACGAACTGAGCGACCTCACCAAGCTCGTGGGCAAAGAACTTCGTTTTGCCGGTATGGTGTCTGACGCCAAGACAGGCATCTCGTCCAAAAACGGCGACCCCTTCGGCGTTATGACTATCCAGGATTATCAGGGCAGCTATACTATCAAACTCTACAAGGACGATTTTCTCAAATACAAGAATTACTTCCAAAAAGAGCTCTTCCTCTTTATCAAAGGGTATGTAAAACAATTTTCCCATTCCCAACCCGACGGTACAACCTACACCTCTAGGCCTGTCGTCAAAATCTCTGAGATGATGATGCTCAGCGAGGTGCTGACTCGTTTTACCAAAGTTATCAAATTCTCCATCAACCTCCCCGACATCACCGAGGATTTCTGTCGTGAACTTGCCAAACTTGCCAAAGCCCACAAGGGTAAAGTGCCCTTAGAGGCCTGTGTGCTCGACTTCGAACACGGCCACGACGGCCAACCCCTCACCCTCACTATGAAGAGCCGTGACATGTGTGTCGATGTAGCCAAGTTCCTGCCCCATTTCTCCAAAATGCCCCAAGTGAAAGACATAAAGATGGTGTGAATAGTGAAATGACAATACAAAGGGGTAGGAGCCTTCGTTTTCGTTTTCGAGACGTAGGTCATTCGTTTCATACTGGAATGTCGTTCTTAACTCTTAATTCTTAACTAAAAAGCGTCAGCCACACTCATAAATCATAAGTCATAAATCAAAAATAAATAATTCTCAATTCTCAATTTTCAATTCTCAATTCTCAATTAATAATGACCCTATTTACCCCAGTAGTTCCAACCCCTTCCTCGTTCTCCATCGACCACACCACGCCGATGCTACTGGTGGGATCGTGCTTTACCGATTCCATAGGGGCGAAACTTCAGGCGGCGGGGTTTGAGGTGCTCTGCAACCCTTTCGGCACACTTTACAATCCGCTATCCATAGCTTTATGTATGCGTCACGCTCTTACCGACACCCCCATCGACGATCGTATGCTTGTGCAACACGAAGGAGTGTGGCATTCGTGGCTCCATCACAGCCGTTTCTCCAACCCCGACAAAGACCTCTGCCTCAAGTCCTGCAACGAGGCTATACATACCACCCACCAGTTTCTGCAACTGCACCCTGTCCTCCTTTTCACCTTCGGCACCGCCTACGCTTTTTTCCGTGACGGCCAGGTAGTTGCCAACTGCCACAAACTGCCCCCGCAGACTTTTCTCCGTCGCCGCCTTGCGGTACAGGAGATTGTTGAGGAGTGGCAGTCACTTATGACTCAGATCGACTCTCCTCACCTCATCTTCACCGTCAGCCCTATCCGACATCTTGCCGACACGGCTCACGGCAACCAGCTCAGCAAAAGCACCCTTCTCTTGGCTCTCGATCAGCTGGGTGTCGACTATTTCCCCAGCTACGAGATACTCCTTGACGAACTCCGCGACTATCGTTTCTACGCCCGCGACCTGTGCCACCCCTCCGACGTGGCTGTCGACGTCGTTTGGGAACGCTTCCAGCAAACCTACATGTCGCCCGCTACCCGCAATCAATGCCTCCTCAACGAAAAACAATTCAAACACAAGCAACATAAACAAATTGTGAATAGTGATTAGTGAATAGTAAATTGGCGGCCACGCCCTCCCAGTCACTAATCACCAGTCACTAAAAAAAATCCACCATGTCTAAAAAAAATATCGCCCTGGTAATGGGCGGCTTCTCCGGCGAACACGACATCTCTATCAACAGCGGATGCCAAGTATATGAAAACCTCGACCACGAAAAATACGATGTCTACAAGATTGTCGTCGATCGCGATGGCTGGTATTGGCTCACCGACGATGGCAGTCATCTCCCCATCAACCGTGCCGACTTCACCCTTCAGGGCACCGATGGCAACACCGTGCGTTTCGACCTCGCCTTCATCATCATCCACGGCAACCCAGGCGAGAACGGCGTGCTCCAAGGCTACTTCGACCTTTTGGACATACCCTACACCACCTGCGGCTTCTACACCTCCGCGCTCACCTTCAACAAAGGTTATTGCAACCCCGTGGTACGCAGCTTCGGCGTGGTGAGCCTGGCCAAATCCAAACTTATCTACGGCAACCAACCCATCGACCCCGACGCCATCCTCAGCGAGCTCTCGCTGCCCCTCTTCGTCAAACCTGCCGCTGGTGGCAGCAGTGTGGCCACCACCAAAGTCAAACGTGCCGAAGATCTTATGCCCGCCATACGCGAAGCCCTCACCGAGGACTCCGAGGTGCTTGTCGAAGAGTTCATCCAAGGCCGTGAGTTCGACTGTGGCGTGCTCCGCACCAAAGAGCAGAAATATGTCTTCCCCATCACCGAAATCATCCCCACGGGCGGACACGAGTTCTTCGACTATGCCGCCAAATACGACGGCTTCAGCAACGAGGTCACTCCCGCCGAGGTCGACCCCGCCATCAGCACCCACATACAAGAGGTCTCCTCACAACTCTACGACCTCCTCGACTGCCGTGGCATCGTCCGTTTCGACTATATCTACGACACCTCCAAACAGGAACTTTTCTTCCTCGAAGTCAACACCATCCCTGGCCAAAGTGCCGAGAGCATCGTCCCCAAACAGGCCCGCGCTATGGGCATCTCCACCCGCCAACTCTACGAAATGGTCATCCAAACATGTATGAAATAGTGAAATGTGAATAGTGAAATGTGAAATGTGAATAGTGACTGGGAGGGCGGCAGCCTTCGTTTTCGTTTTCGTAACCGTAGGTTTTCGTTTCATACCGGAATGTCGTTCTTAACTCTTAACTCTTAATTCTTAACTAATCAAACCTTCCCTCCATACCCTGCTCTTGCTCTTGCTCTTGCTGCTGCCTATCGTGGCTGCGGCACAGTACCCTTGCCGTGACACCGTGGTGCACTACTACGACTCGGTTTGTGAGGGTCAGCCCTACACCTTCAACGGCGTCACCCTCACCCATTCGGGGCTCTATTTCGACACCCTCCCCCGTGTCGGCACCGAGTGCGACAGCGTAGTGATGCTCCATTTCACCCTCCTCGACTACCCCGAGATAGCCTTCAACCCCGTAAAGCTGTGCTCAGGCGATGTGGGTTACCGCCTCAACTCCGCCTCTGGCACCCCCTACCACTTTTGGACCTCCGACCCCTTCGACAGCAGCCTTGTGGGCAACGAATACGAAGCCGTGGTGCACATCAACCCCATCGTCCCCACCAACTACACCCTCTATGCCGACTATCGCCCCTCGCCGGCTCAGTGCCCCGCCAGCCGCACCATCACCATCAACCCCATACAGCCCGTCGTGGCGGCCATGCACATCACCCCCGACGAGATAACCTACGATCGTATGGAACTCGTGGTCGAAGACTTCAGCGTGGGCAACCGCGAAGCCCCCTGGGGTGGGGGATGGGCGGGTCGCAAATACTTTATCGACAACATCCGCCAGCCGGGGGGCGACTCCATAGCCCATTTCCAGGCACAGCCTTGGTGGGGCGACAGCGTGGTCGTCTCCATGGTGGCTTTCAGCCCCACCTGCTTCGACTCTATCGCTCGCACCATCCCCTTCCGTCGCCTCTCCCTCTTTTTCCCCAACGTCTTCACCCCCCAGGGCGACATCAACAACCGTTTCCTCCCCTTGACCAAGGGCATCCTCGAATACGAAATGTGGCTCTACGACCGCCGTGGCAGCCTCATATTCCACACCACCGACCTCAACGAAGGCTGGGACGGCACCTCCCACGGCATTCTCTGTCCCCAAGGAACCTACGTCTATCGCTGTCGCTACCGCGACATCGTCACCCCCTACGGACGTCAAACCCTTTCAGGAACCGTGACGTTGATACGATGAGAAGAGGATGATTTATGAATTATGATTTATGAGTAAGGCTGCCGCCCCCTTGTATTGTCAATTCACAAATCACAATTCACCCCAAAAATGCCTAATCAGAGGCAAAAAAGGCTCGATTTGCTTTGAGATATTCTTGTGGTGTTGCTATTTTAAAGTGTTGATTATTAGTATTGAGAAAGAAAAAAGACAAAAATATTTGGTCAATTGCGAAAATCTTCGTACCTTTGCACTCGATTTTGAAAAGGCAAAAGGTCGTTTGGCCGAGGGGCTAGGCACAGGTCTGCAAAACCTGCTACTCCGGTTCAAATCCGGAAGCGACCTCAAAAAAGAGAGACTCATCAACGAGCCTCTTTTTTATTGTATCTTATAGAAATACCCTTGTCTTTATTTGTGTCTTGTAGATGCAGACAATGCTGTTGGCTGGCACGCCGTATTCTTTTATTGCTAACTCTTCTGCAGTCCTCAAGTGCATGTTGGACAGGTATAGGGAATGATAAAACCAGTCGCTGTCCTGATAAACAATCACAACCATTGTTTTGCGGACAATTACAGTCTGTACGAAAGGGGGCACTGTGCCCCCCTTTGACTCTTCCAACCAAATCATAACGCTACTCAGGTTAGTTGACAGGCACTATTTCCATAAGTCTCAACTCCTGACCAGAATGCGTTTGCCCGTCATGACCTGTCCATTGGTGCACGTGGGCCTCCAGTGTGGCGGCAAAACGGCCTGGGATAAATCCTTGACTGTCGGCAGTGTCGGCAATGTGCTGTAGCTGGTCGCAGGCATTGTTGTGTGCCGATGCCCAGATGCGGTCAGCAACACCGCCTTGTACGGCATCACACATGACAACGGTACACGCCTTGAAAGGGTACCCCTTTTTGCTGGTGCCTTGGCTTACAGATGAAATTGATTCAATAGTTCCGATAAAGTTCATGATGCTTTTCCTTTCTTTGTTAATGTTGAACCTAATTTATATCCAAGGGGATAGCTTTGTAGGCTGTCACCCTTGGTCGGATTCGGGCCCGAAATCCGATAGCAAAAGTGCAACAAAAAATCGTGGGAAGACAGGAATGAAACTTATCATATACTTTCCAAAATCTATCCAGCTGATAATGATGATTTAAAAACACGAAGAGAGATGGAACGCTGTGTCCTTGGACCTTCCTTCCACTTCTTTTACACAACAATGTGCGTGAATATCTGCATAGCCATAAATATTTTTCACGATAATTGACGAGTATTATCGATTATTCGTGTTTGGAATAAAATGTTATTTGTAATATATTGATGTGTAATTTGTTATAGATAAATTTCACTTTTGCACGTCAAAAGTACAATTATTTTCTCATACACGAAAATAATTTTTGCAAAAAAAATTCAAGAGCGAAATATGACACTGGGAATCAGATATGTAGTTTTTCAACATTTTTCCAAATGTCAATCTCTCGAACCATAAAGAATGTACGT
>JAZUFY010000169.1:0-2800 GCA_045640925.1 Bacteroidales bacterium
CACCTCGGTGCGTTCCTCGGGCGAAAGGCGATAATAGTAATTCGCCAGGGTGTAATACTGGTTGTAAACCGAATTGTCTTCACCCATGATGAAGGTTATGGAGGATCGGGGCAAAATCGCGGGTTCTTCCTCCACGGTGTCATTTACAGGCATGGGGTCGGCGTCCTTCTTCCCTTGACACGAGAAGAGGAGCACCGACACCAAAGCCATTGCTACGACATAGCGCAGTTTCATTCTTTGGGTATAGTAAATTGTACAGGCAGATTAAACTGCGTTCTCACCGCTACGCCTCTTTGACGGCCAGGTTTCCATTTCGGCATCATTTTCACCACTCGGACAGCCTCGGCACCACAACCTCCTCCAATGTCGCGCAGACACTTTACATTGCTCACCGAGCCATCTTTTTCCACCACAAAGGTAATATACACGCGACCTTCAATACCCGCTTTTTTGGCTTGCTCGGGATAAACTATGTTGCGGGACAAGAATGCAATCAGCGAATCCATGCCACCAGGGAATTCGGGGTCGTCTTCGATAACAAGAAACACTTCTTCCTCCTCTTCTATCTCCTCTTCCACACCTACTGATACAACCTTGCTATTCATTCGCGCAATAGAATTGTTGGCAATAACGGTTCCTGCGTCATACCCCACGGCATAGTCGGAAACACCCTCCGGCAGGGGAATGGCCTGTTTCACTGTCTGCTGTTTGCCATCTTTGTTCACTATCTCTTCATCTATGGCCACGAACGAGGTGTAATTGGTCATCAGATTGTATTTTAATCCCAACTCCAAAATTTTCTTCGCCTCGGGATTGTCCTCGCGGGAATACTGCCCCAGGAGATAATCCAAATATTTGATGCGCTCACGTGCCCAAAGATAACGCAAAGCGGAGTTCGTTGTGTCGGGTTTCACCTGCGAGAGGTCGAAAGTCTGCTTATAGTTTTTGCGACCCACCTTGCCGGTGAGGGTGAGTGTTCCCTGTGCCTTGCCTTTGTATTTGCCAAAAATCATGATGGGACGCTCCGCCAACATGTCGGGCACCGCCTCGGGTTCGATGTCGTAAGCATTGAGGCTCCCTGTGTTCAGTTTGATACGGGTGAGGACAGGGGTGTTGATATAGTTGCGAAAATTCTCCGCCTGTTTGGCTGCCTCGTTCTCTTTGGTTACCACAAATGGTTCTCCGTTACCTGCAAAGGCCATGCCCTCGATGATGTAATGGTTCACGCTGCTCCCTATGCCGAAGGCAAAGAGATTGGTGTTGCCACAATTTTTGCGTATCGTCTCAAAAGCCTCTTTCTCCACATCGACATAGCCGTCGGTGAGCACCACAAAGGTGCGCGACACATCTTCATCGAGGCGCGGCAATGCGTAGGCCTTCTTCAAAGCATCTATCAACTCGGTGCCACCCCAGTTGTTGCCTCCTGCAATGAAGTTTTGGGCTTCGTTTACATTGGCCTCAGTGGCTGCCACCGAGGTGGGACTGAACACTTTCAGGTTGCTCGAAAAGAGCACCACATTGAAATAATCTGTGGGTTTGAGGTTGACGATAAGATTACGCATCAGTTTTTTCGAAACCTCCATCGGGAAACCCCACATCGATCCCGACACGTCTACAATAAAAATATATTCGCGCGGAGGGATGTTCTCTTTCAACACCTTCTTGGGAGGCTGAACCATCATGAGGAAAAAGTTTTCGTCGGCTCCTTCGTAAAGCAGCACACCCGAAGCTATCTCATTGCCTTGCAACGAATAAGATACATTTACGTCGCGGTTGCCACCATTCTTCTCACTTTCATCCAAACGTACCACACATTGTTTCGTATCGGGGTAAGCTATCTTCATCTTATGCGAGGAACAGACAACATCTTGAATAGGAATGCCCGAATTGATAGTCAGTTCATAGTCGAAAGTATAGGTCGGCATAATACCTTCGTGGGTGTAAGGAGTGCTGACAAAATCGTCATCAGGACCGGAATGACTTTGCGAAGTCTTAGAGTAGCGGGGACCCACAACAGTAGGATAGACAAAAGTATAGGTTCCTGAATTCGGAACAAGCAACTCTGTGTATTTCAATTCAAGCTCAATCGTATCACCAGCCATAACATTCGACACATTCATCGTAAACACATTGGGCCGACTCTGCTCAAGCAACGAAGCACGTTTGCCCTCCGACTTGGCTTTCTCATAGTCTTGGCGGGCCTTCTTCTTTTCCTCAATCTGGGCACGCACAATGCGATTACCAATACGCATTTGCATACCGTACACAGCCGCTTTGGTCGACATGGGGAAGGTATAAATGGCCTCTATCGGGCTCTTTCCTGCATTCACATACAATTGCCGCACAGTAACATCGGCTATAGAACCCACAATATTGGTTTTCACCGAAGTCTCTTTCAAAGGCAGGTTGTCGGTTTCACCATTATCACTAATAACAACGAAATAAGGCGACAAGGTCTTATCCAAGTCCTTATCGTCATTTCTATTCTGTGCCCAAAGCGCACTCACAGTCAAATAAGTCAAAGCACAAAGGCATAACAAACGTTTGATTAAATTAAATGTTTTCATATTTTAAATGTATTATGCCCTTATAACGCAAATTGACAAAAAATATTGTCTGCCGAACATATTAATATGATATAGATTATTTTTTGCTGAGTATGCCGAAGTCCGGTGGCCACACCCGGACGCACAAAAAAAGGAGTCCCAGATGGAACTCCCTTTTAAAAGAGATTGGCGGCGACCTACTTTTCCACGAACAAGCGCAGTATCATCGGCGATGCGGGGCTTAACTTCTCTGT
>JAZUFY010000170.1:0-3788 GCA_045640925.1 Bacteroidales bacterium
AAGGGGTGGGGGAGGGGTGAAAAATGTTAGTAACTTTTTTTGGCGGTTCCAATTATTATGTGTATATTTGCAAGTTGGTAATTATTGAGGCTTTGTGTCTTCAGTTTATGTGAAATAATTAAATATTAGTATATTATGAAAAAATCTTTTTTGAAATTTGCAGTTTGTTTTGCCGCTTTGGCGGTTTTGGCCTTGGCCTCGTGCAAGAAGGAGAACGAACCCGTGGTCACCCCTCCCGCAGACACCACTCATCAGCATGAAGACCCCACGCCCGATCCGGCTTTGATTTTGGGCACTTGGAAAATGGACAAGGCCACGCAGTATGTGGGTCAAAATCCTGACGGGGTGGATCTGGCCCCGATGTATGGCGAGAATTTCTGTCTCACCTTCCTCGAAGACGGGACGCTGGTAACCTCGGACGGCATAAACGAATCAAGGATGCAGTGGACTTTGGAGGACAGCCAGTTGGCCTTTATCCAGGCGACTGGAATCGATCCGGTAATGTATCTTTTGAAGGAACTGACCGAGACGCGGCTTGTGATTGAGAACGGCACGGGTACGGAGTATGTGACCGTGATGGAGTTCGACAGGGTGACAGATTGACACAGCCATTTGTGCTTCTGCCGCATGATGTTAGATTATTCTGATGACAATTTGTCATGGAAATGCCCCTAAAAGGGCGATTGGCACAGAATATGCAATAGTAAATCATGTCTGCCGCACAAGGGCAGGCACAACAGAAACAACAAAAATCAAAAACTAAAATACAAAACTATGAACATTCAACCATTAGCAGACCGTGTTCTGATTCAGCCCGCCGAGGCCGAGCAAAAGACCGCTTCCGGCATCATTATCCCCGACACCGCAAAGGAGAAACCCCAAAGAGGCAAAGTCCTCGCCGTGGGCAAGGGCACCAAAGACCATGAGATGACCGTGAAGGTTGGCGACAACGTCCTCTACGGAAAGTACAGCGGCACCGAGATCGACATCGACGGCACCAAGTATATGATTATGAAAGAGAGCGATATTTACGCTATCATTTAATTTAAAAACTAGAGATCCTAGAATGTCTAGCAAATCTAGTCCCACAACAACTTATTAAATAGAAATCAATCATGGCAAAAGAAATTGTTTTCAATAATGACGCTCGCGAACAGCTTCGCAAAGGCGTTGACGCATTGGCTAACGCAGTTAAGGTAACCCTCGGTCCAAAAGGCCGCAACGTGGTCATCGACAAAAAGTTCGGTGCTCCCCACATCACCAAGGACGGTGTGACCGTGGCTAAGGAAATCGAACTCGAAAACGGCATCGAGAACATGGGTGCCCAGATGGTCAAAGAGGTTGCCTCGAAGACCAACGACCAGGCCGGTGACGGTACCACTACCGCTACCGTTTTGGCCCAGGCTATCGTGAACACCGGTTTGAAGAACGTTACCGCAGGTGCCAATCCTATGGATCTGAAACGCGGTATCGACAAGGCCGTGGCCGTCATCGTCGAGGATGTGAAGGCTCAGGCTCAGGAGGTCGGCGGCGACATTGAGAAGATTCGCCAGGTGGCCACCATCAGCGCCAACAACGACAGCCAGATCGGCGACATCATCGCCGAGGCTATGGAGAAGGTTTCCAAGGACGGCGTTATCACCATTGAGGAGGCCAAGGGCATCGAAACCAGCGTGAAAGTGGTTGAGGGTATGCAGTTCGACCGCGGCTACATCAGCCCCTATTTCGTCACCGATACCGACAAGATGGAGTGCACCTACGATAGTCCTCTCATTCTTATCTATGACAAGAAAATCAGCACTTTGCAGACTCTTCTTCCTATTCTCGAACCCGTTGCCAAGAACGGTCGCCCCTTGCTCATCATCGCCGAAGATGTTGAAACCGAGGCTATGGCCACCCTCGTGGTCAACCGTCTGCGTGGCGGTTTGAAGGTTGTTGCCGTCAAGGCTCCTGGCTTTGGCGACCGCCGCAAAGAGATGCTCGAAGACATCGCCATCCTCACCGGCGGCGTGGTCGTGAGCGAAGAGAAGGGCTACAAGCTCGAGGATGCCACCATGGATATGCTCGGCACCTGCGAGAAGATCACCATCGACAAGGACAATACCACTATCGTCAACGGTGCCGGTGATGCCGAGATGATCAAGGCCCGCGTGAACCAGATCAAGGCTCAGATTGAAAAGACTACCAGCGACTACGACCGCGAGAAGCTGCAGGAACGTCTTGCCAAATTGGCAGGCGGCGTGGCAGTCATCTATGTGGGTGCGGCCAGCGAAGTGGAGATGAAGGAGAAGAAGGACCGCTTCGACGACGCCCTGCACGCCACCCGTGCAGCTGTCGAAGAGGGCATCATCCCCGGCGGTGGTACCGCTTTCATCCGTGCAGCCGAGAAACTCAACGACATCAAGCCCGCCAACGAGGATGAGAAGCTCGGTGTGGAGATTATCCGCCGTGCCATCGAGGCCCCGCTGCGCATGATTGTCGAGAACGCTGGTTTGGAAGGCTCCGTTATCGTCAACGAGGTCAAGAACGGCAAGGCCGACTACGGCTACAACGCCCGCACCGAGACCTTCGAGAACCTCTTCAAGAGCGGCGTTATCGACCCCGCCAAGGTGGCCCGCGTGGCTCTTCAGAATGCTGCCAGCATCGCCGGTATGCTCCTCACCACCGAGTGTGTGATGTGCGACATCAAGGAGCCCGAACCCCCGATGCCCGCCAACCCCGGCATGGGTGGCATGGGCGGCATGTACTAAGCCGAAAAAAATAAATAATACAATACTAATTAGGGCCGTTTCGGCGGCCCTAATTATTCCTTTATAAACAAAATCCTGAATAATGAGTACGAGCGAAAAACAACAACCCGGATATGTCTATATTTTGACCAACCCCAGTTTTAAAGAAGATTGGGTGAAAATTGGTAAAAGCAGCCGACCTGTAGAGGTTCGTTCTGCTGAACTTGACAATACTGCTGTTCCGCTTCCTTTTGAAATATATGCCACTATTAAAACGATTAAATATCATGATGTTGAGTGTATGATTCATAAGAGTATTGACCGAATTTCTAATCTCCGTATTCGGCAAAACAGAGAGTTTTTCAATATTGCTCCAGCCACCGCTACGGACATGTTGGTGGATATAGCAAAACTGCTTGGAGATGCGGAGGTTTGCAGATACGAGAAAAATGAACCATACCAAATATATCCGATTGCAGAACAGACTCCTGATAAGGCTTTGGAGGAAACCGAGGAGGCCTCATGTGAGAGAAGAGAAAGATTTCACTTCAGCATGATAGGACTCAAACCTGGGGATATGATTGTTTTTGACCCCAAACCAGATATTGTTGTCAAAATTTCTGATGACACAAGGATTGAATACGACAACCGATTATGGAGATTGTCTCCATTTGTTGCAGCATATCTGCCAAAAGAAATGCAAAACAATAGTGGAGCATATCAAGGTCCGAAATACTTTAGTTACAAGGGCAGGGTTCTACATGATATTCGTTTGGAAAAAGAGCAACAAGATGTGGCTGAGGCACAAGATGTAGATTGAAAGAAAGTGTTCTCCGTCCGCTCTCGGGGATGTTCTGAGGGCGGGGCGTTGTGTCGTATTGCAATCCGACACAATGTAAAAAAAAAGGAATAACTTTGACTAAGTAACATTTAAAAAATAACATGGGACAAATTGAGAGGAGAAATAAGGTAGTTCCAATTATGGAGAGACTCGTCAAAGATGACATGTCTTTTGATGAGTTCCGCGTAGGAATCCCTCACGGTTCTATTAGTCTCGTA
>JAZUFY010000171.1:0-8030 GCA_045640925.1 Bacteroidales bacterium
TGGTTTCTTGAAACTGAAACCCATCGTTGGAAGCGAATTCATCCACAAGGGTCTTGAGAAATCCCTCCCCGAGCGTCACCACAACCTCATTCCCCAGAACGAGGAAGCTATCGAACTCGGCAAGGGCCTCATCGTCCCCGTACAGGTTCTCTAATATATATTAGGAACAATAATAATAAAGGGCCGCTCCTATGGGTCGCGGCCCTTTATTATTATCCTTCTTTGGTACCCCACCATTAAACAGTTGCCTAATATTTTCGGAAAAGTGTATTTTTCACACCCTATTTTTATATGAAAAGTGTATTTTTACAGTGTAAAAATCATAGGAAAAGTGTATTTTTTACTTGCATATTTTATAGGAAAAGTGTATTTTTGCAGTGTAAAATTTATAGGAAAAGTGTAAATACTTATGCTTAAAAGAAAGATAATAAGCGAGATACAAAAAAATCTTCAAAATCCAACAAATCGGATTTTGATTATAGATGGAGCCAGACAGATCGGAAAGTCGTTTATCATACGGCATGTAGGGCAAGAAATGTTCCCTCATTTTATCGAGATAAACATGAAAGAAGACAAGCAGGGCTGCCGACTTTTTGCCGATGCTCACACCTCGGAGGATTTTCACATGGCCCTGAGTAGTTTTGCAGGCAATAAATTGGGTACAAAAAAGGACACACTGGTATTTATTGACGAAATACAAGCTTACGACCACCTCCTCACCCTGTTGAAATTCTTGGCCGATGAGGGCCGATACACCTATATAGCCAGCGGATCGCAGCTGGGGGTAGCATTGAAAAAAACGCAATCCATACCTGGCGGTCGCTACGAACGGATACAAATGTACCCCATGGACTTCGAGGAGTTTCTGTGGGCCAATGGGATAGGCGAAGATGTAATAACACATATACAGGAATCATTCCTTCATCGAGAATCGCTCAACGAAGGCATCCACAACAAGATGCTCAACCTTATGCGGAAATACCTTCTCGTTGGAGGCCTGCCTGCCGCCGTAGATTCTTTCGTGAAAGAAACCAACATCGCCCGAGTGAGACAGATACATGCCGACATCCACGACCTTTACCTCAATGATGCCGCAAAATACGAGAAAGACTCGGGACGCAAACTCAAAATCCAACGCATCTACAATATGGTGCCTTCCACCATGGAAAATCGGAAGAAACGAGTTGTGGCAAAGAACATTGAGGACAAAGTGGGCAAACGTATGGAGAACTACCAAGACGAGTTTGACTACCTCTCGGCTTCGGGTATTGCCATTGAATGCAAAGCCATCAGCAAACCATCTTACCCTTTGCCCCTCAACATGGGCAAAAATCTGCTGAAGCTTTATATGAATGATGTGGGAATGCTTACCGCCTTGCTCTACCGCAACAATATCAAAGCCGTGATGGATGATATTAGGAGTGTGAACCTGGGTTCGGTGTATGAAACTTTTGTTGCGCAAGAACTTTCTGCCCACGGCCTTAGATGTTTCTACTACGACAACAAAAAGCATGGCGAAGTGGATTTTCTAATCGATGACAATGAAAATCTCACCACAATACCCATCGAAGTGAAATCGGGCAGAGACTATTCCATTCATAGTGCGCTTAATCATTTTATGGCTATGGAAGAATACAACATCAACCAGTCCTACGTATTTTCCAATGAGCGAACCGTATCCACAAAAGACGGTATCACCTACATGCCCATCTACAATGTCATGTTCCTGCAATCATCGGTAGCAGACACTTCTTTTGAGAAATACGAGCAATAGAGAAATCTATTATTCCTTTCCCTTTTCACAACTCTCTTAACAAAAAGAAATGATAATTCAAAATTTTTTCGTATTTTTGCAATTTGAATTATTATTTATTGAGTAGAACATTAACTAATTATAAAACAGAGTAATTATGTGTGGAATTGTCGGATACATTGGTGAGCAACAAGCCTACCCTATCCTTATAAAAGGACTTCATCGTCTGGAATATCGCGGTTACGATAGTGCCGGAGTATCATTGATTAACGCCAAAGGCGAACTTTCGGTATTCAAAGCCAAAGGCAAAGTATCGGCTCTCGAAGAGAGTGTGAAAGACAAAGATGTAACGGGCACCATAGGTATCGCCCACACCCGCTGGGCCACCCACGGCGAACCCAACGCCACCAATGCCCATCCCCATTTCTCCGAATCGCGCAACCTCTCCCTCGTCCACAACGGCATCATCGAGAACTACAAATCGCTTCGTGCCGAGATGGAGAAACACGGCCTCACCTTCTGCTCCGAAACCGATACCGAAGTGCTCGTGCAGTTGGTGGAATTCATGCAGGTGTCGCACAAATGCGACCTCTACACAGCAGTACAGCTCGCGCTGAAGAACGTGGTGGGAGCCTACGCTATCGCCATCCTCGAAAAGAGCCACCCCGACCAGCTTGTCTGCGCCCGCAAAGGCAGCCCGCTCATTATCGGTGTGGGCAAAAGCGACAACGGTCGTGCCGAATTCTTTGTCGGTTCTGATGCCACCCCCATCATCGAATACACCAACCAGGTCATCTACCTCAAGGACGAAGAGATTGCCATCATGGATCGCAACGGTCGCTTGGACATCACCAACCTGGCCAACGTCAAGCAGACTCCCCAACTCTGCACCTTGCAGATGAACCTCGATGAACTGGAGAAAGGCGGCTTCCCCCACTTCATGCTCAAAGAGATTTGGGAGCAGCCCAACGCCCTCCGCACCTGCATCCGTGGCCGTCTCAATGTTGTCGACAAAGACATCCACCTCTCCGGCATCACCGACCATACTGAAAAATTCATCAACTGCCGCCGTATCATCATCTGTGCCTGTGGCACCTCCTGGCACTCTGCCCTTATCGGAAAATACTTTATTGAAGAAGCGTGCAAGATTCCCGTGGAGGTTGAATATGCCTCCGAGTTCCGCTATCGCAACCCCGTCATCAACCCCGACGACATCGTCATAGCCGTCTCCCAATCGGGCGAAACCGCCGATACCCTCGCCGCCATACAGTTGGCCAAAGAGAAAGGCGCCTTCCTTTACGGCATCTGCAACGTCATCGGTTCCTCCATACCTCGCGCCACTCACAGCGGCACCTATCTGCATGTGGGTCCCGAAATCGGTGTGGCTTCCACCAAAGCCTTCACCGGACAGGTCATCACCCTCTGCCTCCTCGGCCTTGCCATCGCCAAAGAGAAGAAAACCCTCAACGAGGAGATGTTCCACATGCTTGTGGACGAGCTGCAGATGATTCCCGACAAAATGCAATGGACTTTGGAGCACAACAAAGACGTTGCCCAGTTCGCCCAAATGTTCACCTACTGCAAGAACTTCATCTACCTCGGACGTGGCTACAACTACCCCGTGGCCCTCGAAGGTGCTTTAAAGCTGAAGGAAATCAGTTACATCCACGCCGAAGGCTATCCCGCCGCCGAGATGAAGCATGGCCCCATCGCCCTTATTGATGAAGAAATGCCCGTGGTGGTTATTGCCCCAAAACGCGGCATGTACGAGAAAGTGGTGAGCAACATCCAGGAAATCAAATCGCGCAAAGGCAAGATCATCTCCGTCGTTACCGATGGCGACACCGTGGTGAAAGACATGAGCGACTACACCTTCGTCATCCCCGACACCCGCGACTGCTTCGTGCCTCTGCTGGCTGTCATTCCCTTGCAGCTGCTCTCCTACTATGTGGCCATAGCCAAAGGCCGCAACGTCGACCAGCCTCGCAACCTGGCCAAGAGCGTCACCGTGGAATAATTTTATCAATTAACAATTAACAATTAAGAATAAAGAGTGAGTCACCTTGCTTTTTATTCTTAATTTTTAATTCCAAATTCAAGCCGGCTCCCGCCCAATTTTCAATTTTCAATTCCCAATTCATGAGTCCCGACAAAGACCAGCAGGCAGTCATCAACATCGCCGAGGGCGAGCACCTTGTGCTGGCCCCTCCTGGATGTGGAAAGACCTTTATCCTAGCCGAGCGGGTGGTACATGCCCATGCTCAGGGGGTGCGATATGACGACATGATGTGTCTCACCTTCACCAACCGAGCCAGCCGAAGTATGCGCGACCGTGTGAGCCAACGTACCGGCAACCCTGTCCCGCCCGACCTCTTTGTGGGCAACGTTCACCGTTTTTGCAGCAACTACCTCTTTGGCGAAAAGAAAATACCCCAAAACAGCGCGGTCATCGACGACCTCGACGCCGAGAGCATCATCTCCTACCTTGCCCATCTCGACCCTCGGGAAGACCACAGCCGTTTTGCCTCCGAAATCGTAAATCTGCAGCACGCCCTAAGCCAGCAAGAGGCCGGGATGCCTTTCAACCTCATCGTACACAACGACCTCCTCAACCAACCCGACCTCTCCCACAGGGTCGCCCTGGCACAAAAATACGCCGAATACAAGGACACGGACACCCTCCTCGACTTCGAAGACCTCTTGGAAAAAGCCTATTTCCAAGCCCGTTCCGACCGTGAGGCGGGGAAGCTGCGTCTTTACAAATGGATTCAGATCGACGAGGTTCAAGATTTGAACTTTTTGCAGTTTGCCATCATCGACCTCTTCGCCGCCCCTGATGCCACCATCGTCTATCTTGGCGACGAGCAGCAAGCCATCTTCTCCTTCGTGGGGGCCAAACTCAACGCCCTCAACGCCCTCAAAAAACGTTGTGAAGGCCATATACACCACCTCGGACAGAACCACCGTTCCCCCGCCTACCTCCTCGAACTCTTCAACGCCTACGCTGAGCATCAATTAGGTATCGACCCCGCAATCCTCCCCGTGGCCGCTTCGCAAAACCTCGACGACTCCTCACCCAAACCTCAGGACCGATGCCTCTTCCGAGCCTGCTACCACAACCTCTCATCGCTTTACTATAAAGAAAATATGCGGTGTCCCCACGACGGAACCCCGTGCACCCTTTGTCGCAAACCCTACGCCGATGAATTTCGGCTGGCTGTGAGCCTTGCCAAACGCTACGCCGAGATAGAACCCGAGGGCCGCGTGGCCATCATCGTATCCACCAACGCCGATGCCGACCGTATCGCACGACAATTTGGCGACACCCCCCATTTCAAAATCTCGGGACGCGACCTCTTCGCCACCCCCTCCATGCAGCTCATCACCTCGCACCTCAACGTGGTGGCCAACGAAACCTGCTTCATAGCTTGGGCCAAGATACTGTACTACATGCACATAGTGCCCGACTATTCCATAGCTCGCAACCTCATGCGTGAGATGCGAAGCCGTGCCCTCTCGCCCACCGACCTGCTCATGTACCAAGGCAGCAGCTACCTCCAGCAATTCGCCCACACCCTCGACAACGAAACCATCGTGCTCTTCGACACCGAAACCACAGGCCTCGATGTGGCTCACGACGACATCATACAGATAGCCGCCGTGAAAGTGTGCCAGGGCCGCATCGTCGAAGGTTCCGAGTTCAACATCATCATCGAAACCGACAAAGAGATACCCCCCATTGTGGGAGGGCACGACAACCCCATGCTCGAAGTCTACCTCAACAGCGAGCGCCTCACCCGAGCCGAGGGCCTCAAAACATTCCTCGAATATGCCGGCGATGCGACACTCTTCGGCCACAACGTGGAATACGACTACCACATCCTCGACGCCAACCTCCTACGCACTCTCGGGCAAGGTCTTGGACAACGCAAACGCTTCGACACCCTCAAACTCATACGCCTCGTGGAGCCCCGTCTGAGGATATACAAACTCGAACGCCTGCTCGAAACCCTCCACCTCGAAGGCACCAACTCCCACAACGCCATCGACGACGTTCTTGCCACCTACTCTCTCCTCGCCTACTGCCGAGAAAAAGCCCAAAGCCTCACACCCCTCCAGCAGCAGTTCCTCGACACCCCCGAGATGCGCACCCTCGCCAGCCTCTTCAACCAGCGTTACCTCAACCTATATCTGCACTCATACAATCAGTTATACACCCCTGCAAGCCTTGTCGACGAGGCAGAATACTTCTATCAAAACTTCTTGCAACAAGGCCTCGTCGAACCTGTGGAAAAATGGCCCCATGTGGTCAACTATCTGCGGGACGACCTCGTAGCCCCCTCGGGGCAAAAAGCCCTCCTGCTACGCGAGCAACTCGACCGCTACCTGCCCGAAATCAACACCCTCCGCGAGGCCGACCTCTGCGACAGCGAAAGCATGAAAAAGCGGGGAAGCGAGCGCTTCTTCATCGCCACCGCCCACAAAGCCAAGGGGTTGGAGTTCGACAGCGTGGTAGTTTTCGGAGCCTCGGAAGGGGCCTACCCCTACTTCTTCAACATCCGAAACGGAAACTCCGAGAGCATACAGGAGGACGCGCGAAGGCTCTACGTGGCCCTATCGCGAGCCAGGAAACACCTGTGTATCACCTATTCGCACATCGACGCCCGAGGCCAAGTGTCCCAACCGAGCCGCTTCCTCAGCACCATATCCCCCATGCTGGCCCTCTTCCCTGCCACAAACGAGGGGGAAGGTTCGCTGTAGCTTCGCCTTTCCTTCCCCTTTCCTCCCTCTTTACGTCCTTGTGCTTCCGATATGCTTCCGATATGCTTCCGATAAGCTTGGAGGACGCAATATCGCAAGCATATCGGAAGGATATGGGAAGCATATCGGAAGGAAGTGGGAGGATAGTGGAAGGATCTTGGTAGAAACAAGAATGTCCATGAATTTTTAATCATAATTTTTGTTAATGGGTTTCGTTTTTCCGTCAAGAGGTTCATACTCACCATGAACGAGGACGATTCGGGGTTGCGCGGCTTTTTGATTGCAATTTATTCTCCAGAAATGGCCATTTATATATAAATTTTTCGTATCTTTGCAAAAAATTTAAAACACAAAACTACGACAATATTGTCGAACTAAAAGACTAACAATTACAACTATGGAAAATAATAAATTCCGCACCGAGAGCGACCTTTTGGGTTCAAAAGAGGTTCCCGCCGAGGCCCTTTACGGGGTTCAAACCACCCGTGCCATCGAAAACTTCCACATCAGCGGCAGACTTATGAACAGCTACCCGAACTTCATCAAGGGCATGGCCCTGACGAAGAAGGCGGCAGCCATCGCCAATGCCGAGGTGGGGATGATAAACGCCCAGCAGGCGGCAGCCATCTGCCAGGCTTGCGACGAGTTGCTGGAAGGCCAGCACCACGACCAGTTCCCCATCGACATGATTCAGGGCGGTGCGGGCACTTCGACCAATATGTGCGCCAACGAGGTTATAGCCAACCGCGCCCTTGAGATTATGGGTCACGAACGCGGCCAGTACGAGCATTGCTCGCCCAACGATGTGGTGAACGCCTCGCAGTCGACCAACGACGCCTACCCCTGCGCCATCCACATGGCCATGTTCCTCGAACATGAGCAGTTCCTCCCCCACCTGTATGATGTGATCGACGCACTTGAACGCAAATCGACGGAGTTCGCCCACACCATCAAGATGGGCCGCACACAGCTGCAGGATGCTGTGCCTATGACCCTGGGACAGACTTTTAGCGGTTTCGCGGCAGCACTTCGCGGCGAGATCAAGACGCTGAACATGGCCGCCCGCGAGTTCCTGACGGTGAACATGGGCGCCACGGCTATCGGCACGGGCATCTGCTCGAAGCCTGGCTACAGCTCGGCTTGCATCAAGGCCTTGCGCAAAGTGACGGGTTGGAACATCAACCTGGCCGACAACCTGATTGAGGCCACGAGTGCTACAAGCTGCATGATTCAGTACAGCGCCGCTATGAAGCGCCTCTGCATCAAGATTAACAAGATGTGCAACGACTTGCGACTGATGAGTTCGGGTCCCCGCTGCGGATTGAACGAGATACACCTGCCCGAACGCCAACCGGGTAGCTCGATTATGCCCGGTAAGGTGAACCCTGTGATACCCGAGGTGATGAACCAGGTGTGCTACAAGGTTATCGGCAACGATATGACCATCACCTTTGCTTCGGACAACGGTCAGCTGGAGCTCAACGTTATGGAGCCCGTGATTGCCTACTCGCTGTTT
>JAZUFY010000172.1:0-15200 GCA_045640925.1 Bacteroidales bacterium
CTGGAGCTATGTGGCAAAAGAAAGCTATGCCGACATGATTGCCCCCTTTAAGGAGATTCACCAACGGCAAGGCAATGAGTTTTGGGTGGCACCAGGGGTGAGCCATTGGAGCAGCACGCCACAGGTGAAGAACTATATGCAGAACATCGCCTTTTTGGCTCGCGACGGCTATCTCGCCGGTGCCAAAGGCCTCATGAACACCGCCTGGGACGATAGCGGCGAGAGCCTCTTCGGCGACTGCTGGCACGCCATGGCTTGGGCCTCCGAAATGGCTTGGCACCCCATCACTGCCACCGACCCGAAAGAGGCTCAGAAGGAGCTGGCCGAACGCGAACGCATCTTCAATGCCAACTACGACCACTACTATACCGTGAACCGTCCCTCTGACGGCGATACTCTCCAACCGAAAGAGGACATCAAAATCACCGATATGATATATGCCGTAGGCCTCCTCAACGAAAACAAATGGGTGGGTGACTGGTTCAACACCGCCGCCCTCATGCAGCCGTTATTGGAGTTCTACCCCTACAACGTGAGCCGCGAAATGCTGCAACGGTGCGACAAAGTGGAGCACATAGTCAAACAGGTGATGGGAAAAATCGACAGCGCCGTGGTGCCGCACTTCTATTATGCCTGCCACCGCATACTCTGCGTGGCCGAAAAGAGCCGCCTCCGCGTGATGTACTATCAGCACGACCCCGCCGCCAAAATCGTCGCACAACAGTATTTCCAACACCTACACGACCTGAAACGCGAATATCTACGTCTTTGGGACGAGGAAAGCACCGACTACAGCCGCGACATCATCTGCCAACGCTACGACGACCTCGGCCGCGAGGTGCTCGAAGCCGAGCAGCATGTCTTTGCCGAAGGCCGCTCGCTCAAGGCCGTCCGACCCACCGACAAAGCCGACATACAGGAAATCAGCCTCAGCACCCTCTTCGACGACAAAGACATCTTCTACACCTTGGATGGCCGCAAACCCTCAAAGGGTGCCACCAAATACAGCGGCCCGTTCACCATCGACCGCAGCTGCCTGGTCAAAGCCGTCACCTTCGACCCTTGGGGCGAACCATTCTACTCCGAGCAATACCTCCTCTGCCACAAAGCCCTGGGCAACATCACACGCCTCAACACCAACTACAGCGACTACAATGTCACTTATAGCGCCGGCGGCGACGGAGCCTTGGCCGACGGCATCCTCGGTTCGGACAACAACTACGCCGACGGCCATTGGCAGGGTTACTGGGGGCAAGACATCGACGTGGAGATGAATTTCGGATCGGTGAAGAGCGTGAACAGCATCACCATGCGCTTCCTGCAAAACTCCATCAACTGGATTTTGGCACCCGAAACCATCGAACTCTACACCTCCAAAGACGGGCAAAACTGGACATTGCTGCGTACCGAAAAATTCAATCCCGACTATCGCATCACTGGCAACATCATCTTCACCGACCCCATCAACAACCTCAATGCCAACACCCAATATCTCCGCGTTGTGGTCAAAAATCCTGGCATACTCCCCGACTGGCACCCCTCAAAAGGCAACGCCAGCTACCTCTTCTGCGATGAAATCGTGGTAGAATAGACATAAAGAGCGGGTAAAATCTTTTGCCCGCTCTATATTTTTGCCAGTTCTAATAAAATCAATACTCAAAACTGCTGCCACCCAAAAACTCACGCATAATGCTCGTGGGCGGTATGTTCTTGGGTGAGATGGGGTCGATGAGCTCAATGAAGTTGAGCAGACGGCGGGCCTCAGCATACTCCTCGCAATTTTCGGGAATCTTCTTCAGCTGCGGCTCGGCATACAGTTTCAGCACTCCCAGCTCATACAGCAACGCCGAGTTGAACATCACGTCGGCCTGTTCCTGGAAGGGGAAGATATTTTTTTCCTCGCCGGTGCGTACTTCGGCCCAACGGTGCAGCGTATTGTAGGCATCCCAGCCACGGAAATTGTTGTCGCGCACAATGCGACGGAGCATACGGTTCTCACTGCTGCGGATACTGTTGATATCGTCGATGGCAATTTGCGTCAGAGCCGACACATACACCTTGAATTTAAGCGAGTTGTCGATTTGTGCCGTCAACTTGGGGTTGAGGGCGTGGATGCCCTCGATCACCAATATGCTGTTGGGGCCCATCTGTACCGACTTGCCGTCGTAATAGGGGTCGCCCTTTATGAAATCGAAAGTGGGAATCTCTACCTTCTCGCCGTTGAAGAGGCGCTGCAAATGCTCATTGAGCAAGGGAATGTCGAGTGCGTCGATGCTTTCGAAATCGTATTCGCCGTTGGGCAGCTTCGGGGTGCGGGCACGGCACAAGAAATAGTCGTCGAGCGAAATCTGCTGCACATCGAATCCCAGCACACTGAGTTGCACACTCAGACGACGGCACGAGGTGGTCTTGCCCGAAGATGAAGGACCCGCCAGCAACACCATGCGCACCTGGTCGCGACGCTGGTAAATCATATCGGCAATCTCCACATACTTCTTCTCATGCAACGCCTCAGACACATGGATGAGGTGGTTGGCACCCTTGTCGCGCACAAGCGCGTTCAGGTCGGCGATAGTGGGCACATGCAGGAGGTCCACCCAATGATGGTGTTCCTTGAAAATGCTGAACAACTTGGGCGTATCGGGCAGCACGGGCAGACGGTCGAGGTGCATCGGGTCGGGCATCTGTAGCAGGTAGCCCTCATCGCCATAGGTGCGGAAATCCCAGGCACGGAGACAGCCCGTGGAAGGAATCATTTTTGCGGCCAATTTATGCACCGTGCCATCCAAAAAGTGCATATCTATATAGAGCTGATTCAGCGACTTGAGCAACTTGTAGGTCTCGGGGATATCGGCCTCTTCGACCAGGGCCAAAGCATCGCTGAGGAGCATCGTGCGGGTTTCGAAAGGAAGGTCGGCATGTTGCAGCTCAATCATGCGCTCGCGCACCGTCGTGGCCACCACAAAGCGGTCGGTCTCGGTCTCTTCGCCCAAATCAATCGTGCAGTAGAAACCGCCCTGCAGCGAGTGCTTCACCGACAGGCGGGCCTTGGGGTAATTGTCGCGCACCGCCTTGAACAGCATGAATATCAGCGATGACTGGTACATACGCCAGCCCTGGGTGTGCTCCACGTTAAAAAAGCGAACCGTTCGGGCATTGTAGAGGCGATACTGCAAATTCTCCACTACATTGTTCACCAACGCGCCCAGTACGGGCTTCTCCATCGGCATACGCCCCAATTCGGTATAATATTCTTGCGCCAGCTCGGCCAGCGTGATGCCTTGGCGAACCAAACGGCGCTCGTGAGTATTTTCGATAACTATTTCAATGGTATTCATAAGTTAAAATAAATTGATATTAAACACTATACCGACAGAAGCACACATACCTGAGGCGGCATTTTACAATGCAAAGATACATTTTTTTTTGAAATTATAGGTGGCATATAAAGATAAAAAGAAAAAACATAACCTCGAAAAAATCAATACTTGAGGCAAGTAATTGGGACGACAAAGACCCCGTCGGGGCGACGGTAGGCAAAATTGCCCACAGCCGTCAACACCATCATGAATGCTGGTGCCTTCATTCTGTCGGTATCGATTATCTTGGACAAAGCGAGCAGGTTTTTCGCACCTTTTTCAATATTGTCAGCGCCTCCTAATTTGATTTCAATCAATCCGTATGTGCCATTGCGACGATGCAACACGGCATCGCATTCCAATCCCTTGGCATCACGAAAATGATAGAGTTGTCCGTCCAAAGCATCGGCATAAACACGCAAATCCCTTACCGCCATTGTTTCGAACAGGAGGCCGAAAGTGGAAAGGTCGTTGATTAAATCTTTTGGGCCCAAACCTAACGCCGCCGTGGCGATACTGGGATCTGCAAAGTAACGGGTAGGCATACTTTGAATGGCCGTCTTGCTTCTCAAATTCGGATTCCAAGCCAGCATGTCTTCCACAACAAAAAGATTTGCCAGCACATCCACATAACTGGATATTGTTTCGTACGTTATTGATTGGTTTTCGGATATTTTAATATCCTCACTCATTTTGTTCAAACTTATGGGCGATCCTTGGTTTCGGGCATAGGAGCGGAGGATTGCACGTGTTCGCTCGCTACTGCGACGCACTTTGTCGACCCTATGGATGTCGACCTGATAGATGGCATCAAAATAATCCACAGCCTGAGCCAGAGCTACATCACCCTTGAGCAGCGTGGCCTGGGGCCACCCTCCACGGCAAATCAGGTATGCTATACGGTCAATGTCGGTATCGCATTCTACAGGGTCGAACAACTTGTTTTCAAAAATATCGCCAAGACTGACTTGGCCGGTAGATTCGCCCGACTCCCACAAACTCATGGTTCGCATCCGTAGCCTTGCGAAACGTCCCGTACCACTATGGTGGATTTCGGAGAAATCAGGAGGCACACTGCTGCCAGTCAGCACAAATTGTCCTACAATCTGGCGTTGGTCGACCTCACTGCGCACCATGTCCCAAAGACGAGGCATCAGCTGCCATTCGTCAAGCAGACGGGGTGTTTTCCCTAAAAGAAGTTTTTGCGGCATCAATTGAAACATTTCTTGTGCCTCAGAAAATGTGACACTATTGCCCAAATCCAATACACTTTTTGCCTTTTGTTTGGCCGTGGTGGTTTTTCCGCACCACTTTGGGCCTTCTATCAAAACGGCTCCTTTCCCTTGCAACTTTTTATCCAACAATATGTCTGCTATTCTTTCCTTATACATTTTGATTGGGTTTTACAATCTATTTTCAATCGACAAAATTACACATTTTTTTCCAATTATTCAAAATATTCCGCAACTTTTACCATTTTCATTCCGCAACTTTTACCATTTTCATTCCGCAACTTTTACCGATTTTATTCCGCAACTTTTGCTTTTTTGGGGCACTTTTCGGTGCCGATGTGGCCTTTTTTCGAGTCGTGAAAAACGAATTTTTCATAATGCACGTATTTTCTTTTTTAAACATTCAAATTTTTTTCGTATTTTTGCAGTTTCAAAAAATCATTAGTGTATAAATTTAAAAAGCAATAATACATGAAAAGACTGCTCATTGCCCTGCTTGCCTTGCTGCCCATTGTGGCTTCCGCACAGGCCGACCAAAAACTCATCGACAAAGCCCAGAAGGGCGATGTTGCCTCCATGATACGCTTAGGCGAATGCTACGAATGGGGCGCCGGAGTGCCCGTCGACTCGTCGCTGGCCCTGCAATGGTTCCAGAAGGCTGCCGCCCTCAACAGCGGCGAGGCATGGATGCACACCACACGCTACTATCTGCACGGCACGCTGCTGCCCAAGGACACCGCCCGCTACCTCGCCATTCGCCAGGAATGGGCCGCCAAAGGGGTGCCCGACGCCATTGCGGCATTGGGTTCGGCCTACTACTACGGCACGGGCGTAAAGGCTGACACCACCAAGGCTATCGAATTGTTCAAAGAGGCCGTCAAAAAAGGGTCGGCTTGGGGATATGAAAGTCTGGGTCATTTGCTCATTTACGGCGCAGGCTTGCCCAAAGACGAAAAGACAGCCGTGGCCTATTTGGAGAAAGCCTACAAACTGGGCGAAATTGCCGCCGCCGAGAGTTTGGGCAGGTATTATGCCTCCAAAGGCGACTTCAAGAAGGCTTGGAAATGGGTCAACCTGGGTATGGCTTGGAGCGACCCCGACGCCTACACGCTGGCTGCCCAAATGTACGCCAACGGCAGCGGTGTGGACATGGATGAGCGCAAGGCCCAGCAGATGATGGAGCACCTCATCGGACGCCACCACAATATGCGTTACACCCAGGGCATCGCTGGATGGATGTTCATGGCCCCCGACGACGCCTCGTTGCGTGACAGCGCCAAAGCCATGCGGATATGGCAGGAGGGCGACCGATTGGGATTCTCCTCGTGCCAAGTGGCCCTCGCCCGCCAATACTACGCCAACGACAACGCCGAAATGGCTTATCAATATGCCCGCAAAGCAGCCAATAAAGAGGAGAACGACGGCTACAACGGCGAAGGATGCCTGCTCTGTTCGCAGATGGCCTACTTCGGCCAAGGAACGCCTCAGGACGCCTCGAAAGCCATCGAATGGCTCCACCGTGGTGCCGACAAATTCCACGACTCGGATTGCGCCGTCTCTCTGGCAAGCTTTTACGAAGACGAAGCATACAAAGATATACCTTTGGCTGTGAAATACTACCGCCTGGCCGACGAATGGGGCAACGCCAATGCCATGATCAACCTTGGCAAACTCTATGCCAACAACGGCAACATGGAACTCGCTCAGGAGTGTTTCCAGCAGACGGTTGACAAGGGCAACAAAGAAGGCTACTATTGGCAAGCCGTGCTCTACGACATGCAGGGCAACAGCAAAGAGGCCATGAAGAGCCTTCAGTTGGGCGACAAGAACGGCGACGCCTCTTCGTCCGAAATGTTGGGTATGATATACGAAAACGGCATCTACGACGTGAAAATCGATCCCAAAAAGGCCGCCCAATACTACCAACGCGCCAACACCTCAAAGGCCCTTTACCGCTTGGGTGTGCTCTACACCGACGGCAACCTCTCCAAGCCGATGAAGGACGGCTCGGTCGACCCCAAGGCGGTGGCAAAAGGCATGGAATACATCAACCAATCAGCCGAACAAGGCTACCTCGAAGCCATCTACGCCCTCGGCTACTGCTATGAGACGGGCACCAATGTGGACAGCGTCGACCACTACAAGGCGGTGAGTTATTTCAAGACCTTGGCCGACAACGACGTGGCCGCAGGACAGTTCAAAATGGGTCTCTACTACGAATTGGGCGACGGCGGTATCGAAGCCGACTCGGTCAAAGCTATCGAATATTATCAGAAGGCAGCCGACCAAGGCTATGCCTCGGCCATCTGCTATCTGGGCGACTTCTACCGCATTGGCCGCTACCTGCCCCACAACCCCGAGAAGGCCTTTGAGCTCTACCAGCAGGCCGCCGCTCAGGGCGACGATATGGGCACCTATTATGTGGGACGCTCCTACCTGGAAGGCTGTGGCACAGTCATCGACTCGGCCGCGGCTATCCCCTACCTCAAAAGTGCCGCCGAGATGGGTGTGGGCAACGCCTCCTACCGCCTGGCCACCTTCTATGAGGACGGCATAGGTTCGCTGCAGCAAAATTCCGATTCGGCACTCTACTACTATTTCGAAGGCCACCGCAACGGCAGCGCCGATGCCAGCAACTTCATCGGCCAGCAGCTCGTGCGCGAAGAGGCTTACGACAACGCCGTCGAATACCTCTACACCGGAGCCTCCCGAGGCAATGCCGAATCGTGCGTCACCCTCGCCCTGCTCATGCAGCGCGGCATTGGTATCGAACCCAACCCCGAAACCGCCTATCTTCTGCTGAATAGGGCCACCCGCATTGAAGACAACGCAAGAGCCTACTGCGAACTCGGCATAGCCACCCTGCAGGGCAACGGCTGCGTGGAGGACGAGACCCTCGGCAAATCCTACCTCGACACTGCCGCACAGTTGGGCAGCGTGCTGGCCATGTACGACCTCGGCCTCTGCTACCTCAACGGCTTCGGATGTCCCATCGACACAACCACAGCCATCAGCTGGCTCGAAAAAGCTGCCGACAACGAGAACATCAAGGCCATCAACACCTTGGGCGATGTGTACGAAGAACAGGGCGAATTCCGCAACGCGGTGCTCTATTACGAAAAAGCCGTGGCAGCGGGCAGCCTCGAAGGCTACTGCAACCTCGGTTACTGCTATCAGGAAGGCCAGGGCGTGGTGCTCAACAGTCAGAAGGCCTACGACCTCTATATGGTGGCCGCCGACCACGGCTACGTCCGCGGATACATGATGGTGGCCAACTGCTACATCAACGGCATCTATGTCGACGAAAGCGTGGCCGAAGCCCTCAAGTGGTTCACCAAAGCCGCCGAAGCAGGCCATCCCCAAGCCATGTACTACGTAGGCGCCATCCTTGAGAAAGGCGACGACGGTGTGGCTCCCGACCCCAAGAAAGCCAAAGAGTGGTACAAGAAAGCCGCTGCTGAAGGCTATGCTCCCGCAGAAGCCGCTTTGGGCAGAATGTAGCACCAGAGTACTCATATCGCAAATAAGGTCGGCTCAAATAACGAAAGCCGCACCTTTTTGTGGACACCCTTCATATATTCAAAACAGACATATAAGCATTTAGAAACATAACGAAGTATGCTCAAAACACTCCATATAGAGAATTACGCGCTGATTCGCGAAACGGACATCGTTTTTGATGGCGGCTTTGTCGTCATCACAGGCGAGACGGGTGCAGGCAAATCAATTTTGCTCGGTGCGTTGGGTCTGCTTCTGGGTCAGAGGGCCGACACGCAGGTGCTGGCCGACAAGGCGAAGAAGTGCGTGGTGGAAGCCTCGTTCGACATCGCCGGCCTTGGATTGCAGCCGCTCTTTGAGGAGTTTGATGCCGATTACGACGATGTGCTGATTCTGCGACGCGAAATCCTGCCTTCGGCCAAGAGCCGCGCCTTTGTGAACGACAGCCCTGCCACCCTCCCGCTGCTCAAAGCGTTGGGAGAAAAGATTATCGATATTCACTCGCAGTATCAGACACTCACCCTTACCGAGAGCTCTTTCCAAACACAGCTGCTCGACACTTTTGCCAACGAAAACCATCTGCCGAAATACCAAGACCTCTTTCGCCAATATGCCGCTTTGAAACGCGATTTGGAGCAATTGACGGCACAAGATGCGCAAAACAGCAAAGAGGCCGACTACAACCGTTTCCTTTTCGACGAACTCGTGGCCGCCCGCCTGCAAGCCGACGAGCAGGAATCGCTGGAGGAAGAACTACGCCTACTGGAGCATACCGAAACAATCAAAGAGGCGCTCTGCGCCATGCTGACACTCTGCAACGGCTCCGACGAAGAAAGCGGTGCCCTAACCCTGCTTACAACGTCTCGCTCACAGTTGGCCCGAGTGTCGGCATGCCATCCCGATATAGAGCATCTGCACGAGCGGCTGGATTCGAGCATTATCGAATTGCAGGACATATTGTCAGAAGTTGAATCGCTCAACGACAAGATGAACTTCTCGCCCGAGCGACAAGCCGAGGTGTCTGAACGGCTCGATTTGATATACCGCCTACAGAAAAAACACGGGGTCGGCACCATCGAAGCCCTGCTGGAAATACAGCAACGTCTCGACCAGCAACTGCAAGATGCCGACAGCCTCGACGACCGCATCCGCGAGGTGATGGAGCAGGTGGACGAGGCCTTTGCCAAGATGCAGAAGGCTGCTGAAAAACTAACCGCCAGCCGCCTAAAGGCCGCCAAGATGTTGGAGCAGCAGTTATTGCCTACATTGTCACAACTGGGCATGGCTTCCGCCCGCATCGAAGTGGAACTGAAACCCGCAGCCGAGTTTGGAATCATGGGCCACGACAGTGTGCAACTGCTTTTCAACGCCAACAAAGGAGGCATCATGCGTCCCTTGGCCGAGGTGGCCTCGGGAGGCGAATTGTCGAGACTCATGCTGGCCGTGAAATCAGCCGTGACACAGCGCGATTTGCTCCCTACGATTATCTTCGACGAAATTGACAGTGGCGTATCGGGCGACATATCGGTAGCCGTGGGTGCCATCATGCACAAAATGGCCGAGCACATGCAGGTAATCGCCATCTCGCATCTGCCACAGATAGCCGCCAAAGCCAACCAACATCTGAAGGTGGCCAAGGCCAACGAGGAAACCGAAGAAGGAATCCAACGCACCGTATCGCGCATACGCCAGCTGACCATTGACGAACGTGTGACCGAGATTGCCGTGATGCTCTCCTCCAATCCTCCCACCGAAGCAGCTTTGCAAACGGCCCGTGAATTGATGGATTGTTGACCGATAAATATTGATTATGACAAAGAAACATATACTGACAGCATTATTCGCATTATTGGCCTTGTATGCCTCAGCACAGAGCCCTCAATTGGGTATGCCGCTCAAGTTGCCGGCTGCCCCCTCGGGCACTTTTGCCGAGATACGCACCAACCACTACCACGGCGGCCTCGATTTGCGCATCGGAGGCGATGACGGCATCGGGACACCCGTTTATGCTCCAGCCGATGGCTATGTGAGCCGTGTGCGCATCTCCGCCTACGACGGAGGCAAGATGTTGTATATCAACCATGCGGGATATATCACTACGGTTTATCTTCACCTCGACGGCTATCATGGCGCCATAGCCGATTATGTCCAGCAAATACAGTACGCCAATCAATGCTACACCTTCGACACCATTGTGGAGCCAGGGCTCCTGCCCGTAAAAAAAGGCGACCTGATTGCCTACGCAGGCAACAGCGGCATGAGCGGAGGTCCACACCTGCACTACGAAGTACGCAACACTCTGACTCAAAACACCCTCAACCCCCTCAACTACGGCATCACTCTCTCCGACACTTTGAAACCCACCATCCGTGGCATCCGCATTTTGCCCTTCAACGACTTCACCCGCATCGAGGGGTCGAAACAACCTTATCAGTTGGCCGACAAGGACACCCTCACCATTCGTGGACGTTTCTACCTCGGGGTATACGCCACCGATGTTTCGGAAGGCTCTACCGAGCACAATGGCTACGATAAGATTGACATCTGGGTGGACGGGGTGCCATTCTTCCAATATCAGATGACCGAGATACCCTCCAGCGACTCTCGCGCCATTAACGCCCAACTGGATTACGAGCATTACCTCGCCACTCGACAGGGCTACGTCATCACCCGCCGACTCGTGGGCGACCCCATACGTCCTGCCCGCACCTTTGGTGACGGAAGCATAGGCTTCATCGAAAGCGACACCACCCTGCACCGCATCACCGTGGCTGTTTCCGATTTCAACGGCAACCAGGCGGTACGCCGATTCTTTGTGCGCAACAGCCTCGAAACCCTCGTGCCCATGCACGAAGTGCCCGAGCACCCCTCTATGCGGCAGCACTCCGACAGCATTTTCTACACTCAGCCCTTCACCATCTATCGCGGCGAATATCAAATCGAGATGCCCAAAGGTATGCTCTACTACGACGACCTGCTGATACATGGCGACCGCAAGGATCGCCGCCACATCTCGCCCATCGTGATGGTGAAACCGTGGAAAAGCCCCTATCCGCCCAATCACACCTTCCAGCTTCGCGTGCCCATCCCCATTGGCTACGAACCCACACAGCTGGTCGTATGCTCTCTGCGCAACGACAAACTGAACGCCTGCACCACCCGCATCGTGGAACGCCGCACCGAAGGCAAATACGGCAGCTGGCTGGAGGCCGACGCAAGGGTGTTTGGCGAATTCGTAGTGGCCTTGGACAGTGTGGCACCCAATGTGAGCCCCTCCAATTTCAAAGACGGCAAAGCGTTCGCGGGCAATGTGATACGGTTAAAGATTAGCGACAACCTCTCCGGCATCAAAGAGTACCGCTGCTTCTTGAACGACGAATGGGTGCTGGCCGAATTTGATGGCAAATACGCCCAACTCTCCATTGCTCTGGCTCGTCAATACAACGATCTGCTGCGCGAAGGCACCAACACCCTTCGAGTATTCGTCACCGACTGCTGTGGCAACGAAAAGGACGTAACATACACATTTAGTAGATGATGACATCGAATGATGAAAAAAGTGATGTCAAAACGATAAAAAACGCCCCGAAAGCATCTGCCAACAATCGCTTTTAAAAAGAATTTTAAGAAATAACAAGATAAATAATATACTGAAAAATAAACAATTAAAAACTTTATTTGGAATAAATTTGGTCAGTTTGTAAAAAAGTAGTACTTTTGCACTCCGTTTTGCGGGCAAAGAATGCCCCGAAAGATGCAATAAATAACACATAAATAAATAAAAAAATGTACGCAATCGTAGAAATCGCAGGCAAGCAATTCAAGGTCGCTCAAGATCAGAAGATCTTCGTCAACCGTCTTCAGAACGAAGAAGGCAGCGAGGTTTCTTTTGACACCGTGATGCTTAAAGACAATGATGGCAATGTGCAGGTCGGACAGCCCTACATCGCCGGTGCTAACGTAAAGGCCACCGTCCTGAAACACCTCAAGGGTGACAAGGTTTTGGTCTTCAAGAAAATCCGTCGCAAGGGTTATCAGAAGATGAACGGTCATCGCGACTATCTGACCCAGATCAAGATCGATAGCATCAATTAATTCAAGTGTAAAACCTTTTAAAACATTATATTATGGCTCACAAAAAAGGTGTTGGTAGTTCCAGTAACGGTCGTGAATCCGAAAGCAAACGTTTAGGCGTTAAGATTTTTGGCGGTCAGCATTGCATCGCCGGTAACATCATCGTCCGTCAGCGTGGTACCGTCCACAACCCCGGCCAGAACGTTGGCATGGGCAAGGACCATACGCTGTATGCCCTCTGCGACGGCACCGTCCAGTTCAAGAGAGGTCGTGAAGATCGTTCGTTTGTCTCGGTTCTTCCTGAGGCTGCTGAATAAAGATTTTTATTGACAACAGTAAAAGGCGCTCCTTGTGGTGCGCCTTTTTTACAATTCTCCCCACATTTCACTATTCACCACTCACCATGAAACTCATTGCCGGTCCTTGCAGCGTGGAAAGCCGCGAACAGATGCTCACCGTCATGGCTGCTCTCAAAGCCATGCCGCAAGTGTCGATGATTCGTTGCGGCGTATGGAAACCCCGCACACAGCCAGGAGGCTTTGAAGGATTGGGCGAAAAAGCCTTGCAGCTGCTCGCCGAAATCCGCGACAAAGACATCCCCCTGTGTTGCGAAGTAGCCCGACCCGAGCATGTGGAACTGGCTCTGAAATACGGCATCGATGCCGTGTGGATAGGGGCTCGCACCACCGCCAACCCCTTCATGGTTCAGGAACTCACCGAATCGCTCCGTGGCACCAACACACCCGTATTGGTCAAAAATGCCCCGAGCCCCGACGTGCGCCTCTGGATGGGCGCCATCGAACGTTGCCGCAAAGTGGGACTGAACGACATCATGGCCGTGCATCGCGGCTTCGACGTCTATCGCAACGGCGATATGCGCAACAACCCCCTGTGGGAGATACCCATCGAACTGCGTCGTGCCATGCCCGAAGTGCCCATCCTCACCGACCCGAGCCACATCGCCGGTCGTCGCGACCCCATCGCCATGCTCTCACAAACTGCCTTAGACCTCGGCTTCGACGGCCTCATGATCGAGGTACACCCCAACCCCGAAAAAGCACTCACCGACGCCCAGCAGCAAATCACACCCGACCAACTGCACACCCTGTTGTCACAACTCATCATCCGCCAAACTGACACCGCATCTGCTGACGAAAAACTGCGACTGCTGCGCGAACAAATCGACAACATCGACCACCAAATACTCGCCCTCTTTGCCGCCCGCAACGACGTCTCACGCCAAATTGCACACATCAAAGCCGAAGGCAACCTGGCCGTTTTCCAACCCAAACGCTGGGACACTGTGTTGCAGCAACGCATTGAAACAGCGCGACAAATGGAACTTGACGAGACCTTCATACGCGAAATCTTCGAAAAAATCCATGCCGAAAGTGTGCGTATTCAAGAAGAAATCATACAATAAATATTGAAATAACTCGTTATACAGATATGAAAATAAAATATCTCAAATTCAAAAACTGGTTGCTGATGAGCGTCATGGGCCTCTTCGGCCTCACCGCTTGCCACAGCAGCAAAGAAGCTGCACAAAACCAAGTGAAAAATGACGAACCCGCCCCCGAGGTCAAACCCCGTGGCGAAATGGCACTCATGTACGGTGTACCCACCATGAACTTCGTCGTCAAAGGCAAAGTGGTCAACACCGAAGGCAAACCCGTCCAAGGGATGCAGGTCGTGCTGGTCAATCAGAATGTCGACATCACACCCGACTTCCTGCAAGAGGACAACCCCTACGTGCAGGAATACCTCCGCAAAGCCTCCGACACCACCGACGCCCAAGGTGCCTTCCAGTGCAACGTGTCCGACGTGCCCGTCGAAGTGCAGCGCGTCATGGTGCGCGACATCGATGGCGACAAAAACGGCACCTATGAAGACCAGATGCTCGAAGTCAAATTCACCCAGGACGACCAAACCGTCGAAGGACAAGGCTGGAACCGAGGCACCCGCACCAAAGAACTCGACATCACCGTCAATAAAAAATAACCTTGGACCTCAAGCAGGAAATCTGGCGCCAATACCGCCACAACAATGCCAAGCTGCACCCCCTGCGCACCCTCTTTTGGGAGTGCACACTGCGTTGCAACATGCACTGCCGACACTGCGGTAGCGACTGCAAAGTCAGCACCGAAACGCCCGACATGCCCGCAGCCGACTTCTTCAAAGCCATCGACGACATCACACCCCACGTCGACCCACACCAAGTCTTCGTCATCTTCACCGGCGGCGAAGCCCTCCTGCGACAAGACATCGACGCCTGCGGCCTCGAACTCTATCGACGCGGATTCCCCTGGGGCATGGTCACCAACGGCTACCTCCTCACCCCGCAACGCCTCGACAGCCTCCTCAGCAGCGGCATGCACTCCATCACCATCAGCCTCGACGGACTTGAAGACGAACACAACTGGATGCGGCAGACCCCGCACAGTTTCGAACGTGCCTGCCAGGCCATCCGCCTCCTCAGCCAGACACCCGACCTGCTGTGGGACATCGTCACCTGCGTCAATCCGCGCAACTACGACCAGCTCGACCAATTCTACCGCCACCTCCTCACCCTCGGAGTAAAACGGTGGCGCATCTTCGCCATCTTCCCCATGGGCCGAGCAGCCAACGACCCCGAACTGCGCCTCAACGACCAGCAATTCACCGGAGTGCTCAACTTCGTCGAACGAGTGCGCAAAGAAGGACTCATCGAAACAAGCTACGCCTGCGAAGGCTACCTGGGTCACTACGAACGCCGCGTGCGCGACCAGTACTACTATTGCCGAGCCGGCATCGAAGTGGCCTCCATACTCTGCGACGGATCCATCTCCGGCTGCACCAGCATCCGCAGCAACATGCACCAAGGCAACATCTACCGCGACAACCTGTGGGACGTGTGGGAAAACCGCTTCCAGCCCTACCGCGACCGCCGCTGGACACGCCAAGGGCAATGTGCCCACTGCAAAGTGTGGCGCTACTGCGAAGGCAACGGCCTCCACCTCTACAACGACCAAGGCCAACTCCTCTCCTGCAGCTACAA
>JAZUFY010000173.1:0-12419 GCA_045640925.1 Bacteroidales bacterium
CAAAACATATAAAAGAAAGCGGAGCCATTCATATTTCGACTTCATTTCTGCTGGTAGGGCTTCGACTCCCTGTTATGAAAAAAAATAAGGTCTTACGAAATACTTCGCTTCGGAGGTATCGTAAGCGATGTACGAATACTCACCAAGCGAGCGACTCCTGCGACTTTATTCCTTTCATAACATGTGAAATAGTCCAGTTTCACCAACAAGAAATAAAGCGACAAAGCACTTCCTTTGTCAAATGGGTTGTCTCTTCATTTGACGCTGCAAAGATACAAATTTTTTCTGACAAACGTACTATTTTCTAACATTTCGGCAAAACCGAACTATTTTTTTGGCACATATTGAGTTTTTTTTGTAATTTTGCATTTTTAAAACGCACCAGATTATGAATAGTAAAGTTTACTTCACCGATATGCATGTTCGCATGGGCGACAGCCTGTTAGGCAAATTTGAACGGCTTATCACCTCTGCAGGAATCGACCAGATTGACTTTGAGGGCAAGTTTGTGGCCGTCAAACTTCATTTCGGCGAGGTGGGCAACATGGCTTTTCTGCGCCAGCAGTATGCCAAGGTGCTGTGCGACCATATCAAGCAGCGAGGCGGGCGCCCCTTCCTCACCGACTGCAACACCCTCTATGTGGGTTATCGCAATAATGCCCTCAACCATCTCGACGCTGCCTACATGAACGGCTACAACCCTTTGGCAACAGGTGTGCACACCATCATTGCCGACGGATTGCGGGGCACCGATGAGCGTATCATCCCCGTAGCGGGAGGCGAATATGTCAAGGAGGCCAAGATTGGGGCCGCTATAGCCGAAGCCGACATCATCATTTCGCTATCGCACTTCAAGGGGCACATCAACGCGGGGTTCGGTGGCACGCTGAAGAACATCGGCATGGGGTGCGGCTCCAAGAGCGGCAAGATGGAGATGCACAGCAGCGGCACCCCCTACATCAGCCACAGGCGCTGCATTGGCTGTGGCAACTGTGTGCGCAACTGCAACAACAACGGCGTGCGTATCATCGACGGGAAAGCCGTGATCGACGAAGCGAACTGTGTTGGCTGCGGCTACTGCATAGCATATTGTCCCAAAGACGCCATCATGACCAAGTGGGACGAAGCCAAGCCCGTTATGAACAAAAAGATAGCCGAATACACCAAGGCCGTGCTGGACGGCAAACCCAATTTCCATGTCAGCCTTGTGGTGGACGTCTCGCCCGAGTGCGACTGCGACAGTTGCAACGACATCCCCATCATCCCCGATGTGGGCATGTTTGCCAGTTTCGACCCCGTGGCCATCGACCAAGCCTGTGTGGACGCTTGCAACGCCCAACCCGTCACCCCTGGCAGCATGGCCGACAAACACCACGAGCACCAAGAACACCACGACGTCTTCCACCTTGTGCATCCCGACACCGACTGGGCAGCCGGCCTCGACCACGCCGCCAAACTCGGCCTCGGCACCCGCGAATACGAACTGGTGAAAATTCATTGATTCTGAGTGAATGGTGAATTGTGAATAGTGAATTGACAATACAAAAGCGTGTCAGCAATTTTCAATTCAAAAGGGATCACGCCCCACTCACAAATCATAACTCATAAATCATAATTGACAGACAATAAATAATAAAAAAGTGAGTTATTAGTGCTATGATGAGTAAAGTGAAATATTATTGTCGTGCCATAATGCCGTTGATGGCAATGCTTTTGGCCTCTCAGTTATGGGCTCAGCCGTTTGCTGCTCACTCACAGCTGGCTTCGGGCGACTGGTTCAAGATTGCCGTCAATGCCACAGGCGTTTACAAACTGACCACCGCAGAGATACCTTCGCTCAACAACGCAAATTGCGACCGCATCGCCCTCTATGGTGCCCCTGGCGGACAATTGTCCCTGAACAACAACGCCGCCCATATCGACGACCTCGTTCCCGCCGCCATACAGATTGTCGACGCCAACCACAACGGCATTTTCGAGAGTGGCGACTACCTGCTCTTTTACGGCGAAGCCCCTGGCATCTGGCGCTACAGCAACGCCGAACAACGTTTCGAATACACCCCCCACGCATACGCGAACAATAATTATTATTACCTTACCGCCAACCTTGCATCGGCTTCCGACGATTTGCGTATCCTATCCGCCCATTATTCTTCGCCCAACCAGGGCGACCTCACCACCCACACAGGCGTGGCCGTGATGAACGAAGACAAGACCAACGTGAACGGCAGCGGACAGATTTGGATGTCCGACAAATTCACCACCAGCCTCCGCGAACGAAGTTACAAACTCACCCTCCCCGACAAAACTCGAACAGGCTCAATCATGGCACGTTACGCCATGTCGAGCAACTCGTCCTACAACAGCAAATATCAAATGTCCAACGGCTCCGTCACCCGCGAACACAGCTTCTACCAAGGCGAGTCGTACAGGGTATTCCTTGAGGAGTTCCCCGCCGCCAACAGCAAGGAAGTCAATATTTCATGCAGCTATGTGCCCTACGAAAGCAACGCCGTGGGTTATCTCGATTTCATCGAACTCAACAGCCTCGTGGCCATCACCTATTCGGGCGGGCAGACCTTTTTCCGCAACCGCCAGCAACTGGGCGAAGGCAATATAAGCCGCTTTGTGGGCAGCGGCAGCAGCAACGGCCTGACAATATGGGACGTTACGAACCCGAGCCAGCCCTTGGCCTTGGATGTCACCCCCTCCAACGGCGGTTTCTCATTCCTTGCCTCCACCGCCCAGGCAGGCACCTATATCGCCTTCACCGCCACTTCCGCTTCAAAGCCCGCCAGCATCACCTCGATTGACAATCAGGACATCCATGGCGAACCTGTGCCCGACTATGTGATTGTGTCTCACCGCGACTTCCTCGACCAAGCCGAGCGTTTGGCCGACCTGCACCGCATCCAAGACGGCATGTCGGTCCTCGTGGTTTCGCAGGAACAAGTCTTCAACGAGTTCTCTTCGGGCCGCCCCGACCCTATCGCCATCCGCCAGATGCTCCGCCACTTCCGCCACAAAGGCACCTCCTCCAACACCGTCCCCCGCTACCTCCTGCTTTTCGGCAAAGGCACTTTTGACAACCGCGACCTCAACAACTCAGGGCTCAAAACCGTGATAACCTACGAATCGCCCACCTCCTTTGGCGATGAAGCCGGCACCTACGCCAGCGACGACTTCCTCGGCTTCCTCCGCGACGGCGAAGGCAACGAGGCAAGCACCCTCGACCTCAGCATTGGACGCCTGCCCGCCAAGAGCGAAGCCGAAGCCGCACACATGGTCAACAAAATCGAACGCTACATGGCAAAAAGCGACCTCGCCGACAATGCCGTCCGAGGCGACTGGCGCAACTACATCTGCCTCCTGGCCGACGATGCCGACCCCTCATGTCCTGGCGACAAAGAATTTGCCGAATCGTCCGAGATAACCGCCGACACCATCAAGGCCCTCTACCCCACCTTCAACATCGACCGCATCTATGCCGACGCCTACGTCCAGCAGTCGGGAGCCGACGGCTCCTATTATCCCGACGTGAACAACGCCTTGCGCAAACGTCTCAACTACGGCTGCCTGCTGCTCAACTACATCGGACACGGATCGTACAACTACATCGGCACCGAGCGCTACATGGAGTTCAACGACATTGACCAATACACCAACAACGACCGCCTCGCCTTCTTCGTCACCAGCACCTGCTCCTTCGGCCATTACGACCTGGCCGACGGCATCTGCGGCGCCGAAAAATTCCTCCTGGCCGACGCTGCCGGCATCGCCGTAGTGGCCGCCTCGCGCCCCATATCCCACATCCAGCGCTTCAACACCGACGTCTGCATCCACGCCCTCAACCCCGACAACACCATCGGCGACGCCCTCCGCATAGCCAAAAACAAAACCAACACCTCCCGCGCCATCGCCCTCCTCGGCGACCCCGCCCTGCGCCTCGCCATACCGCAAAACTCCGTAGTGGTGACCAAAATCAACAGCAATCCCGTATCACCCGACCGCATCGACTCCATCCAAGTGCTCTCCCGAGTGACCATCGAAGGTGAGATACGCAACGCTCAAGGCGCCCTCATGGACAATTTCGACGGCGAGATATACCCCATCGTCTTCGACCGCGAAACCCAATGCCGCACCCTCGCCAACGACAACGAGGAAACCGAAGTCGACTTCGTTCAGCAGAAAAACATCCTGTTCAAAGGCCGCGAGAAAGTCGACAAAGGCCGCTTCACCTATTCCTTCATCATCCCCCGCGATGTGTCGTACCAATACGGCTACGCCAAACTATCCCACTACGCCCGCAACGACCACGACGACGCCGCAGGACAACACTCCAACCTCATGTTCGGCGGTTTCAACGAAAGCACCATCATCAGCGAACAGCACCCCCACATCGACCTCTTCATCAACGACACCAACTTCCGCAACGGCGGCCTCACCAACGAATCCCCCACCCTCTACGCACGTCTCAAAGACTCCATCGGCATCAACGCCGCAGGCAGCGGATTGGGACACGACATCACCGTCACCCTCGACGGCAACCCCTACAGCACCGTCACCCTCAACGACTTCTTCGAAACCGACATCAACGACAGCCGCAACGGCGAAGTGCGCTACACCCTCGAAAAACTCGACAACGGCCCCCACACCCTCACCCTCAAATGCTGGAACATCTTCAACTATTCGAGCAGCGCCGACATCCGTTTCGTTGTCGCCAACGACCGCCAAGAGCAAATCGGGCAAGTCTTCTCCACCCCCAACCCCGCACACGACCGCACCACCATACGCATCGAGCACAACCTGCCCTCCGCCATCCAAAGTGCCACCCTCGAAATCTTCGACATCTGGGGCTGCCGCCTCCTAAGCGCCGACCTCACCCCCGCCGAAGGCTCCTACGTGCTGGCATACAACTGGGATTTCACCACCCCCGCCCGCGGCCTCGTAACCAAAGGCATCTACATTGCCCGAGCCCTCATCACCACCACCGACGGCCAACGCCTCCAACAAATCTGCAAAATAATAAAAAACTGAATGCCAATCCGCCCCAACGGTACTGATAATTTATGAATTATGATTTATGAATTATGAGTGGCTTCCGCCCCTTTGTATTGTCAATTCACCATTCACTATTCACCATTCACAGATATAATTTTTGCTGTTTCGGAAAAAAGTTGTATATTTGCAACTGCTTATTTTATATAAGAAATCAATTAAAAACAACATTGACAGAAAACAAAAAACATCAAAGACAACACAATTACAATACATTATAAATTGGTCTTCTTTTGGAAGCTGTAAGGTGTTGCCTTTTTTGAAACGAGATAGTAGGCAGTACCGACAGATATAAATCGCAATTGAAGCAACAACATAAAATAGCAAAGAAATGAGAAATTACAAGTTGGGGTTTATCTCAGACAAGAACATTTTTAAGCATGTGAAAGAAACTGTACAACAGTATAGTGCAAGTATTAACTTGAAGGAATTTAACAAAAACATCATCGATCCCATCAAGTTGACTTTCGATGCAAAAGTATATGGCAGGACGATGGAAGAGGTCGTTGCATCTGAATGCATGCGACAAATGGATAAGTCGAACAATAATTATATCGGTTATTTTCATCAGAATTTGTTCCGTTATGCTGGTAATGGTTGGGAGGTTCCAACAGAAGGCTTCGATGTTGTCAACGAGGAAAGACATATTTTTGTTGAGATAAAGAATAAGCACAATACAATGAATTCAGCTTCATCGCAGAAAATTTACATGAAGATGCAGAATAAAATTGTCAGAGACAGCCGTGCTACTTGTATGTTGGTTGAAGTTATTGCCACGAAATCTCAGAATAAAACATGGATTGTGACGGTTGACAAGGAACAATTCAACAATGATCATATACGCCGCGTCTCGATTGATAAATTCTATGAGACTGTTTTTGGTGACCCATTGGCTTTTGCAAAACTATGCAAGGCTCTGCCATTGATACTGGATGATGTCATTAAAGAGCTTGGAAGTTCGACCAATCAAAATACAGTATTCTCTGAACTGGCTGCTATTTCTCCGAACATAATGAAGAGCCTCTATTTGCTCGCATTTAAGACTTACGAAGGATTTGATAATTTCTAAGGATGAGTACTTTTCTATCCACATCTAACTTAGCAGACATACTGGGTACGTCTATTGCCACCACACAAAGATGGGGAGAGACGGGGTTGTACCCATATCACTCTCATAATGGGAAACAGGGATTCTACATGGAAGACCTAACGGACATCCCCCAGATAAACCAAATGCTCAACAGCAAATGGGAGAAAGAAATGCATGTGACACCTCTACGCGATTTCACCTCGCTGGAGCTGTTTGCAGGAGCGGGAGGATTGGCGTTGGGTATGCACTTTGCCGGATTCCGTCATATTCTTCTGAATGAGATTGACCCGATGGCATCTGAATCATTGAGGTTGAACCGTCCCGATTGGAATGTGCTTGAGGGTGATGTACACAAAGTGGATTTCACTCCATTAAGAGGTCTTGTAGATTTTGTTTCGGGAGGCTTCCCCTGTCAGGCTTTTTCCTATGCCGGAAAGAAAGGCGGCTTGAACGATACCAGAGGAACGTTGTTCTTCGAACTTGCACGTGCCGTCAAAGAAATACAGCCAAAAGTCTTTATGGGAGAGAACGTGAAAGGCCTCCTTTCACATGATGACGGAAGAACTCTTGAAATCATACGCAATGCCATAGCCGAGTTGGGTTACACATTGGTCGAGCCCCGTGTGCTGAAGGCCGTAATGTATCAGGTTCCCCAAAAGAGGGAGCGCCTGATTCTGATTGCCATTCGTAACGACATCGCCCCTTATGTAGAGTTTCATTGGCCATCTCCGTACAAGCGGATTATGACCTTGCGTGATGCTTTCTTCAAGGGAAAATTGTACAAAAATGACGTACCCGCATCAGATGGTCAGACGTATCCGGAGAAGAAACGGCAAGTACTTTCCTTAGTGCCCGAAGGAGGTGACTGGCGCGACTTGCCAGATGCAGTTGCAAAAGAGTTTATGGGTGCCAGCTACTATCTCGGAGGAGGCAAGACGGGTATGGCTCGCCGCCTTTCGATGGACGAACCCTCGCTGACGCTGACCTGTGCTCCCGCACAGAAACAGACAGAGCGTTGTCATCCAACAGAAACTCGACCCCTCACCGTGCGCGAGTACGCCCGTATTCAGACCTTCCCCGACGAATGGATGTTTGCCGGGACAACCACCGACCAGTACAAACAAATCGGCAATGCCGTGCCAGTAAACCTATCATACGCTATCGGACGTTCGCTGATGCGACTTTTCAACGACATTGATGCAAGGGAACATGAGGAAAGCCACTTCGATGAAGCCTACAAGGTAGCAAAAAACATGATACCACCCCAACTGTTCCCCATCGATTTGTTCAGTTTACAACAAATCCATCCTGACGAGATTGTCCACAACAGGCTTCGTAAAGCAAAATCCACCCAAGACAAATATCTGGACACGTCGAAGAACGTTCTGGTGTCGTTGGTGAAAAATGAGAATGTCGCACCATACCTTGAACAGGATGCGCGTATATACTACACAGGCAAAGAATTTCCTTCAACAGTAAAGTTGAACCACCTATACTACTTCATGCCATACGTGAAGCAGAAAGGTATTCGCGACCTGTATTTCATCAAGGTCGCCCGTGTTGGCTCCAAACATGAGGTCCAGGTTAAAGCCGACCCCAATGACCTGCGACTGGTATTTGAGATCGAGTTTGTCAAACAGCTATTTGACGATTACCAACCCTTCAATTTGGAGATTTGGCACACGTTTACTGATACGACATTGGAAAAAATATTGGACCAATGAGCGAATAAGAATAGGAAAGACGGCGTATTGTTAATATGAATATTATAGAGAAAGTGTATATCGAACACACCGATAATCTGATGCAAAAGAGCGACCATACGGTATTCCTTATCACCGGAATCCGCTTTGGAGACTATAAGGACAATACAGACGCTTTTATTCAAGAAGCCGCACAAAAGAGGCTGGAAGTGATTTTGATGCCAGACGATGCCAACCCATTCGACCCCGAAGCTGTAGTGTGCTATTGGGGAAACAAGAAGATTGGAGTTGTGGCATCTTACGACTTGGAGAAGTTCCATATCCTTACTCGGAAAAATGATAACGGACACCTGACTGGCCGTTTCTTTCACGGCGACACAAAAGATCACTTTTTAAAACTTTCGGTGACAGGAACAATCACGTCGGACGACATAAATGATTACCGAAAAGAGGTAGACAAACAGAAGGAAGAATTATATGGTACATGGGAGCATGGTGCCATCAAGTATAATTTGGTTAGTAACCGTCATGAGAATGATGCCAAAGCCTGCATAAGCCAAATGAAGGATTTTATCATTAAACTTTGTGATGGCTATAGTTCCTCAACTATGGAGGAATTGTCCCGCTTGATGAATAATTATAAAGAAAGCAGCCGATACGACTTATCACTCGAAGGCCAGCGAGACCGTTGGGACATCATGTTCCATCTTGACCATCTATGTGACGCTCACCACAAACCAAATGCCGTTGAGGCGAAAGACTCCGAGGGAATTTTGGCCGATGTCAGTTCGCAGATAGGGGGAGAGATGGGCCGTATTGTCTCATACGAATCCTATATTGAACAACTTACGAAATTGGTCACCAAACAGCTCCCGTCTTCAGATCCTGCACGGCTTCGTCTGAAAGCATTGACACCCCAAGCCATCAGCAACATTCGGCTACAGGTTAAAAACTTCCCCCACGACCTCTATCATTTGTTTTGCAACGACCCCAAGATGTTCGTGACAATCCTCTACTATGCCCGCATCCCCCGCCGATACCTCGACCCATTCCTATCAGGCATCGCCTTGGTGCAGGCGTTCGACAGGCGAGAGTATGACTCGCTGACGAACACCGGAGGAATTGCAAGCACCATTAAAGAGAAAATATTGCCCGAAATCAAACCTTTGGAAGCTATAGTTAAGGAAGAATACCGGCTCACTTACCCCCAACTATGGAATCAGATTTTTGAAAATGCCGACATTATTCAATCATTGAAAGAAACCAACCCTAATCGTTTCGTGGGTGGATACAACCAAAAACTTGTATGCAATATTATTGGAATAATGTCAGACAAGGGATATTTCACAAAATCCAAGAAAAAGATAGACGATATCATTTATACCGACAAAACTGTATATAAATATCTTTCTGAATTGAGTGTTTCTGAAGAAAACACTAGTTGCGCATTGAATAAAAAAACATACGAAATCATAAAATCAATATTGGATAATCCTTCATAATTATTTCGTAAGGCGGCATAAAAGCCACATAAATTTCTAAAAACCAGTTGGTAAAATATTATTATTTGCCAACTGGTTTTATTTTTTTACGCTCTAATTTTTTATCCGACTTTTGCAATTGCAAAGCAACAAAGAAGACGTTGTTTGCCGAATCGGGGAAAGTCCCCATTCGTAACAATAAATTAATGTATAACCAGAGTTGAAGCAGAGGAAGTCTCGCGAGATTACGGGTGGCCACCCTTCCGACACTTCTCTCGCAATTCAACTCAACAATGAAAAATCAAAAAATTTTCATCAACAACATCCGCATCGAAACCCAGACGGCTTACAACGAGAACGGCAGTATCAACATCTATCCCTGCGCCTTCGAGGAGAATCCGCACCTCGTGGCTTACGGCGACCGCGCCAGCCAGCGAGGGCGCATGGTGACCGAGGACGACGGCACCTCCTGCTTCCGCCCCTACGCCGTCAACAGCGGCAGCCGCTACAACACCATCTTCCGCACCTCTCACGGCTCGGTCAAGGAGACAAAGAACGACGTGATTTTCGTGCTCCGCTTCCCCAAACACCTCGGCAAACACCTCATAGTGAAGATGCTGCGCGAGGAACAGGAGGAACTGCTGGCCTTCGTCAAATCCAGACGTTTCAAGACAAAATGGGACAAATAATGGTTAAAGGTTACGGGTTATAGGTTTTAACAACTGAATGACAAGCCTTTAGAAAAATTAAAACTATCAAACCAATGACAATATGACAATATGACAATTAAAAAAAAGGATGACAACACCCCTTTATATAATATATAACTAATTAATATATAGATATATAGATAAGAATAGAAAGAAAGTGTACCCCTCAAAAAACAATTGTCATATTGTCATATTGTCATAAAAACAAATCCTCAATTTATCTAAAAAGCAAAAAAACAATGAAATACGACATCACAAAACACTCGGCACCCAAGATGCCTACCCTCGGAAACGGGACAGAATGTATCAAACTTCTGCTCTCTCAGACCTCAAAAGACATGCACGAACCCCTCGTTCCGATGCTTTTCCCCGTGCTCGGAGCTCATATCAGTGGTGCGGAATTTATGTACCCAGACCTTAGTTGGAAGGAGCCATGCGGCATGATGGCCAACCTTGTGGCAGAATCTGGGGGCAACAAGGGCCAATTGTCCACTCTCGTAGAGGCCATCTGCCGCGACTTCCGCCAGCACGACGAGGAGGAGTTGAAAAAGCTCGTGGAGTGGCAGCGGCAGATGAAGACCAAGAGCGCCAACAAGGAGAAACCCGCCCGTCCCGACGTGGCTTTCTGGTTCCCGCCTTCTGACGTCACCTCCGCCGCCTTCCTGCAGAACGCTATGGCTTGCGAAGCCCTTGGCGGACGCACCCAGTACCTGAACATGCCCGAGGTGGAGATGGCCGACCGTATGTGCGGCGGTCACAGGCAGATCAGCCAGATGCTCCGCAACATCTACGACCGCCAACGTGCCGGCGCCCTCCGTGCCACCGCCGACGGCGTTACTGGCAACCCCATCCTCCGCGCCAACCTCACCATCTCTTCCACTCCCTTCGCCACGCGCAGATTCTATAAGAACGACCTGTTCAACGGCACCTTCGGACGCATGGTCTTTTCCTACAAGGCCCGCACCAGCCGCGACGGACGCATCCCCCGACAGGGCAAATACTCCGACGAGTTCTACGGCAAGTTGGACGAGTTCCTCGTGCGGTTAGACACCTGCAAGGGCCGCTTCGTCATCAAACCCCTAAACCAACTCACCGACGGCTTGGCGCAGGACATGGCCACACTGGCCGACCTGACCGACGACGACGTGCTGTGGGACGCTTCGAAGCGAGCGCTGGTGTCGGCGTGGAAAGCCGGCTGCATCCTGTGGGTGCTCAACGGCCAATGCTGGACGACCGCCATGGGTCACCTTATCGAATGGCTGGTGTACCGCGACCTTTGGAGTAAGATGCAAATCTTCAGCGACCTGCTCAATGAAGGCGACAACAGCACCGCCGATGCCGGCAAACGCGGCCCCAAGAATATGCTCGACGACCTGCCCGACACCTTCAGCCAAGCCCAGCTCGAAGCACTCCGCACCCAAATGGGCAAGAGCAAGGAGGGGACAAAAGACCAGTTGCTCCATTGGGTGTTCCGCGGCTTCGTCTCCCACTCGGAAGAGACAGGACTTTACGCCAAGACCGAAAAATATAAACGATAACGATAACGATAACAAATGATGGACAATTTTGAATTACAGCGGCTCCGCGACCTCCCCATCGAGGGGGTCGCGGAAAGGGTGGGGCTCGAGGTGGTGCGCCACAAGGCCCTCTGCCCCTTCCACGACGACCACCACGCCAGTCTTTCGTTCAACCTGCGGAAGAACACCTACCGATGCTTCGTGTGCGGCGAGCACGGCGGCACCATCGACCTCGTGATGCGGTGCCTCCACATGGACTTCAAAGAGGCCTGCCGCTGGCTCGGCGGCGAGGACAATATGATACGCTACGAGACGATAACGAAAACGAAAACGAAAACGAAAACCGAGGCGAAGCCCTTCGACGCGTCACGTTATGCCCGTTTCTTTGAGAGGCCGTTCATCAATCAGGCAGCCGGCGAATTCCTTTTCGAGAAGCGCAGGCTTGACCCTCGCGTGGTGCGCTGGTGTCGGCTCACAAGCTGGCAAAACTGGCTCCAGATACCGTACTTCGACATTGACGGCCATCTGACGGGAGTCCAGTGGAGGAACCTCGGCACCGAAGGGTCAAGATTCCGATTTCCGCAGGGAAGCCGATGCGGCATCTACAACCTGCCCGTGCTCAACCGCCTCCGCAAAGGCGAAGAGCTCTACATCACCGAAGGCTGTTCCGACTGCTGGGCGATGCTCTCCGCCGGCCACAAGGCCATAGCCGTCCCCTCCGCCACCCTCCTCAAGCCCCAAGACCTCGAAGTTCTCTCATCTGTCATCTCTCACCTCTCAACTCCCCTCCACATGTACCCCGACAACGACGAACCCGGCGTACGCCTCTTCCTCCAATTGAAAAACCTGCTGCCCACCCT
>JAZUFY010000174.1:0-22914 GCA_045640925.1 Bacteroidales bacterium
GGCATCATCGCCATGAACACCCCCGGCCAGAACAGCAACGCCGTTGCCGAATTGGTCATGGGTCTGCTCGTTTTCTGCGTCCGTAATTTCTACAACGGCAAGTCCGGTTCCGAACTTATGGGCAAGAAACTCGGTATCCTCGCTTTCGGCAACGTGGGACGCAATGTCGCCCGCATCGCCAAGGGCTTCGGCATGGAAGTGTACGCTTTCGACGCTTTCTTGACCGCCGACCAAATTAACGCCTCTGGCATGGCCACCGCCGTTGCCAATCAGGAAGCACTGTTTGAGACTTGCGACGTAGTGTCCCTCCACATCCCCGCTACCGCCGAAACCAAGCAGAGCATCAACTACGCCCTCGTCAACAAGATGCACAAGGGTGGCATCCTGGTCAACTCCGCCCGCAAGGAAGTCATCAACGAGCCCGAACTGCTCAAACTGATGGCCGAGCGCACCGACCTCAAATACATCACCGACATCATGCCCGACGCAGACGCCGAGTTCAAGGCTTTCGAAGGCCGCTATTTCGCCACTCCCAAAAAGATGGGTGCCCAGACAGAAGAGGCCAACATCAACGCCGGTATTGCTGCCGCCAACCAAATCAGCAATTTCTTTGCTACAGGTTGCACCAAATTCCAAGTCAACAAATAATCAACCGATATTGGAACACACAAAAGGAGAGCTCTTTCGAACTCTCCTTTTGTTATTTGCAGACATTCCTCAAAGAGTTGTTGCCAAAATGTCATTTCTTCTTTGTGCTGGTTTCTGTATAGCGAGTGCTGGGGGTAATATTGTAAGTGATGCCAGCGTTGAGAACGACGAAACCATTCGCCCAACGCTCATAACCTCCAACAAAACGCGGCGGAACAAGCATATATCTGCCATCAAAACTGAGGTCAATCGAGTGAGTAATATACCATCGGAACATCACACCCGCATCCGCCGACATATCTGGATGACTATTGTCGAAACGAGAATAAATACCGGCACCAACATACGGAAGGACGTTCAAACGAGCTCCTCGACGAAGCTCTTGAAGATTGCTGACATTGAACATAACATCGCCTCGGACACCAAAAAAACTATATTTACTGGAACTCACCCCATCAAAACTTTTTCCCTCCATATAAGATACTCCGCAACGCAGTGTCCATAAAGTGTTGAGATTACGGCCAAAGACAAAGTCAAAATTGCCTGCCGCCCTATTGAAAAAGCCGAAAGTCTTGATGGGTGCCACATCGGTAACGGAAAAAGACGGGCCCAAACTAAAAGCAAAAAACCAATTGTCATGCCACTCCACCATCTGACGATTGCGACGATTCTTGGGGTTATTATCGGCAAATTCATGACGCACTCCCGCCAAAAGATTGAGAAAATTGGAGTGAGTTCCGTTTCCATCATATCCTCGAAGCATAAGGTGGTAATTGGCTTCAACAAACAGAGACCAACGCGGCATTGACGGCAATCGAAAATCGGCTTCCACACCGACCATGGCTGTGAAATCGGGGTCGCTCTTCGCGAAAGCATTGGTTGCAACTGCCAAACCAAATCCCACCATAGGATACACGTCAATCACTCGATCGGAATGAATTGTACCCGAGAATGAAGTAAGTGGGTCCCACATCACATCGCAACAAAGATTAAAATGCAAAGCATCCACGTTGCGTACCTCACCACGCAGCCGCAAGACCATATCGGACACCATCCATGCTCCATAAGACAACTGTCCGTCAAAGCCCTGCGTGGAAACACCTCCGACATTATATGAGCAAACGCCCACGCCAAGCGAAACCGAAGAACTCGAAAAGAGCCGTTCATCACGTTGTGCCAATACTACCGACACCATCCCGAAGGCTATTAGGGTGAGAAGTACTTTCTTTAACATAAATGTTGCGAATATATTATGACACGACTATATGTATATAAATGTTGCCGACCGTTGTTCAGTCGGCAACAAAAGAAATATTTAGTATGAAACACATTATTTGCAACGCTCAGCAAACTCTTTGGCCGTAACCTTGACGGGTTCGGGATTGAGTTGTTTCTTAAAGAGGGCGAAAGTTTTGTCGACATACAGTTTGTCCACAATCTGCTTGACATTTTCTTCCTGCTGGGCAATAGTGCGGGCGGCCTGTTCGAGACGATCTTCGGTCTGTTTCTCATCCTCACCTTCGGGGCGGTTGTCGTTGCGACGGAGGATGTCCTTGATGGAGTCAACAATCTCGTTCTGGGTGGGCTCAATGCGCTCAATTTTGTTGAGGGCGCCATCGAGGATTTCCCATTTCAGCGCGGGAAGATACTTCTCGGCCCATTCGTTCTCAATGCTCTCAGCAGTGACATCCTTCTCGCCACGGTTGAGAATCCAGCGTTTGAGGAAAGCTTCGGGCATGGGGGCGTCGAAATTGTCGAGGAGGGATTTGCGGACCTGATTGCAGTAGAGAATCTCGCACTGTTCATCGTTGGCCTTCTCAATCTGTTTGCCAATAGCCTTCTTGAAAGCAGCAAGGTCTTTGACATCCTCACCAGGAAGCACCTGGGCAAAGAGAGCCTCGTTCAACTCGGCAGGGGTAATGCGGGAACAACCACTGATGGTGAACTCAACATCAGCTTTGAACTTCTTGGCTGCGGCAGCCTCCAAGTGGAACTGTTTCTCAATCTGTGCGGCAGTAAAAGCCTTGGCTGCATTGAAAACCACCTTCTCTTCGGCCTTCTTGCCGACAAACTGGGCTGCGATTTCGGCCTCCTTGACATCGGTCAGGCTGAAAGAACAGAAAGCATTCATGCCACCTTCCTTTTCTGCGCCATCCTTGTCAAGTTCGACGGCTTTACCATAGACATAGTCACCCTCGCCGATAGTTTCGGGAGTCTCAAATTTGCCGAAACGCTTGGCAATATCGTCAACCTGGTTGTCGATATCCTTGGCAGTAACCTTAATCGAGCAGAGTTCTGTGCTCACCTTGTCCCACTGGATATTGGGCTGAGGCATAAGGGCAGCATCGAAATAGAAAGTATAGTCGCCACCTTTGGCAAAATCAGGGGTGCCGCTCTTTTCGGTGTTGGAGAGAGGGCTGCCAATGATTTCGAGTTTCTCATCGTCAATGTATTTGTAGAGAGATTCACCCAAGAGCTCCTGGACGGCATCAGCGACAATAGTAGGTTTGTACATACGCTGAATCAGGCCCATCGGAGCCGTGCCTTTGCGGAAGCCTGGCAACGTAGCCTTCTGGCGATACTCTTTCAGCTGTTTGGCAACCTTCTCGGCATAGTCGTTTTCAGCAACCTCAATCTTGATGCAAAGGTCCAATTCTCCCAAATTTTCTCTTGTGATATTCATCTTTTTTATGTTAAATTGTTGATATATAATTTAATAATAATCATTGTAAGAATTGCAAAGTTACGAAATTTATTTGACATATTGTCCCTTTAAATAAATTAATTTATATATATTTTCAGCAGAATACATGTTACAAAATGATTATCTGATAATTACAACATAAAAAAGCATCGCACAACAAAAACTCAATCCCAACAATTAGTATTGCCCGCAAACAAGCCTCAACCTTTTTTGCAAATATGTTTTATCAAACCGCACTCTGTCCCACCCTACAAGTGCCGTCGTGACAGATCCGTTTGTCATCCTCTGTAGGTTCGTTGTAGGTTCGCTGTAGGTTCGCTAAAGCTTCGCTTCAGAGAGCGACCCTCGAGCCACCTTGTCGCCACCTTGTCGCCACCTCAGAATATTCCAACAACGGGAGCAGAAGCATGGCACATATAACCTGCCTGTATAAAGCACAAAGATCAGAATTGTCCGTAGAAGCCGACGTTGAGATTGCGAAGCTGCATGGGGAGATAGCCCGATTTGCCATTGGAGTCACAAGGAACATTGACTTTAAGGTGGCCTCGACGCGAGGCAAAGATGCCCACGCCGCCCTCTATGTTGGTATAGGTCTGCATTTCCTGTGAGCCCGAACGGTTAGAGTTCTGCGAGTTGAGGTAGGCGTTAAGTTCCTCGTTGCAGACGGCTATGGTGATGTCGACGTTGTTGACATTGAAAAGCGAGTCGCGGTTATTAGCCAAGGAGTCTTTGATGACCTGTAGGAAGCGATCTTCGGAAATGGCGGTAGATGTGAGCGTAGCGGAGTTGCGGGTGTTGGCGACATTTTTGCCCACAATGTCGATGGACAAAGTGTCGTCGCCCTTGCGATAATAAAAAGTCACCTTGGGTTGATAGAGACGGCCTCGGGGCAAGGTGTGCCATTTGAGGCGACCACCCGTGCGGGTGCGGTAGCCGAACTCCCAAGCAGGGCTCTGGTTAGGTTCGATAAGACAAGTAGTCTCGATGCTGTCGTGGCGGTTTCCTGTCCTCGGCACCATGGGTAAGAAGCCTACCAAGGTGGTAGAAGCTCGGGCAATGGTGTCGCCCGAATTGGTGTTGATAATAAGCAGTTGAAACACACAGTTGGTGTCCTTTATCAACCTATTGCCAGGGGTACAATAGAAGAGCGGCTGAGAGCCTTCGGCAAAATGGCCCGAGGGGCGACCTGCGACAAGTGTGTCGCGGAGATTCCAGCTGTCTACCAACTGATTGGTGGCAGTAAGAAATCCTTCGTTGTCACGGATGCCTTTCCAGGCTTTAAGGACGACACGTATCTGCCCCGAAGGGTAGTTGGTACTGTCGGCAATGGTAGAATAGTTGTAGAGGTTGTCGTTGCCAAGATAGCAGCGCTGCACACGGGCCCAAATGGTGTCTTCCTGCGGGTCGATGACGCAATATACTGAAGGGACGTCCTTCCACTCGGCGTTGGGGCTAAACTCGACTTTGCACGAGGTGGCCAAGACGATGCCAAAAAGCATGGCGAGGAGTGCAAAAGCAGACATTTGGGATAGATGGTGACAGAAATAGGATTTCATTATCTTGGAATTATTTTACGATTCGACTTTGGTATTTATCAACAATTTGATTACTTCGGAGGCGATGTAACAACCGAAAAGGGGCGGCATGTAGGAGATAGTGCCGATGGTTGTGAGATGGTTGTCGGTGCGGTCTTCAATCATGGCATGAGGAGGTACTTTTTCAGTAGAGAACACCACGCGGATGCCACTATACACACCGAGGTGATGGAGCCGTTTGCGCACCATAGCAGCCAAGGGACAGGTGTTGCTCTGGGCTATATCGCACGCCTGCACCTGCGAAGGGTCGAGTTTTCCCCCGCTGCCCATGCAGCTGACGACAGGCAGGCCCAACCGATGGGCATGGAAGAGCAAGAAAACTTTGGGCGCCAAGGTATCGATACAATCCACCACGCAATCATAGTGGTCGGACTCAAGAAGCTCAATCATGCGGTCGTCGCGGATAAACTCATCTATGGCCGTGACACGACAATCGGGGTTAATGTCAGCAAAACGGGTACGGAAAAGTTCGGCTTTGCGTTGTCCGACAGTTGAATGCAGGGCAATAAGTTGGCGGTTGATGTTGCTTTCAGACACTGCATCACCATCAACAATAGTCATGGTTTCCACACCCGCACGACAAAGCTGTTCTGCAGCATACCCCCCTACCCCTCCGAGACCTACGACAAGCACATGCGACGCTTGGAGGCGGTTCATGGCAGTGTCTTGAAGAAGAAGTCGGGTACGAGAGAACATCGGCATGGATTTATTTTTGGACGGATTCGGTAATGATCACTTCATCGAGCAACAACCAAGGTTTCAACCCTTTGGCACGATGCCATGATGGTATTTGCGGTATAGGTTTGGCCACGATGCGAACAAAACGCACATTGTCGTATTGAATAGGTATCTCGATGATTTGCAGCTGGGGTGTATTCTGTGAAGAATCGGCAGCATCGAAGGTAATGGTAGCGGCCACTGGCTGACTATAATGCTGACCATCAGTCGAGACACTGACAAATACTTCCGCAGGGGCGAAGACCCATGCTTCGGGCACGTGAGCAAAACGAGCCGTAATGCGGGAAAGGCTTATTACTTTGCCCAATTCGAAGTCTGCTTGGAAATCGTGACCAGAGAAGCCCACCCAACCGCGAGAGAGGTCGTTGACATCGCCAAATTCGCCATCAATGAGCGTTTTTTCGGCGTTACGGTTATACGGGGTATTCGCCTTGTGGGCAAAGGTGCAGCCAAGGATATAGTCAAATGAGAACTGCTGCGAAGCAACGAAGGAAGGTGTGGCACCACGTTTGAATGCTCGGGCAAGCACCTGAGTGCTGCCTGTGATGACAAAAGGCTTGGTGAAAAGTATGGAATGCTCAGAAGGCGCGCTACCGTCAAGGGTGTATCGGATTTCAGCATCGGGGGTGGGACAAACGATTGCAATTTGCATAGGGCCGTCAAAACGGTCGCGGCTGCTACTGATCACAGGCATTTCGACTACGCCCGAATTAACTTTGGGGTAGTTGATACGACGGAACTCGTTAGGTTGATGTTCCGTCAGCTCAAAAGGACGGAGGTGAAGTGTAAACTGATACCTCGGCGCTTTAACCGATGCTGACTCAGGCACAAATACATTTGCACCGCCTCCCACTCCTGCCACACAATAGTTGACAGAAAGAGTGTCGCCCATGATGGAAAAATGGCAGAGGGTGTCGAGAATGTCTGCATAAAGTGCGACGGAATCATTACCAACAGAAACCCAACGCACATCGGTATGGTTGCCAGAATGCTGCAAAGGTTGATAAGGATAGGTTATTTGAGAAATATGTTCTGACTGCTGTGCAATCGCCCCCGAAGCACATCGATCAGGATAACTCTCAACATTGCGACCGAACCACACCACCTTTTGAAAATCAGAGACCACGCCCAAATCATAACCCACACGTGCAAGAGATTTGACTTGGTCGGACAGACGGACATCGCTAGAGAGTAGCACATCACCCGAAGGATAGAGCATGTAGGTTTGTCGCACATCAAAACAAGTGCCAATCTGGTCGTTGAAATAACGCAACATCACATCAATGCCTATACCTTTATCAACTTGGCGACAGTTGCTGGCGAGCACTTCGCATCGCAAGTTGTTGCCATATCGTTTCCATAGTTTCCAACCATTAGGGTCAGTGAAATCATTGGCTGAAGGAGTACGAAGGAAACCAAGACGGAGGGGTGACGACAAGAGTTGATGTCCTCGATAACTCCACGAGGTGATACACCCCAAGGAGTCGTTATATTGTAATGTATAATTTGTATTATATATATTAAACTGATGAGCAGTATTTTTTTCAAAGGTAAGAATTTCCGAGGAATTGTCGGTAAAGAGTTGCCTCGGCGAGACCTCGGACGTGACGGCATACTGCCATGTTGCCAAAAGCGTATTGCGAGGCACGGCGGGAGTGTTTCCACGCTGTTTGAGTTCAAAACGGATGAATAGTTCTTCATCAGCTGACAATGTCAGCTTGGGAACTTTAATTTTAATTGTTTTGCTTTCGCCAGGTTGGACAGAAAGCACCACATCGCCTTCCACAATGTTGGAGCGAAGATTTGTGCAGATGACATACTCTAACTTGTAGTCAGCCAATGGTCGGAAATCAGATCGGTTGGTTACGGAGAACTCGGCCGCATCAGTTGTCGTGGTAAGCAGACGAACATCAATAGGACGATAGAGTTGCCGAAGTTCGGAAAGATAGGGTTTGTCTGAAATATTGTGCCAATTGCGACACTTGAAGAAGCCGCCCAAAAGACGGTCTTGATCGAAAACACGTTGCCAAAGGGGCACCATGCCGCCGAAAGTGTTGCCTTCATCACTACCATACGAAAGCATGAGCAATGGTCGAGATTGCTTTTTGGCCTGATATTGACGCAAAAACTCCGTGTTGCAGTCGATGGGAGCAATGAAATCCGTATTGTCGGAATATTGGGCACCCGAATAGATTACAGGGCGTTGTTTGTCGAGTTGTTTGAGTGTGCGATAAGCGGTGGTCATGCAAACCCCATTGTCAGGGCTGTTGCCAAGCGACCACGCCACAATGGAGGTATGATTCTTGAATTGATGGTAGAGTGCTTGCATCCTGTCGGAGAAGAGTTCGGAGAACTCATTGTCGGCAGCAACGGCGTGACCCATAGTGGATTTTGGTTGAAGATTTGCCTCACAAACAACATAGAAGCCCAACTCGTCACACAATTCAAAGAATCGTTCCTCTGGCATTCCCTCTCCGTAGATATGCGGTGTTGGAGGATTGGCAAAACCGACACGCAAAGCATTGATATTATTCCGTTTCATCTGCATCATATCGGTGCGGAGACGACTAAGCGTATCGGGATTGGAAAGATCAATCGGTGGGACAATGGTCACGCCTTTGAATGTGATTTTGGATCCGTTGAGATGCATACCCTCTTCGGTAGAGATGGCACGGAAACCAAAGCGTGTACCGACAATGTCCTGTACGACCATATCTTCATCATAAAGACGAATCACAGCAGTATACAAGCGAGGTGTTTCGGCATTCCAAGGTTGCACAGAAGCAATCGTAGAAGACAAAGTGAGGGTATTCTCACTTACTTTTGAGAAGAAAATCCATTTTCCCGATTTGTCCACCTGACGACCCTGCGGGTCCCAAATCTCGACCTCAAGATAGCACTTGCCTTTGCGGTTGTAATTGAAAACATCAGCATCAATCGTATACTGTCCAGATTGATTCACATTATCAAAATGAGTATTGATAGTGTAGTCTTGCACATTTAATAATGGTTTGAGCAAAACGGCACAATCGCCAGTCAATCCTTCACACTCCGACTCTATCAATGAGCCATCATCTTCGCCAGCATAGCGGATAGACAATTCTACATTTTTGCCATAACGCACCTGCTCGGAGATGTCGAACTCAGTGAAAGCACGTGAGTCGTGGCTTACGCCCATCAACTTGTTGTCAATCCAAAAGCCATAACCAGGAGCCGCTTGAAAGCGGAAAAAGAGGCGGTAAGGACGCCAATCTTTAGGGAAAAGAAACAATTGAGAGTAAACGGGACGCTCATCGACAATTGTCTTCTGCCAATCGGAACTGACAGAGATATAATTGGACGATTGTGCGTAACGCAGTTTCTCTACAGCATTGGCATCATCGTATGACACGACATTGGCACGAGGCGCCATACGAATGCCCTCGACCCCTTCTTGCTGCTGTGCCGACAGTATATTGAGACACAGCAGCAAAAAGAAAGGCAGAGTGATTTTCTTCATACTTAGAAATTAACGCCTACACCAAACTTGATATTGTGAAACAACAAAGGCTCTGCATCGGAAAGCAGACCTCCTGTCTTGCGCTCCACTTTACCCATATAGAGTTCCTGATAACCCACAAAAGCATTCACCGCAAGATGGCGGGAAATGGCATAGCGGGCACCCACGCTGAGGCCACTAATGACACCACCTTTGGCAATAGTGATAGCATTGTCGCCCGTGCTGGAAGAACCTAACGGAATGGAATATCCAATATAAAGTGAGGAAAAAGGCGTAACACGACTGCGCATATAATGGCTGCGAAGCTCAACAAAGACCGGCAACTGAGAGAAAGCCCCTGTGGGGTCTAACATGTAAGAGCAGCCGATGCCGAGACCCGATTCCTTGCGGAACTGGAAACCGCCTACGGCAGAGAAGCCATGGAAGACAGCCCTGTCATTATACTCAGTCGTATTGAGGTTGGTGGCAAAGTCGTAACCTGCCACAACATAATAGCCACGCCATTTGAACTCGATATGCTGGGCCTGTGCGACGGCGAATGTGGCGACTGCTGCCAACAACAATATGATTTTCTTCATAGTACTACAGAAAATGTGGTTATTATTTCATTTCTTTGAGATCCGGAGAGATAATGAGGGTTGCCTCGGTGGCAGCCTGCACCTGCTCAACGGTGAACTCAGGATTGATTTCAGTGAGGACAATGCCCTTGGGGGTAATCTCCATGACACCCATCTCGGTGATAATCATGTTGACCTGTCCCTTAGCGGTAAGCGGAAGAGTGCATTTCTTCAAAATCTTGGGGTTGCCTTTTGCTGTGTGCTCCATGGCAAGGATAACCTTTTTGGCACCCACGAGAAGATCCATAGCGCCACCCATACCAGGGGTCTTTTTGCCAGGAATCATCCAGTTGGCGAGGTCGCCCTGTTCGTCAACCTGCATAGCACCAAGAACGGAGACATTGACATGGCCGCCACGAATGATGCCGAAAGAGGTTGCGCTGTCAAAAGTGCATGCGTCATCAGTCGTAGTGATGAATCCACCACCCGCATTGATGAGCCAGGGATCCTCTTTGCCCTGTTCAGGGGTGGGTCCCATGCCAATCATACCATTCTCGGATTGAAGGACAACATGGACACCTTCGGGAAGGAAGTTAGGGATAAGTGTCGGGAGACCGATACCGAGGTTGACAACATCACCATCGTGAAGCTCCTGGGCAGCACGGCGGGCGATAAAGGGTTTAATTTGTTCTTTGTCCATAGTGATTATTTTTAATGTTATTATTATTTCATTCCACGTTTGACCATTTCCTGAGCGATGTAGGAGGCCTCATCGTCGGCGTATGTGTTCATACCGAAACCTGCATCATAGCCGAGCTCTTTTGCAAGTTCGTGGCTAACACGAGGACCACCGCAGATAAGGATGACCTTGTCACGCAATCCCTCGGCTTCGAGCATCTCGACCAATTCGGTGAGGTTCTTGATATGGATGTCTTTCTGTGTGACCGTCTGCGAAACAATCAACGCATCGGCATGAAGTTCAACAGCCTTGGCGATAAAATCCTCATTGAGCACCTGGCTGCCGAGGTTGTAAGCGTCAATCATGTCATAGCGTTCCAATCCGTAGTGACCGGCATAACCTTTCATGTTCATGATGGCATCAATACCCACGGTGTGGGCATCTGTACCAGTGGAGGCACCCACAACGACAATCTTGCGTCCAATGTGTTCACGAATATATTCGTCACACTCTTTCATTTCCATTGTATTGCTTTCCACCTTAGGCACATGGATGGAGGTGTAATCGACTGTATGGGTGCAACTTCCGTAACAATTGAAGAATGTGAAACCTTTGGTCAGTTCCTTGCTGTATACCACCAACGGATTCTCAAAACCCATCTTTTTCATCAACTGCTTTGCCGCCTCGTTGGCTTCGTCGCCAGCAGGAACAGGCAGCGTAAAACTGAGCTGCGTCTTGCCGTCGTTCATGGTGTCGCCGTAGGGCTTTATCTGTTTAAGGTCTAAGGTTTTGTCGAAATCCTTAGCTTCCATTGAATATAAACCTTCGCTCATATTATTTGTTATTTCGACTTAAGGCTGAATGCTTAAGACTTGTGTTTTTTGTTTCGATTAATTATTGTTTATTGTGCGATATTTATTTCTTGCCTTTCATAATATCGATGAAGGGGTTGAAATAATTGTCGGCCTTGAGGGTGACGCCGTCGAGGCCCTTGCCTCCGTTCTTGGGGCGCTTGACATTGGCGAAAATACCCTTCTCAAGTGCGGAGAAGAGACCTTCGCTCTCCATAGTCTCAAGCAGATGGGTTGCATCATCAAGAACCTTTTTGGCACGGTTGCGAACAATGCCGTCCTGTTTGAACTCCACCTCTTCGCCGATGCTCTTCATGTTGCCAAAAATGTATTTTGCATTTTCGATGGAGAGGTAACGGTCGCTCATAAAAGGCGTATGGATAGCCTCGGTAGGCATACCGAGCAACTGGAGGCCCTGATTAGTCCAAATACCAATCATATTGAAGAGTGCATCCTGGATATGTCCACGGAAAATATTGCCGGTCATAAACTTGGTTGGAGGCATATATTTGAGCGGAGCCTTGGGGAATATCTCGCGAAGCATCTGAGCCTGGGCAAGTTCGTAGAGGAAACCGTTTTCGAGCATGGGATCCATCTCGAAAGCATGGCCAAGACCCATCTGTTCCTCGGGCAGACCAGCCGCAAGAGCCAATTGCTCATTGATGAAATCGGAAGCGAGCACCGTGTGGGCCTCTTCGTAAGCATCGGCAGTAGTGAGGTAGTTGTCCTCTCCCGTGTTGATGATAACACCGGCAAAACCATTGATGATGCGGCTGAAATACTGGTCGATGAGGGTACGCTGCATATTGATGTCGCGGAAGAGAATGCCATAAAGAGCATCGTTCAGCATAACATCGAGTCCTTCGAGGGCACCCATGGCTGCAATTTCGGGCATACACAAACCCGAGCAATAATTGCACAGGCGAATATAGCGTCCGACCTCTTCGCCCACCTCGTCAAGAGCTTTACGCATGATGCGGAAGTTCTCCTGAGTGGCGAAAGTGCCGCCAAAACCTTCGGTCGTGGCACCATAAGGCACATAGTCGAGCAAGCTCTGACCCGTGGTGCGGATAACGGCAATGATGTCTGCACCCTGGCGTGCTCCTGCTTGGGCCTGAACAACATCTTCATAGATATTGCCTGTGGCGACAATGATATAGAGGTAAGGCTTGCTGCCCTCGCCAATGGTGTCAATGTATTGCTCGCGACGCTGACGGCGGGCACGGATACGGGCGATGTTGGCGTCAATGAAGGGTTGGAGAGCCTTCGCTGTATCCTCGCTCTTATGGACGGGGAGTTGGGTGATGTCGAGCTTGCCTGCACTGATGGCTTCAGCAATCTCCTGCGGGGTCTTGCCTGTTTCTATGACGGCATTACCCATGAAGAAGCAGATACCCTGCCCCAAAAGACCTTTGCTTTTCAGTTCGTCGACAACGATATTCGGCAGCGGCACCTCGTTGGCATCAACACCATCGATACCGAGCAAACGGCAGATGGTACGTTCGACTGCAACCGTGGTGTAGTTGCCCACAAAATCCTGCACTTGGTCGGCAATTTTCTTGGCCACTCCGCGTGCGTGCTCCACTTTTTGGAAATCAAGACCTAATTTACTTTCTTGCATAATTTATTATTATTATTTCTAATTATCTATATTTCAAGTATCAATCATAGCCGCACTCTCTCGAGTGAGGATTTATGACGATGCTTTTCAAATGTGCAAAGTTAATGATTTTTTTGCAATCCGAAAAGTTTTTTTATAAATAAATTATTATACGGCCTTCACCGTGTCATTTTTTGCCTCCTCAGACTTGTTTGTCGCAGTCGAATCGGCCTTATCCGTGCTTGTTTCGGCGGCTTTTTTTCGGCGACTTGGAAGCAGTATGTCGTAGAGACTGTGCTTATGGTGGAACTTGTCCAAATCCACTGCACCCGAAATACCCGACACCTTTCCATTTTTTGAATGTTGCCAAAGGGTGTACCTCACCGTCGGTGAACCCTTATATTTTGCTATGAAGAAGTGGTAGGCCGAATACTTTTTGCCTTGGAAATGGTCTTTGTAGACCTTTTCGCTGGTGTAAATCATAGGCTTAGCCCCATACTCTTTCTCCATCAACTCAAGCAATTTGTCCACCCGAGCCATATTGAGGCGCCCACTATGATACCCCTCTATGTCCAAAACAGGTATCAAGTCCTGTTTTTTCTTTTTCACAACTGCCTTAAAATTATCAAACTGCTGATAAGCAGTTGTTTTGCTGCTGTAAACATGATAACTTCCAACCTTTATGCCAGCTTTTCGAGCACTATCGACGTTGGATTTGTAATTGGGGTCTTTGATGGAAGTGCCCTCGGTGGCCCTAATATACACAAACTTCACTTTGCCGCTTTTGGCTACTTTCTTCCAATTGATTTTGCCTTGGAACTTCGACACGTCAATGCCTTGCGCACGCACTGTTCCTACTGAAAACAGCACAAGCGAAAAGGCAATAAAAAAGGGAACAAATCTCTTCACAATATACAATTACATGGCTATTTCATCGCCCGAGGCGTTGAAGAATTTGAAATCCAAAAGCCCGTAGCTTTCAGAGGATTTGACATTGATGATGGCCTTATACATTCGCATCCACTGCACCCGCTGGCTGATTAGGCCCTTGGTCAGATAGGCACACACATACGGATGCGTGACAATGGTCAGTTTCTTCTCGTTTTGCGACGACATAAGGTAACGCAAGTTCGACTCAATCTCATCCACTACAACCAAACTCGACTTGATGGTGCCCGTACCTTCGCAGAAAGGGCACTTTTCCTGCACATTGACTTCCACTGCGGGGCGCACACGCTGACGAGTAATCTGCATCAAACCAAACTTGCTCAAAGGCAGGATAGTATGGCGAGCCTTGTCTCGCGACATTTCTGCACACATAAAGTCGAAAAGTTGTTTGCGATTCTCGGCCTTCTGCATATCCACAAAATCGACAATAACTATGCCTCCCATATCGCGCAAACGCAATTGTCTGGCAATCTCTTTGGCCGACTCTATATTGACCTGCAATGCCGTATCCTCCTGTCCCTGACCCGCTTTGACATGGTTGCCACTATTAACGTCTATGACGTGCATAGCCTCAGTATGTTCTATATACAGATACACTCCCGAGCGTATAGTGACAATTCTGCCAAAAGCACGGCGGATGTCGCGCATAACACCGAACTGCTCGAAGATGGGCGTTTCCATCTTATACGGGTGAACAATATCGGCTTTCTCGGGCACATTGTTCTCGACATAATGCCGCACCTCATTGTAAACATCCTCATTATCAACATAAATATTGTTGAAATCATCAGTAAGGACATCCCGCAGAAGTGCCGAAGTTGTACTCAGTTCGGAGATCACCTTTTGTGGGCCGGTGATGTGCTTCAGTCGTTCAGTCATTGTCGTCCACCGACTCATCAGCTGACGAAGATCGGCATCCAATTCGGCCACCCCCTTGCCTTCGGCAACTGTGCGGACAATGACGCCGAAATTCTCTGGTTTGATGCTCTGCATCAGACGGCGAAGACGGCCTCTCTCCTCGCTTCCCTTGATTTTCTGCGAAATAGAGATACGCGAAACAAAAGGCGTGAGTACCAAGTAACGGCCTGCAAACGAAATATCGCCCGAAAGTTTAGGCCCCTTAGTCGAAATCGGTTCCTTCGTCACTTGAGCCAAAACCAGTTGCCCGACCTTCAACACATTCGACAAATTGCCGTTCTTTACAAGCACAGGTTCTGGAGTAAAGTCTTTCAACGTGGAAGCCGAATTGTCACCATTCATGGCCAGTTTCAGATACTTGTCCACCGAACCATAATCAAGACCCAAATCCAAATAGTGCACAAATCCGTCCTTATCTTCGCCCACATCAATAAACGCAGCATTCAGGCCTGACATGATTTTCTTCACCTTACCGACATATACATCGCCTACCTGCACACGATTGCCCGACTTCTCTTTATGTAGTTCTACCAATTGTTTGTCCTCGAGCAAGGCCAGTTGAACCTCTTTCTCGGAAACGGATATAATGAGTTCTTTTTCCATTCAATTTTTATAAGAAAAACAAATTACACAACTCAGTGAAGAATCACTGCTGTGTAATTTGTTTTAGTTGTTAGATTTAAAAGACAGAAAGGAGAAGCTTACTTCTTCTTATGTCTATTCTTGCGCAAACGTTTTTTACGCTTGTGCGTAGACATCTTGTGTCTCTTGTGTTTTTTACCGTTTGGCATTTTTTAACAGATTTATAAAGTTATTATTTTACACTTTTCTTAACGTCGCTGACAAAAGTCTTAGCCGGCTTGAAAGAGGGAATATTGTGAGCGGGGATGATGATGGTGGTATTCTTGGAGATGTTACGACCAGTCTTCTCAGCACGCTTTTTGATAATGAAGCTGCCAAAACCACGGAGATACACATTCTCACCTTCGGCGAGAGCGTCCTTCACAACAGTCATGAATTCTTCAACAGTGGCCTGGATGGCGACTTTTTCAATACCGGTTTTCTGAGCAATTTCTGCTACGATTTCTGCCTTAGTCATATTGCTATTTTGCTTAATTTTATTTATATTACTCTTTTAATTGTTCCCCATTCGTTTCTACAAATGAGATTGCAAAATTAGTAAAAAAAATCGACATAGAAAACAAAAAAATCATCCTTTTTCTCTAAATTTCAATTTTATATACAAAACACATTGATTTTCAGCAAATAAAAAAATCAATTTCTGCCATTAAAAATGATAAATTGTTGAATAATAAACGCTCCGAACAAACATTTGAAGCTTCTATTGGGAACATTTTTGAGCATTTACCCTCTTTTTTCATTCATCTTTTTGATTGGCTTCCCCCATGTTTGCATCCAGCCTCAACTCCGCTCCCGAACCGCAGTAACTCGGTGTACAAAACACAAAAGTATTCTTCAAAGGGTGAAGTGGTGATGAGTTGCCTATTTTAACATTTTGTTCCATTATTGCGTTCTTTGCTCTTTCATTATATCTCAACTATTGGTGGGAGAATATTGGGAGAATAATGGGACAATATTGGGAGAATATTGGGAGAATATTGAGAGAATATTGGGACAATATTGGGAGAACATGTTTGCCACATCTACGCTTCGTTTAACACAGTTTAATATATTTGTTAAAACACTCGGCTCGAAAACCACAAAAGAACGGTACAAATTTTCACTTGTGGAACGTCCCAATTACTATGCCCCGAAAACGCACCTTTTTGATTATTTCAACAAGTTTTTTCAACGTCACTTAGCGAGATTTGGTCTTGTTATTGACAAAATACTGATAAAAGAGCACTACGGCAGCCAAAAAGCATATTGCCACCAACCATACGGAGAAGTTGAAAGGCTCAGCAGGGTCAAAAAGGATGACATCACGGTGACGCAGATAATACATCAGCACAATCATGGCATTATTGAAGAAATGTGCACAAATGTTCACTACCAACGACCCTGACTGCCAAAACAAATAGCCCAGCAACAGCCCCATAAAGAATCGGGGGAGGAAGCCATAAAGGTCGCCGTGTGCCAAACTGAAAATCAACGCCGTCACAATTATCGCAACATGTCCGTTTTTCAAACAGTCGTGAAGCACCTGCTGCAAGGCGCCACGAAAGAATACTTCTTCGCACACAGCAGGCACCAAGGCCACCACTAACAATTGGAGCAGAAAATCGCCTGTCGAAGTAAGCGAAAGCATCTTCCCAACAGCCTGCTTATTCATTTCGGCAAGCGATCGGAACTTTTCTTCCCAAGGGCCAAAATCCATGCCTTCGTTCCATATTGTCAACTGGTCGACAAAAGGAAGCAAAAACATAGTTATCAATATCGCAAGAAGGCCCTGTCCCCATTTATTCTTCGACCCATCAATTTTCAAGTACCCTGTCACATTGCCTTTATACAACATCGCGAACAATAAGGCTGACAACAGAAACGTCACCACTTGAGTCAGGCCCGTCATAAGGACATTCAAACGTATGTCCGCAGAATCATCGCCTTGCACATTCACCAACATCTGCAATCCCGCAGAAAAGACAAAACATATCACCAACAAAAACAGCAAGCCTATCAATTGACCGAAAGGCTTGGTGTCTTTAAAAAAAATGGAAACATTCTTCACGATAGGAAGTTTTTGTGACCCCGGCGGGATTCAAACCCACGACTTTCGGAACCGGAATCCGACGTTCTATTCAGCTGAACTACGGGGCCTTTTTATTAAAAGCAATTTAATAACTAAAAAACACATGTTTTATTGTGCACAAAATGTATCTTTTTTTTTCACAAAGACGGATAGTGCATGTTTTCAGGATGTAAGCACTCCAAAACTTCGTGCAGATATTTTGCCGATTCCCATTTGGCCATAGGCAAATCGTGCAAAAGATAGTTGCCGCAATCCTTGGGTGCAGCACCTGGCACCTCGCCTTCGAAATCCGCCACAAAACGGAATGTATTTTGCATCAATTCAACGATGTCTTCGGGCTCGAGATCTCCCCTCATCAACAAATAATTACCTGTAAGGCAACCCATAGGGCCCCAATACACGATCCGGTCGGCCCAATGTGGGTCGTTTCGCAAATAGGTCGCAGCCAAATGTTCTATCGTATGGATGGCACCCTGACCCAAAGCGGGCTCGCGATTGGGTTCTTTCATTCTTATGTCAAAAGTTGTAACCACATCGCCACCTATCATATCTTTGCGTGAAACATAAATGCCGCGTAGCAGATGGATGTGGTCGATAGTAAAACTGGGAATTGTTTTCATTTATTATAATGTATTAGGCAGCAGAGATAGAAGATGGTGCATGAAGCGGAAAGAATGGTTGCCCATCGTGGCCAAAAAATCTGACCATTGCTGCTGGTGATTTTCTGTATTGCCCGGAGTATCGCTAATAATGCGGACGCTGAGGAATGGGATGTTGAGCATGTGGCACGTATGGGCTATGGCAGCCGACTCCATATCGCACGCCAACCCGTCGGGGAAATCAGCCTTAATATTAGACAAGGACTCTTTACTGGTGATAAACTGGTCGCCAGTACAGATCAAACCTTCAGTAATTCTGTGATTGTTGTCTTTCAAATCAGCCACAGATAATGCGGCCTTGCGCAAAGACTCATTGCCTTCAAAACGGGCTGGCATACCTTGCACTTGACCTTTTAAATTTCCTTCACCACACCACACGTCGTGATAAGCAGTCTGACCTCCTACTATGACATCTTGTACATTGAGACAGGCATCAATGCCTCCTGCGAGCCCTGTGCTCAAGATGCAATCGGGTTTGTGTTTTAAATAAAGGTTCATAGTGCCCAAAGCTGCGTTCACTTTCCCTATTCCACTATGCCATAATATGATATCATTACCAAAAGCATGACCTTCGGGCTTACCTCCCAGAACGTTTAGCATCTGGTTGTATTCAATATCCATGGCGATAATAATACCTACTTTCATTGATTCAATATTGTTATTCGTTTGCAAAGATAACATTTTTTTCTTAATTAATACATAAAAAATAATTTTTTAGCACAAATCACGTTATATTACTGAAATGAAACGACGTTTTTTAGTTCTTTTGTCAACCATCTTCGCACTCGCTGCCATCAGTTTGGTCATTATCCAAGTGATTCAAACCAAACGCTCTGCGGCCATGAGCGACAACCTGTTCAACATCAGTGTCAACAACGCCATGGACGAAGTGTTCTCGCAATTAGACCAAATGAAGGTGGAGGATTTTGTTTCTCAACAAGACCGATTCCGTATCCTGCGATACAAACGCATCGAGGAACTAAATGAAAAAATGCAAAACCTCATACGCAACAATAGCGATTTTTTTTATGATGAGGAACGCGTCGATTTTGGTGTTTCCACACAAGATAGTATATTCGTAAAGTCTAACCGAACCATCACATCCGCAGAAGAAAGCATCATTTCTCAGTACAACACCCTGCTGAACTCACGCAATCGATTGATGAGCGACATCGATATCGAGGACTATCAAAAACATTCTTCCAACATCGGCAGCAATATCGACATTAACAAATTCAATTTTCCACTGCTCGACTCTATCATCCGAGAAGAGTTACTCATTAACGGTGTGGACATCCAACCCAAAATCGGTATTCTGCAATCTGATTCCAACTCACTGATCTATTGTTCGGACGAAGCAGCGGTTGAGGATTTGAAAACGACTCCTTTCAAGTTCAATTTTCACACAAACGGCATTGTATCCAGCAACAATATCTACATTGTTCTGACATTCCCCTCTACCCCTATTATTCTCAAAGACGATGCCAACTTTTTTACAATTGCCAGCATCTGCATGATATTGGTCATCACGTTTCTATTCATTCTCTCCCTACGTACTATATGGTCGCAACGCAAACTCGATGAAATGAAAACCGACTTCATCAACAACATGACGCACGAAATAAAGACCCCTATTTCCACCATAAGTCTTGCTTGCGAAATGCTGAAGGACGATACTATTACAAACGATACAGAGAACAGACGCAATTTCATCAACATTATCAGCGATGAGAACAGACGTATGCGTGTGCTTATAGAAACCCTGCTGCAAAGCGCAAAAATGGCAAGCAAAAAAGTATCAATAAACTGCAAAGAAATCGATTTCAACAATATTGTCCAAGACTCCGCACAAAGTTTCCAACTCGCAGTGAAAAACAAACAGGGCAAAATTGATTTAAACCTCCACCCCATTGAAGGTTCCCTCTATGCCGATGAACTTCATGTTTCAAATATGATTCACAACCTTGTTGATAACGCCATCAAATACTCACCACAGAACCCACATGTTATCATCAAAACATATACGGAGGACAGCCATGCCGTTTTTTCCATTACCGACAATGGTATCGGTATTGCAAAAGAAGACCAGAAACATATTTTCGAGAAATTCTATCGTGTTTCAACTGGCGATATTCACAATGTGAAAGGATTTGGCATCGGTCTCAACTATGTTTACCAAGTAGTTCTTCTACACAATGGGAAAATCGATATATCAAGCGAATTGGGCAAAGGCACAACTTTTACCATTCACTTGCCTCTAACGTGATTATTTGTCTACCGTCAAAGAGCAGATTTTACGAAACACCATCTCGGGAGTAATGGCATTCATACATCGGTAATCCTTGAATTTGCAAGGCTTATTACCAAATTTTGAGCAAGGTCGACAAGGCATATCAACCTGTACAGCCCAATCGGGATTTTGTCGCCACCCATAGAAACCTGTTTTAGGATGTGTCGCACCCCAAATGCTAATCACTGGGACACCCATACTTGAAGCAAAGTGCATATTAGCAGAATCCATACTCACCATCAGATCTATTTCTGCCAATCGCTTCATTTCAAGATCGAAACTCTCAGTTCCTGCCAACGATGTCACATGAGGATATTTGTTTGCCCAATTTCTCAACGTTTCTGCCTCCGATTTGCTGCCGAAAAGTACAACATGAAAACGTTCATCCTCACTCAACTTATGTATCAGTTGCTCCATTTTTTCTAAAGGCCACAACTTTCCCTCATGCTGAGTAAAAGGAGCTATACCAATATGAAATGTTCCCGTTTCATTTGTTTTCAGTTCATAGTAATTACCCGCAATAGTATCATCATATCGACCATGGTACGAAACAATCAATTCCTTTGATGGTTTCAATCCACATCTGTCAAAGACTTCATTATAACGCAACCAAGTGGGACGTACGGGCTGGGATTTTTTATTGATAGACACTATGGTCAATCCTTTTAAACGAAGTAGAAAATCAGCCATAACCACCCTGTTCACATGATGCATATCTGCCACAACTGTAGGATGCAGGCTATAAAATTGTTTATATAAGGCAAAAGGTGACTGTTTTTTAATCGTAGGGACAAAACGCAGATTAGGTATATCGCAAAACAAAGGCATCAAACGATCAGGGGCAGCCACCAAGAAAAGTGTATCAGGATTAGCTGCGGCACGAAGTCTGATAATCGGCTCCAAAATAGCCACATCACCCAAAGCTGAAAGTCGAATAACCAAAACTCGTCTCCTGTAATCACGCAATTTTATATTCATAATATGTGAGGGAGGGGTTATACTTTTCAAATGAAAAAACAAGAATAATTATTTCTTACCTGATTTGTAAAGCATAGGATTCAACAAAGGATCATTATACATTTTCATCTGACGATAGAGTTTCATAATACGTCTACCCTCAGCTAAATCCGAAAGCAAATCATCTATAGCTTGAATCAAATCATTCTTTTGTACCAACAAGGTATCATACTTGGATTGACACTTTGCATGTTGTTCTGGAGTAATATCATTTCGGTTAATCTCAATTCCAAAATGAAATATTTTCAAAGCCAAAATAGAAAGTCGGTCAATTGCCCATGCAGGTGTCTCCGTATTAATCTTAGCATCTTCATGCAACTTAACATCACGAAACTGCATCATAAAATAATCATCAATACGTTCAACCATATCGGTACGATTTTGATTGGATTTATCTATCCACCGTTTCAAACGCAGGGCCTCTTTGGGATCAACATCATCGGGTCGAATCAAATCTTCTAAATGCCACTGAACAGTGTCAATAAAACTCTTTTCCCAAAGAATATATTCAAAAGAATCGGGTTCAAAAGGATTTTGAGAATCTGCATTCACCGAATCTTTCTTATGATACTCAATTATCTGACGTTCAAAAAGCTCAAAAAAGTCATTAGATTTCATAATACAAAGATACAAAAAAATATTGAATTATGAAAAAACAGCAATAAAAAAGAACATTTTGGAACGATAATACAGCAACATCGTTTAAAAGGAATAACTAAGGATTCACGACTATGAACTGGTCATTCAGAACTGAACGCCTACATCAACGTAAATCAAGAACTATAGAGGATCTATACGCACACACAATCATATCATAAGAAAAGGCTAATCATAAAAAGTATCTGCCTCCCATTTTCGCAGTTAACAACCTACAAAATCACCTTATATGCCAAATCGTCACACGGCAGTTCTTCAATTACGATACAACTTGTAATGAGAATTATTACTTAGCAAAAATTCAGAGTGTATCTTTGACATGGGGAAAGTATAAATGGCCTCTATCGGACTTTTTCCCGCATTCACATACAACTGCCACACAGCGACATTATACAGATTTTGAATAATCCTACACAAACCAAACAGATTAACAGAAAACGATCTCAATAGGCGTGGTTCATGTTATAGTCAAAGGATTCAAAAAATTCAGTCTCCGCTGCCACACGGGTGCGACCTTGGTACTGCACGCCTGCATCACAATATGTCGGAAGCCCTGTGAAGCTTCCAGCGTTCACACACGCACAAAAAAAGGAGTCCCGAATCGGAACTCCCTTTTAAAAGAGATTGGCGGCGACCTACTTTTCCACGAACAAGCGCAGTATCATCGGCGATGCGGGGCTTAACTTCTCTGTTCGGAATGGTAAGAGGTGGACACCCGCTCCATAGCCACCAAAATAATGGTTTTGACTATTGGCGGAGACATATAGGAGCCTTACGGAAAGTCTTCGGGCAATTAGTACTGCTCGGCTTTGCCATCGCTGGCTTTACACCTGCAGCCTATCAA
>JAZUFY010000175.1:0-4024 GCA_045640925.1 Bacteroidales bacterium
CTTGTAGAAGAGGTGGAAGCAGCTGTCGCGCTCAGCCAGCAGGCTGCCGTTCTTGATGAGGCTCATCTCGCCACCCTTGGAGATATGCAGCGAGTCGCCCGAAGGAGCGATGAGTGCGTCGGCAATGGGGAGGGCGAAGACATTGTGGTTGGAGAGCTCCAAATCGTCATAACGGTAGTCGCTATGGATGGCGCAGAAACGGATATTCTTGAGTTTCGGGTCGGTCGACTCGAAGCGGGCACCAGGCATACGGTTCATGCGCTTGGCACGGTCGCGCAAAGCCACAGCCTCCATGCCGCCACTCTCGGTGCTCTTGCTGTTGTCGAGAGCCAGGGTGCGGTCGTCCCAATCCCAAGTGTACTGGTCCACCCATGCGGCATAGCCCAAGGCGGGCAGCAGGGTGCGCTCCAAAGTGTCGTTGGAGGTGAACTGGCCAGTATGCTCCTCATAATCGACATGCGAGCGCATATTGTCGGCCTCGAAAGCCACATTGTTATACTTCATCGAGAAGAGCGAGAAATGGGTCTGTTTGGCATCCATCTCCTTGCTACGAAGCTGGAACCAAGGCGAACGAAGTGTGCCCTCATGCAAGGTGGCGGTACCTGTTGCGGCAGCACCCTTGGGCTGCAAGGTGACACGTCCTGCCAGCTGGGTCTCGCCGTGATACATCTGGAACTGCGACCCATTGAGCATCTGCGACACCGTCATCGAATCCCTATAGGGATACCAGCGGACGATGGTCTGCCCATTGTGTATGTCGGGAAAATCGTTCTCCTCCTTGACATAGAAAGTGTCGGTCTGTGCCACGGTGGAGTCGGGCATGAAGATATACTTGTCGGTGGTCATCACCGAGGTGAGGTATTCCAAACGGCCTTTGCCTCGCAAGCCGCCATAGCTGAGCGCCACGGTGTCGAAGTAGCGGCCCTTGCCGCCATAGGTCTCATAACCTCCCTGGGGAGTGGTGTTGATAAAGCCCAGCGAGTAGTCGCGCTGCACCTTGAGGGGCTGGGCGATGTCGGGGAATATGCCTGCAGAGGTCAGGGTGCCTGAAAACTCCAAACTGTCGGTCACGAAGTCGGTAAGCTGCTTGATGACAAACGGATTCAGAGTATAGTAGAACCTGTCGCGGTTATACACCCCACCGAGGACGAAGGGGCGGTCATAATAGACATAACTTGTCTTGACGCTGTTGAATATCGGGTAATCCTTGTTTTTCTGAAGGCCGCAATGGTTGTCGGGCTTGTCAATCTGGATGTCGCCCACAAGGCTGTAAAGGGGGGTACGCACCATACGCTGCTTGCCCTCCTCGGTGAAACTGGTGACCCAGAAACGCAGCGAGTCGATCTGCGGCAAATCGAAACGGAATTCATCATAGAAGAAAGTGGCATCGGTGACGTTCATCTCGAAACGGCCCACATTGATGTAGCCCGAGAAGATGATGTCGCGGTTGCGTTTCACCAATATGTCGCCACCATAGGGCTTCACCACAACCAACTGGCTGTCGCTCACCACGAACTTTTCCACACCATGCACCCGCAGGTCGTTGGTCGAGAGGTCCATCTCGGCGTTGGTGCCCTTGGTGTCCGACTCCAGCGTCAGGGCATCGTAGTCGTGACCCTTCTGTTTACTGATGGCTTTGTAGAAACCCAACAATTTGTCGTGTACGTGGATAAACTTCGAACCCTCGTCAAACGACACCAAGCCCGACTTCGAGAGGTTGTGCACCATCAGCTTCGTCTGTGCCTCGTCCAGGCCTACGGCCTTTTGGAACGACACCAAGCCGAAGTCCTTACGCATGTCGTGGTCTTTCATAAAACGATACATACGCACCACGGGGCTCACCTCGTCGATACCCTGCACCTCGCGGGCCTTACGCACCGAATAGTAGCGGTTCGACTCAAAGGTCACATTGGTTTCCGAACTGCTCTGCGCCACCATGTCGAACTCCAAGATGTCCTTGGCAATCCACCAGTTGATCGACTCACAGTAGATGTCCAGCTGGTGATAGCTGTCGGTGTAGGGGCTGTAGTAGTTGCGCTTGGGGCTGTTGTTGAGGTTCACACGTTGGTCGGCTGTAGTATAGCGCACCAGCAGACCTGTGTTGCATATCGAGTCATTGTCGACAAAAATCTTCACAGCGGCACGCTCGGAAGTGAGCATGTGGGGCAGCAGGGTGAACTTGGTCGAGCTCACCGTCATGAACCTCTTGCCGCCACGGTAGAACACCATCGAGGCGGGGCTCTTCTCGTCATTGGTCACAAAGCGGGGGCCATACATCATAAAGCTCCCCTCAAAATCCACCCCAGGCATCACATCCTTCAGCTGGAAGTCTTTCTGATAAGATCTGAACTTGGGGAAATTGTACTTGTCGGGCTCGGTCTTAGAGTTGAGGGCCTCCTCGATTGCGCCCTTGATGGGGCTCTTGAAATAGTTGGTATTGATGAACAGCACCGAGTCGGCGGTGAACTTGGGGAATTTGGTCACCACGGTGTAATACTGCAAATCGGCATAGCAGGCCCCTGCGGCCACTCCGCAGCGTTCCCACGTCAAGCGTCCTCCCTGCCCTTTCCACAGGTTGTCGAGGAACAGATAGGCTCCCTTAGTGCCGTAAATCGTGTTTTCGTCAGCATTGTTACTCGTGCCCGAGGTGTAGCGCAGGTTAATAGGGGTGTCGAACACCGTCTTCACATCCTTGTTGGTGGGCACAAACGAGAAAACACTATTGGGTTGTGCCTGCCACACGCACGAGCGGGTGCCATAAAGGGTTCTATCGGCCAGCAGGGCTGCAGAATACGATATGAAGCCTGTAATCTCCTTCGTCTTGGTGGTGAGCGACATGATGGCCTTGGTGGCAGCAATCCACTCGGCAAAGATAGTCGGAGACACCGTGGCCTTTTGGTAAGCCATCAGCGTAGTGGTCAACTCGGCATAGTCGGGCAGAGGCGACATCTTTGTCTGCCTTGCGGCATTATAGAGGTCTACCACTTCCTCCTGACGGCTGGCACCGAGACCGTTATACACCGCCGCGAAAGCATCCACCAGCTTCTTATTGGCCTCCAACTTATCCTCATCCTTGAGGATTCCATTGAGAAAAGTCAGCAACTGGTCGGGCATCTCCTCCACGGTGAAGTTCACCTTTTGCTTCGTCGGACGTTTCTGAGCATTGGCGGGCATGGCCATAAGCACCACCGCAACCACCAGCAACACAATAGTATAAACACGAGATTTATTCATAGTCGATTATTATTTCAGTATTAATATATCAAAATGCAAAATTACTACTTTTTATAATAACGCAAAGCGCCGATAAAAAGTATTTATCAAACGTGAATTGTGAATTGTAATTGGTAACTGGTGACTGGTGACTAGGAGGCTGCCGCCCTCCCAGTCTAGTGATTAGTGACTGGTGAATAGTGATTAGCCGGCTCCCGCCCAATAATTTTCAATTTTCAATTCTCAATTCTCAATTCAATAAGGCGGCAGCCAATTCTCAATTCTCAATTCTCAATTTTCAATTATCGCCGGCACCATTGCCACACAGGCACCAGATCTATCTGGCGGCCATCCTCAATCAGAGTGTCGTTTTGATTCTCGTGAGTATAACACCTTGCTGCAGGTCGAAAGCCGACATGGCTGTCAGCAAACCGCCCACCTCACGAGAGCGATTTTCGTCGTCCACCTCCAAGCACACCTGAAGTGCCGCATCCACTTTGTTTTTGTGGCTCACCACAAAGTCACATTCGCTTCCCTTCTCGGCATAATAGTATATCTCGCCGCCACGACGCAGCAACTCCAAATACACCATATTCTCCAACCTGCGACCCGCATCTTGCGAAAACGATGTTGTGAGCACCGACTGAAGACCCGTGTCGATACAATACACCACCCGTTGGCGGAATTAATCTAGAGCATATTTGACGTGACCAATGGGGCTGCCCAAGAGATAATTGACATATTGTAAAGTAGTGAAAGATGCAATCTTACTGATAACTCTGGCGAACAGTCCGGCTGGTTGCTTGGCATA
>JAZUFY010000176.1:0-8518 GCA_045640925.1 Bacteroidales bacterium
CATTCTTTCGTCAAGCCTGTCATTACACGACAGCATCCTGTACATCACAGGCGGCTCGCAGTTCGACCTCAAGCTGAACAACACCCAGCTTTCCCCCACAGGCAACAGCACGGCATTCATCGCCAGATATGTCGACACCGCCTTTATGACACCTTACGTCCACACAGACGACCCCGGCGAGGTGAGCATCACGCTGATGGAGGGTGGAAACGCTTTCGTGGCATACCCCAACCCATTCCGGCAGAGAATAAACATTAAAGTTCAAATTTCAGATTTCATAATTAAAAATTGCTATCTCACCGACCTCTCCGGCCGCCGCGAAGAAGTGCGCCTCACCCCCGACGGCCCCGGGCAGTACTCGCTGGATTTAACCTCCCGCCCGCAAGCTACCTATCTCCTCACCCTCACCACCGCCGACGGCCGCCAGCACACCGTCCGCCTGCTGAAGCAATCGGACATCTTTTCACGGTAATTTTCAATCATCAAAAACACCTCCAATATGAAACACAACATCATCAAATCCCTCTCCGCTCTTATTATGGGCGCGCTGCTGCTGACCAGCTGCGGAAAAGACAACAAAGACAATGAAGTCCTTATCGGCAAATGGACCAACACGGCTCAATCGTATGAAATAACCATCGATGGGCGGCAGAACATCACGGATGGTTATATCTACATGGAGTTTACAGACGACAAGGTATTGGTATCCGACTCACGGACGGACTGTCTTGCAGAGTGGCACATCTACACCCTCTCAAAAGAATCCGGCAAGCAGTTGTTGGAAATTGAAGGCGGTTGCTATAAGGGTAGGGTATTTGTGGTGGAAAAGCTCACCAGCGACGAACTTGTGCTGGCGCCGTTCTCCAGTGGAGCCGACTGGGACTTCCGCTACATTATGAAACGCTGCGAGTGATCTGCCTGGTCTGATTATTTGGCGTATTTGTCGCATATTATTACGCAATAAAAGTTTGCATCCTGCGTTAAAGATGCAAACTTTTTTTTGTATGATAGAGACTGGAATAAAAGGACACAAGGAGCAGATTGTAACCCCCGAGATGAGTGCCGCCCGGCTATGAGGGTGGCTTGGAGTGTACGTTTCATATCCGAGTTTTCTTTTTTTTGTATGTATTAGGTGCGCCAATGGCAAAAAAAATATCACGGACATGAAAAAAATAGACCCTGGCACAATGAAAAATACAATTGCACGTTATAACCTTAAACATCAATGATATGAAACGCGCACTGCCTATCGCATTGCTGCTGGCCGTCGGCACGACGGCCTTCGCGCAGCGCCAGAAAGTCTCCGTCGGCAAGGATGGCGAGATGATTGTGAACGGCGACACCGTCGCCTATATCGAGAAGGAGGGTTGCAAGTTGCTCAGCTCGGAATGCGTCTTTACCATCGTGGACGCCAACGACGACCTGCTCATCACCGTGCGGCAGGAGAGCTTTACCGACAAGGAGAACCGTAGCCGCGAGTTCCCCGACGGCGCCCCGACGGCCTACCTCGTCTTCTCGTTCCGCGGATGGGACGAGGTGGCGGAGGTCGACTCGCCCTTCTCGCCCAAGGAGGAGTCCATCGCCAAGCTCGTGGCCCGTCACCGACTGATCAAAGAGCGCCGGCTGGACCCCGAGGCCGTGCGCCAGTTCATCACCTCCAATGGCACCCGCTTCAGCGACCGCGAGCGCCAGCAGAACCAGCCGCCGGCCATCATCATTCAGCGATAAATGAAGACCAAGAAAGTCTTTCTCTGGACAATAGTTACACTGTTTGTGGTAGGGGCGGTATGTCTGTTCTTGCTATGGCGGTATATCTACACCCCTGTTTCCATCGGCAAGATGGATCGCTTCTACAAAAAGCACCATAGCGAGATGGAGCAGCTGGCAGACTACGCCAACCGCGCCGTGGACGATAGCGCCTATCTGTGGCTGCATCTCTTTCCCAATGGCGACGAAGGCCTGTACGTACGTGCCCGGGGAACCGCCGACACACTCCGCCTCGGCATCCGTGTCTACGACCGCGACTCCCTGCTGCAAGCCGTAGGGCTGACCACGGCCGAGCATGACACCATCTGCCAGCGGCTGAAGGCCATCGGCTGCATCGGCATCAGCGTCAGCCTCGACCGCCACCAGACGCAGATACACTACATGTATGGCGGTCCATTCGTTGAATACTTCTTCGGCTATAATCTCTACAGCGGCCCGATGACCGCCGAGGAGCGCACCGAAATCCTCCGAGACGACCACCTCATACCCTACAATGACAGCGTGACATTCCTGATGGGGTGGCTGAGCCAGCGCGTCAGGGAGAAATATCTTCAAAAACACAATCTCAAATAATATGCTACAACCCGGAATCAAAGGACATCATGAACAGACCGTCACTCCCGCGATGAGTGCCGCGCGGGTGGGCAGCGGCTTGGTGGACGTGTTTGCCACGCCCATGCTGGTGGCGCTGGTGGAACAGACCTGCTACGAAAGTGTGCTGTCGCTCTTCAAGTGCCTACATCCACACCGTGACAGAACGCTTGCCGTTGCCTATCAATATTTCTTCCCCCATTACGGTGTGTCCTGGCACCAAGATTGTTTGGAATGATAACGATGTGCCAAATCAAGAGGGTTTTCTCTACAAATGGAAAATTCAAGAAACCATGCAGCATTGCGCCTCTATTCAGGGGGACGCTCTCTCAAATGCTGTCACACTCGCCGTTAATAACCACACTTCGGGCAACTACCCTGTAAATTTCTTGGTGTCTCTTGAGCGGCGCTATTGCGATACAACCATCTACGACACCATTCATATCATTGTGCGCGGACAGGATTCTGTATCAGTTGCCATAACACAAGACCACGATACGGTCTGTCCGGGCACTAATGTCACTTTCACGGGACATGGTGGTTCTGTCACTGCCTATAAGTGGAAAACTGATGAAAGTACGCAGGTATATACCGGAGCTACTTTCACTCACGCTTTTGCGACGTCAGGCAACCATACCGTCACGCTGATGTATAGCGTACTCGACTATTGCACCAACACACAGTACTACACAAGCGAGGCCACCCATGTTTACGTGTTGCAGGCCCCTGTCTCAAATGGTTTGTACCTCAACTCAACCGATAACTTTGTTGGCATTTATGTACCCACTCCCAACAACTGCTCTTTCGCTTGGTACTATGGAGGAAACCTGTTGCCCAACACCACTGGCGACACTGCGGGCTTCCGCGGTTTCGGATGCTATACATGTATTATCACTGACAATACAACGGGCTGTACTAAGACTGTTACTAAATGTTTCGATGAACCTGTTCCTCCCTGTAACCAAGTGGGCTGGGACGACATTTCCTACGATTTCTGTACGGCCACATTGCACCTTGAAACCCAAGTGAGTAGCACCCCCGTATACTGGTCTGTCTCTGGTGGCGACTATTCAATTGCATATTTGAACAGCACCCATAGCGAAGTGGATATAACATTCGAAGATGCACACTATTACTATATTACGGCATATTCTTCTGGGAATAATTGTGAAATTAGCAATACGTCCTATGATGTAACCTTCATACCTGTTTTCACTTTCGAAAAAAGGTGTAACGAAATTGTTATCCATAACAAATCAAAATATCGGAATGGAAACACTCAAATTGCAATGACTGTGAATGGAGTACCCTGTATTAGTTTTCCTGCACACAATGCGAGTTACACCTATCCGATTTCCACCAACGGAAGTTACACATTCCAGTTGACCCAACCCCATAATTGTCCTCTTGCGACGGTAGTTTTCAATACGGTCAACAACGATGAATTGATAATTACAGCCTCTAATGGTTCTAATCCTTTGCGTACCTGCGATAATACCCCGTTGATTTTGACAGCAACTTTGGCTTCTGGTACACCAATATCCTCAACACTATGGAGTTTTAGTGATGGTACATTTTTCAAAGAAAATGGGAACACCTTTTATCACACTTATTTTTATGCTAATTCTCCATATACAGTCACTGCCTCTGTTTTAGATCAAAATGGATGCTCTATTTCTAAAACAATCACGATACAGTCTCTTGGAAACAGTATTGAGACTGGTAGTTTAGATGCTTCTGGGAATCCTGTTTGCCCATATGTTTCAAGTAGAGCACTGACATTTCATAGTGACAACATGGGATTTAATGCAAACACTGCAAATTATCTATGGAACATCGGGAGTTACCCCAATCAAAATTCTCGTCCCACCTATTATACCGCCAACTATACCGTTTTGGTAACAGACGATAATTTTTGCAAAGAGCATGCGCAAAAAGAAGTGATATTCAAAACCCGTCCTACTGCCATAATCGTTGCAGATATGTATAAGTGCTGTATCGGCGACAAGGTGAAACTATATGGTGCACCCGGACCAGATTCCAACGACTACATTTTCGCTTAGGACATCAAGGACCCCAATGGTAACCATACAACACCATCTACTGCAACTGTAACCCTGTCTGCATCTGTAGTTGGTACCTATGAGATTAACTTGAATGTAACCAACAATCAGGGCTGCAATGCCGATGCTTCTACGGTCTACATTACCGTCTATTCTACTCCATCGGCTCCCTCTATCGGGTTCGGTTCACGTCTCTGCATTGATGACCCACCTGTGGCGTTGGTTGGCAGCAGTGCCGTAACCACAGATTTGCATTGGAGCAACGGCAGCACTGGCACAACAGCCTACTATTTCACTCCCGGCGTGGCTACATTGTGGTATTACGACCCAATTAGCGGGTGCAAATCAAGCGAAGCTCACATCTCTATTGACGCACAACCCAATTTCGATGCTATGTTGACTGGTTGCTATGAGAAATGCCCTGAATATTTCAGAAACAATCCACAGTTACCTGTATGGGGATTGACCACTTGGATGCAGGACATTGATTGGAAATGGTACCTTGATGGAAGTGGCATCGATGCAGGTTCTGGCAATTACACTTACAACCCTTTAATGCTGCCTCTTGTATGGTTCGGGAAATATAACCTTGACGTGGATTACAACAACAATAACTGCCATGTCAGCTCACCACTTCTTACCATCACCGAAAAAGAAGTTTACAAATAATCCCTATCCCATCTCAATGAATTTATGAATAAAAAACATAGGCAACAATGAATAAGATTAGAAAAACAAAGATTCTCCCGCACTCCTTTTGGTAGTCATGGCTCTCTCTATGATAGCCTGCGAAAAAAATAGTAGAGATACTAAAGATAGTGCAACACTACAAATTGAAGGAACTATAGTCAAAGTGGTTGAACCATGTCGCGGAAACATGATTTTGATTGAAACCGACGTACCAACGCATATCGGAGATTCTCTGGATTTTTTATATCCAGATAGCGTATTCTGCGGCATGAAGTCAGGGAATTACGCACAGAAATAAACCATTTAAGAAATGCGATACAGAAGATTAACGACTGCCCTCATAGCGACGCTTGCCCTGTTTACTGTGAGTTGCAGAAGCAGCAGGACCGTCACGCATCAGACCCACAATGAAACCGTCCACGACACCGTGATTGGAACCGTCACCCTCACCCTCCACGACACCATTCGTGAGACCACCACAATCACTATCCAAACCAACGAGACCGGCGACACCACCAGACTCACCACCATTACCGACCGCGAAAGAATTACCAACCAAGACCGCACCGCCCTTCAATCCCACGCCTCCACCCAAACCGAAACCCAATCCACCGCCAAGGAAACCACAAAAACAAACCCCATTCAACCCATCAACCCCAAATCCTCAATCAAACCCCTCCTAATCTCCTTCCTCCTCGGCCTCGCCCTATTCCCAATAATACGGATAGTTCGTCGCATCAAGACCTAACCCGATTCGTATTATTTGTTTGTTTTTTGGTGGAACTTCATTTTACAAAAAAACAGGAGTGTTGCAGAATAACAACACTCCTGTTTTACTTACAAGAAAATTCTAAAAATTATTTAGACATTTGCCTTGTCTGATGATTGTGCCAAGAGTTTATTCACGGGTGTGTTAACGTAAGGTGCAATATTACCTAATGACTGCTCTCGTCTCATTAGTTTCTTCCCTGCCCATTGTAGGTTTTCATTATTTTTGTATTCATCAGGCAAGTATTTCTGTGTGTTTCGATAATGCGTCATCAACACAGCAAATAGGCTAAGGTCCTGTGATTTGGATTGCTCTACTAATTTTCTATACTGGTCAAATGAAACGAAGTCCTCGCTTGCTAAAACAGAGCATATTAGATATAATTTGTATTCAAAATTATCTTGTTCTTGCTTAGATCTATCATCACCAATCTGAATAATTCTTTCGTCAAACAATCTTTTTAGTGGTTCAACCAAAGTAATAGACCAATAACTCATCGTAAACCAAGAACCAATAATCTGCATTAATCCATATTTTGAAAAATTACGCCATACATCCATATTCTTTTCTTTGCTCTGCATTATTGATTTAATGGCATCTTCAATATTGTCAAGTCCTCGCGCAACACCACTTTGTCTATTTTCGATGGGAGTGTTATAGAGTGCTTGCAATAATTTACCTATACCTGCAGTATTAGAGATATACTCATTAAAACATTTGGGCTTGCTTTTCTCCATTATTTCAGTTAGAAGGTCTGGAGCGTCTTTTGTCATGCCAGCATAGAAAATGGCAACATTCTGCCACCATAAGTTGTTGAATTGATCTACAAATAAAGAACGTTCTGCCTGATTATGATGGAATATTTCGTATGCAGTAAAATATTCTTGGAATGACAAATGTTTGAATTGGATTTCTCCAGTTTCGTTAATAAAAAGCAAACCAGTATTTGAAATAATATCTTCAGCTATCTTTGACGCATCCATTATTTGCCCTCTTTCTGTAGAATAGTCCACAATGAGTTTTTGAAAATCTGCGGTGCTAATACTTTGTTTGCGCTCAATATGTAGTTTTTTCGCCAGATAGCATAATAGCCTGTGTTTTGCGCCGACCTCAATAATATCAAGTGTGTTTTCTGGTGTATATTTCCCTATAAGTAAATCAACAAACTGCCTATACAAATCAGTGATGGTTGCAGGAATTTCCACCTCTTTTTCATCAAATATTACAGTAATTAGTGCAACCGTAAGTGGTGTTTGGGGCAATTTGTTTAGGATATCTGTTTCTTTAAGAGATTTAAGAAGACGTTTTGATTTTACGATGTTATCTGCAAAATATGAATTGATAAAGTTCTGAATCTGATCTCTATCTAAGCGGGATATTTCGTGATACTTAAATCCTAAGTTTGTACAATTATAAAACAGATATTCTGAAGGTCTGGAGGAACAAATGATTTTTATTTCAGGGTAAATGCTATGAAAATCGTTTATAGCCCTTAATGCTTTCTCTTTGTCGGACACTTGCGGGAGTTCGTCCAAAGCATCAATAAAGATAACACAGTTACCCTGTTTTATGATTTCTTCTCCATCTATCAACAAATCCCGATTCCAGTCTGATGAAAAATACTCCTTTACCGCATTTACCAAATCGTATTTGGCACTCTTTAATGAATTAAAATTAATTATTATCGGATAGAATTCAGCATCATTTCTCAATGAATTTTGCTCAATAATTTCTTTTGATAAAGTCTTGAACAATGTAGATTTTCCAGATCCGGGTTCCCCAATAATGATTGTATTATCTTCAAGTTTTACTATAGAATTAGTCTTTCTATGTTTCCATTGAAATGAGCCATCTTCCAACTCAACTCTTTCCAATATTTTCGGTTCAATCGCGCAATCCAACAAGCGTTTCGTTTTCTTACCACTAACGCCTAGTGATTTTGAAAGACTATCAGTTTCTATTAGTTTGGAGAATGCATCAATATACTTTTTATATAGTCTACTTCCTTTTAACCAATATTGTGGATATTTTTCATCAATATATTTGACCAATTTTTCAGCATCCCAAAAATCAATGTTTGCTTTTTGAATATTGGGGGCTGTCCTAATTTTGCGTTCCGCTTCATTGGAGAAGTGGTCATTTGTAACTATTACCACTTTGCTTATATTAACACGGAGGCCATTGATTACATTTTCATATGGTAATGTAAAACATTCGTTTGTCTGAGCAATAATCTCCTGTATTTGTGTAGAATTGCCCTTAATTACACCTTCCTTTACGACAAATGCCCACCATTCTTTCGTATCAACAATTGAATTTGTATATGAACAAATGAGATCCTTCCCATCCTCGCTTTTGCCGCCTTTTTCATGTGTAATATGTACATCGGAGAAACCCATCTCATTCAATAGTTCCTCAAGAAGACTATGTATTGCGGTTTCTGGAGCAATACTTTTTATTTGCACTAGTTTTTCTTCTCTGTTTTTCATATCACAGAATTAAGTAATGTTTAAAAAATAAGTTGGGACACTTCGAATACCACAAACAATATATTTCTAACGTACCCGAAACCCATGTCTTTTTTATTGATTTTTAACAGTTTAATTCATTAATAACTGGAGAAAATTTCGTATCTTTG
>JAZUFY010000177.1:0-6334 GCA_045640925.1 Bacteroidales bacterium
CTAATCCGAAGGGGGGCAGCCACCCATTCTCCGCTGTAGCCTCGCCCTTGGCCCACTCTTGCGCCATCAAAGATCCGTGCAATATCTGCAATTGGTGCAGCTTCACACTCTCCAAAGGTAGCGCCGAGAGCATCTCCGCCTCTGCCAGCATCTCCTCCCTCGTCTCTCCTGGCAGCCCTAATATCAGGTGTCCGCCACAATGGATACCCCGCCTTGCGGTAGCCTCCACAGCTCGCACCGTGCAGGCGTAGTCGTGTCCGCGATGTATGCGGGCCAAAGTCTTGTCATAGCAACTCTCGATACCGTACTCCACCGCCACATAATGCCTCTGTGCCAGCGTGGCGATATAGTCCAACTTCGCCTCGTCCACACAATCGGGCCGCGTGCCAATCACCAGCCCCACCACTCCCTCGTGCCGCAACGCCTCCTCATACCTATCCTTCAGTACCTCCAACGGCGCGTAAGTGTTGCTGTAGGCCTGGAAATATGCCAGGTATCTCCCCGCCTTGCGATAACGCCACTCATGGAACTCAATTCCCTCGTCCAACTGTTGTGTGATGCTCTTCTCCGGCTGACAATACGAGGGGTTGAAAGCATCGTTGTTGCAAAACGTGCAGCCACCCGTGTTGAGAGTGCCGTCACGATTCGGACAGCAGAAACCTGCGTCTATCGAGAGCTTCTGCACCCTTGTGCCGAACAGTTGTTTGAAATAATCCGAATATGAACAATATCGTTTCACAAACAAAATAACTCACAATTCAAAAAATAATTGTACCTTTGCAGCAGAAAAAAACAACACAAACACCGTCATGAACCTCTCCCTCCTTGCCCTCGCCGTGCTGCCCGTGATCATACTCTCGGTGGTAGTCTATCGACAAGACCGCTTTGAGAAAGAGCCCGTGCGGCTCCTCGTCAAAGCCTTCTTCTTCGGCATTTTGGCCGTCTTTCCCGTTGCCATCGTCGAGCGTTTCCTCGACCTCTTCAACCTCGGCATTCCCTTCTTCAGCGCCCTCTACGAAGGCTACATCGTCGCCGGCTGCACCGAGGAACTCTTCAAACTCCTCTTCCTCGCCTGGGCGGTATGGAAAAGCCGCGAATTCGACGAATATTTCGACGGCATCGTCTACGCCGCCTTCGTCTCCCTCGGCTTCGCCTGTTTCGAAAACATCGGCTACGTCTTCGCTCAAGACACCTACCAGGAGGCCTTTGTCACCGGCTCCGTGCGGGCCCTTCTCTCCGTGCCAGGCCATTTCCTCTTCGGTGTCACCATGGGTTATCATTTCGCCCTGGCCAAATTCGATGCCGACCATCGTGCCTCACACCTCTTCAAAGCCTTCCTCTACCCCATGCTCCTCCACGGCACCTTCGATTCCCTGCTCATGATACCCGAAAGCATCGGCGGCCTCTTCTCTGGCCTGCTCCTCATCGTCTTCATCCTCTTCGACATCAAGATGTGGAAATGGGGTGTCCGCCGCATCCGTCGCCTGCAAGAGCTCTCCCAGCAGCAAGATGCCGACCGCAGCGACCCCTTCGCCGGCTTCACCTGGTACGTCTGACCCCTATCTTCTTGGCGAAATCAAGGTGATATTTTCCCTATTTTCGACCATTTTCACCAGTTTTTCAACCTCATTTTCGCGGTCGCAAAACAGTTCTTTTTTCTCATACGGATTTAATACAAAGGGATTTATATCCATATCAACAAATATTTTTACACTACAAACATACTAAACATTTTGTATTAAACAAAATAGATAATCTGTTTTTCACTCCGCACCCTGTCGTGCCTGGCTCTCCAGCTCCATCTTGCCGAAACGCAGGGTCACGCCTACCGACACATAGCGCGAGTTGCTTGAAACGCTGTTTGCAGCGCTGTTGTATGGATGGGTGTTGATCATCTCTCTGACATTGGTGTTGAAGATATCGTCCACATTCACAAAAACCGAAAGCTTCCGCTCAAAGAAGTCCGCACTCAGCCCCATATCGGCGGTGAATACTGGCTCCGCTATCTGGAACATCCCAAGCCTCCGCCCCGAATAGTTCAGCGTCCCAAACACCTGCAGCTTGCCCCACAGCTTCGCCCACACATTGAGGCGCAGGCTCCCCGACCACATATCCTCCTCCCTCCACTCGCCAGGACGGTACTGCATCTTGTAGTAATAATCATACACCATGCCGCTGAACCTCACATTCAAAAACGCCGAAGGCCTGTAGGTGACATTGATGCTGCCACCTCCCACACTGCTGTTGCCCACATTCACAGGTTGCTGATAACTCACCGTCCTGCCTCCCAACACCTCGTTCATGGCGGCATCCTGCAACGTGGAAATCCCCCCCACAATGGCGCTGTAGAACACCTGCGCCCCCACCGATCCGAACTTGTCGAAATACTTGTCCCACGATCCCTCCACATTGTGCGTATAACAAGGGCTCAACGCAGGATTGCCTACCGAATAGCTGTCGGTGCCGTAATTGACGAAATGTGTAAGTTGGTCAGCCGTGGGCAATTCGGTCCTGCGGGTATAACTGAGGGCGAAATTGTGCATATTCTCGGTATGGTAGCTCAAATGCACCGACGGCACGAACTTCCAATACCCGCAATCCACCGTGTCGTGCATAAAGCCTTCCCACACGCCCCACAGATGCTTCTGCCCAGCATTCAGTCCCACTTTGACCGAGAAATTGCCTATCCTCCGCAGCAGCGTGGCATAGCTCATCCAACCCAGTGTCCGCGTCTCGTCGGCATAGCTGCGCAGCCAGTCGTGCCGAAGGCCCGCAGCCGTGATAGTATCCGAGGCGTATGAATAATCCTCCCTGTCGTTGCTGATGCCGCCTCCCAGTTCCAGCTCCCAGTGTTGGGCAAAAGGCAGCCTATAGTCGGCCTCCAAACTCAATTCGGGGCGCAGCGACTTTCTCGAGAGGCTCTCGACCCAGTAGTCATACTGCCTCACCACCGCATACCGCCTGGCAGATTGCGCATAGTTTTTGTATCCGTAGCCGTTGGCGTAGGCCGATATAGAAAGTTTGTGTCCGTTGGTGTCGAAAATGTGGGTATAGTCCACCCCGCTGTAAAAGCCCATCTGGGGAACAATGCAGGTATCGTCGTCGCGATAGCTGTAGTCGCTGGGCGAGAGCAGGTGTTCCGTCCTGTGCATCTCGGTCCACCCTTGGCTGCGGATGTGCGTCGGATACGTCCCGCCCCAAAAACTCAACGTGCGGGTACTGTCGAAATCGTAGTGGCCGTTGATATAGAGGTAGCCGCCCATGTTGCGATTCTGCCACCACGACTCCCACTCTCGGCTGCACGAGGTGTCGCCCGCCTCATTCCGCAGCATCCCCGAGCCTTCCTGCTCATTCCAGTTGCTCTCATAATCCATGTTGGCGTAGATATTGAACGAGAACTTGTCGTTGGCATACACATAGCTCAGCCACGGACAAACGTATGGCTTCGTTGTGGCATTGGCGCCGAAACTGAAAAACTCGTTGCGTTTGATCTTCTCCGTGGTCACAATGTTCACCACAGGGCTGCCGCCCCCATAGCGTGCCGAAGGGTTGGTGATAACCTCGATGCGCTCTATCGTGTTGGCAGGCATCAGTTTGATGTATTGCTTCAAACCTTCGGCACTCATGTGCGACGGGCGGTCGTTTATCCACACCGTCACCCCCTGGGTGCCACGCAGCGTGATGTTGCCCTCCGCATCCACCTCCACCTCAGGGGCGTTCTGTAGGGCGTCGCTTGCCGTGCCTGTTTGCACACTGGGGTCTTCGCTCACGTTGTACAGTTTCTTCTCGCCGTCCACGGCATAGAGGGGCCTCTTGTCGGTCACCTGCACCTCGGCCAGGTTCACCGCCGTGGGCACCATCCGCAACACCTCGGGAAAACCCTCCACAGCGGCATACAGCGGCTCGTACCCTATGGCCGACACCCGCAGCAGCAACGCCGCCGAATCCTCCACCGTCAAGGCAAAAGCCCCCTGCTCGTCGCTCGTGGTGCCACTGACAAAACTGCTGTCGGCCTCCCGCAGCAACGCCACATTGGCAAACATCACCGGCTCACCCGTCTTGGCATCCCTGACCGTGCCGCTCAACGTCTGTGCCATCCCCTGGGCGGAAACAAGCACCGCCCATAGGAGAAACATTTTTCTCCACCATTTTGTAACCATAAAGAAAAGATTATTTGATTATTACTTCTCGTTCTTCATTCTTATCGCATCACTCGACCACACCCGTACCTCGTTCCTCAGCCGCAGCGCGTCCACACTCGCCTCCGACCCCTTCACAGCCCTAAAGACATCCTCCCCACGATCCGTATCCGAATGTATAAACTGCTGCGTGTCGACGTAGGCGTACAGCGTCGCATCATTCGGGCGCAACAAACCGCCCACCTTGCGCATCGTGTCCCTCACCACCTTGGTCAAAAACCACGCCGTATCCTCCTGCGCCACACACTGCGACCCCTCCGGCACGCACTCCGTGCCCGCCAGCAGCGGCGCCGTCTGCGTATGCGAATCCTTCGGCCACAGCATCACCATCCCGAAAATCAACGCCACACAAGCCGCCGCGGCCACATATCGCCACACCTTACGGCCCCCCTCCGCAACGACGCTCTCGCCGCGACATTCCATATTCTTCTCTCTAATTTGTTCGATAATATCGTCAATCTGTTTCATATCACCATTTTTTTCAACTTGTCTTTAATACGCCCTATACGGGTCTGCACATTCGTCTCGCTCATCCCCATCATCTCCGCAATCTCGCCCAACTTCCACGCATCCAAATACAGCCGCAGCAGTCGTTGGTCGGCCATAGGCAGTCGCACAATCAGCGAGTTGAGCAACTCCAGCTCCTCCCTCTCGGCCACATCCTCCGCACAGTCATACTCCGGCAGCGGCTCCGTGGGCACCTCTCGGCTGCGCTGCTTCCGCCAGTTGATGGCCGTATTCGTGGCCACACGCCACACCCACGTCACCCCCTTCGACTCGCCTCTGAACCCTCCGCAGCCCGTCCACAGCCGCAACACAATCTCCTGCCGCAAATCCTCACGATCCTCCCTACAGCTGCCGCCAAACGTGCGGCACACATGCTCTATAGCCATCGAATGCTGCGCGATAAAACGGAGGAAAGTCTGCTGAACGTCGGGCATAAGTCAAAGAATAAGTTTACAATATTAGACAACCAAAAGGGGCAAAAAATCACACCTCAAATAAAAAAACGGCAAAAAAAGCAAATTATTTCACATAAATATCGTATCTTTGCAAAAACAAAAACACACCCCGACATGATAGGAACCAAAGGACACCTCGAACAAACCGTCACCCCCGCGCTCACCGCCGACACCATCGGCAGCGGACTCGTGCAAGTCTTTGCCACCCCCATGATGATAGCGCTCATGGAGCGCACCTGCAACGACAGCGTCGTGCCCCTGCTCGCCCAGGGCCAGGGCACCGTAGGCACCCACATCGACGTCTCGCACTGTGCCGCCACCCCCGTAGGTATGCGCGTATGGTGCGACAGCGAACTTGTCGAAGTCGACCGCCGGCGGCTCCTCTTCCGCGTCCGAGCCTACGACGAGTGCGGCCTCATCGGCGAAGGCACCCACGAACGCTTCATCATCGACAGCGCCAAATTCCAAGAAAAAGCCAAAATGAAGATTTCTGAATTATAATTTCTGAGTGGCTGCCGCCCAATTCTCAATACTCAATTCATAGAGGCTCCCGCCACACTCATAAATCGTCCATCATGATGTGCGAATTGTACTTTTTTCGAGCAGTTCGTACACAAATGGCATCTTTATGTGCATCGGACAGCGCACTTTCACCACCTCTTGTGACGGAGGTCTTTGGGGTTAAGTCTATATTCATGAAGCAATTTGATCTCATTTTGCTCCAAAGTTGTATTGCCCCAAAAGCGGTAGCAGATGCCGTTCTTTTGAAATAATGCGGGCTGTTTTTGCCATTTCAGATATATTTTCATGCAAAAAAGGGATTAAATAGGACATGTTTTTGGGGTGTTTCGGGGGGGCAAAAACCCATTCCTTCGTTGTAGGTTCGTTGCAGGTTCGTTGCAGATTCGCTATAGTAGCGAAGAATCAGCGAGTTATGAACGAGGCTACAAGTAACGGTCTCTGGTCTTTTGCTATTAGTTTGGGAATACAATTTTAGTTTTTATATTATTATATATATAATAGAATTTATTTAACGCGTTGGCGGAATTAATTCGCAAGTTGAGACCAGTTCGATCTGGCTGGAAGCCAGCACTCTGAGTAACCCCGTACGAAGTGCGGGGTGTGTAGAAATTATATAAAAATTGTGGCTGGAAGCCACTACCTCGAACATGC
>JAZUFY010000178.1:0-11452 GCA_045640925.1 Bacteroidales bacterium
CTGCCTCCAGACTGTCGTGTGTTCTTCTCTTGGCCGTTCTGGTCTGTGAGAATCTGTGTTTTGGATGTGGCATAATTTATATTTTTTATTTGTTTATTTATCTAATAAGTCTTTGAGCGGTGCCCATCGGGGGTCGGATTCACCCTCACTCAACTCTCTCACCTCGGTGTCATCCCGTTCACTGTGCTCTTCAGCGATGTATTTGAGCATCTCTGGGTCGCACTCTCCCTCTGCGTGGACTTTCTGTATGGGGAGGCTGACCACCACATACTCGTACATCCACTGAGCCAAATCAATCTGGTAGGCATCTTCGGAGAGAATGACGGTGTCTTCGTCATCGCTCGTTTCGGTGTCGCTAAACTTGACACAGAGTGTCGCATCGCCTTCCACCGGGATGAGCAACTCCCCGAGGCAGCGGTCGCAAGTTGTTTTCACCGTCCCCTGAAAGGCGAAAGTGAAGAGCAATGTGCGCTCGCGTTTCTCCAGAATGACATGAAAATTGACGTTTCCTTCCTGCAAATCCTCATTTTCGTAGGTCTTGAAGAAGCTGTTATCCAATGCATACTCATACTCGTATCTACCTGATTTCAAACAACTAAACTGGACAACAGTATCAATTTTCGGCTTCATTTGCACATTCTATTGAGTTTGCAAAATTACATTTTTTTTTTGACATACCAAAGAAAAAAATATTTTTTATCTTTTTCGTATAAAATGGAAGGTCAAAACGACAACTCAATTTTATCGATTTCGGTCAATTATTCATCGTATTTCTGGTAGCTGGCACCCTCTGTAGTGAATGTATTCACCGATATATGCGAAAGAATTGAGCGTCGCTCGCAATAGGAGGCCAGTTTTTGATTCGTCAGCGGATTTCTGGTCGAGAATGAATTTGATATCATTTCTACAGGTTCACTCTTCACAATATTTGATGTGCCGTCGCTGTGCCTGCCATAAATCTCCACATCGGAAATCATGCCCAGAAAATGCTCCGCCGTACTGTCCACCGAGCCTTTCGGAGTGAGCACATACAGCAGCTTGCAATTGTTCTTGGGCAGTTGGCTGATTCCAAATTGGAAATGCTGTCGCGGCTGAGTGATTCTCACGCTGTCTATCACCTCATTCCCACACACTAGTTTGGCATCAAAGTCGCACAAATCAAGTATCTCCGGCGTAAACGTAATAGTGCTGCCGCCTTCTGACACCACGGTATCCATCACCAGGTATCCATTCACCGTATACGACTCATAAGGTTTGGGAGTGTTTGCCCCCTCATCCTTTTTGCAACCCCCGAACAAAAGACCCACAGCCATCAGGGCCACGAAGAAACGAATATTTTTCATCTTATAAATATCTTTTCACTTTTCACAATTCACAATAAAAGGGTGCCCTTTCGAGCACCCTTCTTTTGCTGTTATTTCCTCATGGCGAGGAGAATTTCCATCATCTTAATGGCGCTCTCGCTGATCACCGTGCCGGGGCCGAAGATGCAGGCGGCTCCCGATTTGAAGAGGAAGTCGTAGTCTTGCGGAGGAATAACGCCTCCCACCACGACCATGATGTCTTCGCGGCCGAGTTTCTTGAGTTCCTCAATCACCTGCGGCACGAGGGTCTTGTGACCTGCTGCGAGCGAACTCACGCCGAGCACATGGACGTCGTTCTCCACGGCTTGTTTGGCGGCCTCTGCGGGGGTCTGGAACAGCGGGCCCATATCCACGTCGAAACCGAGGTCGGCATAACCTGTGGCAACCACCTTGGCGCCACGGTCGTGACCGTCCTGGCCCATCTTGGCCACCATGATGCGGGGACGGCGTCCCTCTATTTTGGCAAATTCGTCGGTCATAGCCTGAGCCTTCTTGAAGCTCTCGCTGTCTTTGGTTTGAGTGCTGTACACGTTGCTGATAAGATTGATTTTTGCTTTATAACGGCCATACACCTTTTCGAGTGCGTAGCTGATTTCGCCCAACGAAGCGCGTTTGCGGGCGGCATCGATAGAGAGTTCCAGCAGATTGCCCTTGCCGGTCTTGGCGCACTCGGTGAGGGCGTCGAGGGCGGCCTGCACCTCGGCACTGTTGCGCTCGGCGCGCAGCTTGGCCAGGCGCTCTATCTGAGCCTTGCGCACGGCGGTATTGTCCACCTCGAGGGTCTCGATGGGGTCTTCATGGTCGAGACGGTACTTGTTGATGCCCACGATAGTGTCGACATTGCTGTCGATACGGCTCTGCTTGCGGGCGCTGGCCTCTTCGATACGCATCTTGGGCACACCGCTTTCGATAGCCTTGGCCATGCCGCCGAGGCTTTCAATCTCCTGGATGTGGACCCAGGCGCGGTGGGCTATCTCGTGGGTGAGGCTTTCCACATAGTAGCTGCCTGCCCACGGGTCAACCACGCGGCACACGTTGGTCTCTTCCTGAATATATATCTGCGTATTACGGGCAATACGGGCGCTGAAGTCGGTCGGGAGGGCGATAGCCTCGTCCAAAGCGTTGGTGTGCAAACTCTGGGTGTGTCCCAAAGCGGCACCCATGGCCTCGATGCAGGTGCGGGCAACATTGTTGAAGGGGTCCTGCTCGGTGAGCGACCAGCCCGAAGTCTGGCAGTGGGTACGCAATGCCAGCGATTTGGGGTTCTTGGGGTTGAACTGGCTCACAATCTTGGCCCAGAGCATACGGGCGGCACGCATCTTGGCAATCTCCATAAAGTGGTTCATACCCACGCCCCAGAAGAAACTCAGACGGGGAGCGAAATCGTCCACGCTCATACCCGCGTTGATACCGGCGCGGAGGTACTCCAAACCGTCGGCCAGCGTATATGCCAGTTCGATATCGGCAGTAGCGCCAGCCTCCTGCATGTGGTAGCCCGAGATGGAAATGCTGTTGAACTTGGGCATGTGCTTCGAGGTGTACTCAAAAATGTCGGCGATAATCTTCATCGACGGCAGGGGAGGATAGATATAGGTGTTGCGCACCATAAACTCCTTCAAAATATCGTTCTGTATGGTGCCCTGCAGCTGCTCCTGGCTCACACCCTGCTCCTCGGCAGCGATGATGTAGAACGAGAGGATGGGCAGCACGGCGCCATTCATAGTCATCGAAACGGACATCTTGTCCAGCGGGATCTGGTCAAACAGGATCTTCATGTCGAGGATGCTGTCGATAGCCACACCGGCCTTGCCCACGTCGCCCACCACACGTTCGTGGTCGCTGTCGTAGCCACGATGAGTGGCGAGGTCGAAAGCGCACGAAAGGCCCTTCTGACCGGCGGCGATATTGCGGCGATAGAAAGCATTCGACTCCTCAGCAGTGGAAAAACCGGCATACTGGCGGATTGTCCAAGGACGCATCACATACATCGTGCTGTAAGGCCCGCGCAGATAAGGGGCGATACCGGCAGCATACTCCAGATGCTCCATTCCGTCCAAATCCTTCAAGCCGTACACGGGCTTCACAGCAATCTGTTCGGGAGTGTTCCAGTTCTTCTGAATATTGTTCTTTTTCTCCCACTGTTCGAAGGTTTCTTTCGATTCCTTCTGTGCGCGGAAGTCAACTTTTGAAAAATCGGGTCTCATTATCAATGTTTTATATTATTATATACATATTAATTAGAAATGCAAATATAACGATTTTTTTTGAATAACCAAAAAAGCGGAGCAAAAAACTTGCTTCCAAGTCCTTCCAAATCGCTATTTTGCAGCCTTTCCCAATGCGTGTCAGCGTTCCACCTGCTCGCCACGGCAGTTGCAGAAAACCTCGTCGTCGGGGTTGAGTTCTGCGGCCAGGGCGAAATACTTCTCCGCCGCCGCATCGTCGCCCCTGTCGCGGTATGCCAAGGCGAGGTAGTAGGCAGCCGAAAAATCCTCCTCGTCGTCCTCAAGAGCCTGCAAAAAACAGCGTTCCGCCTCGTCGTAACGATGCAGATTGGCGTAAAGGATGCCCTTCTGTGTCTGCACCCCGTAGTAGTCGGGCTCCAACTGCAGCACCTTGTCGAATGTCGCCAAAGCCTCCTCGGTCATCGGCACCGAACCCGACAGGTCCACCGTCGACAAGTCGAGCTCCAACTCCTCTTCCTCCTCGGCGGGCTCCTTTTCCTCCTCGGGGCGCTCTGCTGCTGCCTTGGCGGCCTCCACGGCCAATTTCATGCGGGCCTGTTCCACAACCAGCTGGTCGCGTTGTATGGCGGCTTGCGAAATAGCCAGCCCCAAGTCGAACCATTGCGAAGCGTCGTCGGGGAACTTTTCCAAATCGCGTTTCAGCCGCATCATCTCGTCACTTCCCTGAGTGTCAAGTTTCTCTATCTGCCGAGCGATGGCCTCCACCATCCCCTCGGCGCTCAAATCGGTAATATCCATAACTTATAAAAATCGTTTCAAACATCGGTTAAAAACAAACTGCAAATTTACAACTTTTTATTGAAAAAACAAAAAAGAATGAAAAAAGATGTCCCATGTCTTGTGTGGCTCCCGCCCAATTCTCAATTCAAAGTAATGTCTCGGAGAGACATCCACACCGACGAGTCGGTGCTAAAACCCCACACATTGAGGACGAAGTCCGATGTGTGGAGTATATCATAGCGTGAGGTCTGCGTCCAGACAGGACGCTCTAAAAACCGTCTGCCACATTTTGGAGTGTGCTATCCGTGAATGTCCATAAAAAATATTTTCGAAAATTTTCGGTCATTCACGGTCATTTTCGTTTGCGAAGCACGACTCCGAAGCAATAGTTGTTGGCGAGTACTGCCTTCGTAGTGCCTCCGTCTGTTGAAGTGCATAGTATCGCTATGGGGTGTTTATGGTGTCGCTATGGTGTCGCTTACGGAAGCGATGCTATGGCCATCCAGTCGTCATCCACGCGTCACCCTACGGCGGTTCAGCAACGAGGGCACTACGGAGGCATCACTACGTTTTGTCTCAATTCATTTCAAACGCAAATTTTCGTAAATAACCGCGAATTTTCGTAAATTTTTTATAGTGCAACATGATGATAATATATTTAAATATAATAATTTACGATAATTTTCGGACATTTACGATAATTTTCGTTAAGCGTAGCGTTCGCTCTTGCGGACATTTTCGTTTTCGATGTCTTTGTGTGGTGAAGCACTATTTAACATTTCCACCCCATTTTTGCGTTCTTTGCGCTTCCATTATATCTCCACCGTCGGTGGGACAATATTGGGAGAATATTGGGAGAATATTGGGACAACCTTGGGGGAATCTATTAGCCACATCCATACCATTTTTTTAACTTGTTTTAATATATTGTTAAAACAGAAGGCGTGAAAAATAAGTGGTTTCTGTGTGGGAAAAAGGGTTAAGGAAATATTTTGCTGACGCATTCACCTCGTTGCGGATAATCATAAAATTCTTTTATTATACCGTTGAAAACCAAATCTCTACAAGGTTTCTGCAAAAAAAATTCATTTTTCTTGTTACTTTTTTCCTATTTTTGCAACTAATTATAATAGAGGGCGACCGATGTGGCCCCCCCATACATCTAAGGCAGTACCCTCCTCAAAAACGAACAAAATGTATGACTAAATGACATAAAATGGAATAGACACGGAATGAAACCCGACGAGCGCCAACAGACCGAATTCCTCCAGATGCTCAGCCAATGTGAAGGCATCCTGATAAAGGTATGCTGCTACTTCACCCGCCGTCGCCCCTGCGACTTCCGCGACCTCTATCAGGAAATCGTCTGCACCCTCTGGGAATCATGGCCCGAATACCGAGGCGAGAGTGCTCGCTCCACCTGGGTCACACGCATCGCCCTCAACGTCGCCGGTCAGGAAATCCGCAAGCACAAGCGTATGCCACTCTTTGTGGAATACGACGAAAACATCCACGACATCCTCTCCGACGAAGCCACCGACCTCCGCTACCAGCCTCTCTACCGCCTCATCGACAGTCTTCAGGACGACTACGACCGCAAGCTCCTCTTCCTCTACATCGATCGCCATCCCCTCCGCGAAATCGCCTATATCACAGGCACCACCGAAGCCGCCGTCAAACAACGCCTCTACCGCATCCGACAACAGTTGATAGAAATAAAGAACCAAGACAATGAATACTGACACAATCACACAATCACGCATCGACACATACGACGAGGACCCCTTGGCCGACCTCCAATCCCTCTGGGATGAGCAGTCACGCCGCATCGACCACCTCCTCGCCGTCCACCCCGAGGCCCGCCCCGTCCGCCTCAACCTCCGGCACAGCCGCCCATGGCGTCGTCGCATCATGGCCGAATACCTCGTCCTCGCCCTCCTCAACATCGCCGCAGGCATCTACTCCCTCTTCGCCCTTCTGCCCGACCCTTACATCCTCATCCGCATCACCGGCATTGTCATTGTCTCCACCAACGCTATCCTCGCCGTCCACAGCCTTTATTGCTACTTCATCATCCTCCGTCATCATCCTGCCCGCGTCTCCGTCGCCCGCATGTCGCGTTTCATCAGACGCATGCACATGGAGCCGCATTATGCGCCAAGTCCCGACAGCCGCAAGTCATATATCATCCATGTCGACTTTCGCAATGCTGTTGCCACGGCCATAACCTCCGCCCGTCAGGTTGCCGCCGTTAGTGTTGTCGCCCTCATGGTCCTCACCGCCGTATCCTGCACACCCATCGGCGACGGATATGCCATGACCAAGGCCGACCGTGATATGCGTGCCATTGTTGTCGAAAATATAGATTTTATGATAGCTCAGATATGAAACGCTCCTGGTTCATAACGATCATCTTTTGCCTGTTCCTTCTCGGAGGCGGTGTGGCTGTCTTGCTCCTCCCGCAAGTCGTCCCCTTCGACCAGTGCAGCGACGTGTACAAACGTTACGCAGATGTTGATGGTGTTGAGGCCACATTTATTAAGGATTACAAAGTCAATGATAGTGTAGTGGTTAGCGCGACATTGCTTGAAACCGAAGACACCTGTATATGGGAAAAATTGTGCGAAGACATACATGTCCCATCTATTACAATAATCCCAGAAGAGTTCAAAGATATGTTCTTTTCCGAGAAAACCTTCGAATACATAGTAAAGAAGGATTCCACATTTGTTGACAGAAAAGACACATATCTCAAAAATCTCTATGTGTATTCTCGGAAAAACATGACAATCTGTGTATTCCATTCTTTGACCGAAGAACAATATGATGCCATAATTGACAAAGAAATAGATGACATATTTTTTTAACTAAAACATTAAAAAAATGAAGAAACAAGTAATCTCAGTAGCACTGTTCGCAGTGCTGGCAACGATGGCAGTCAGCTGCCAAAAGGAAAACTTCGTGGAGCCTCAGTCCGCAGTCGCGGAAGTTGGCACCGTACGTACGGTGAGCTACGCCGTTGACGGCGTAGCTCACCAAGTCACTTTACATGGCGATGCGGAGTGGGATGCATTTGTCGACAGCATGATATCTCTCTCCGAACAAGGGTGCGATGTCCGTATCATCAATGAGAACGCAGCATCACAATCCCCCGCGACGAAAGACGTGCAAACAATCACTACCACCGACCGCAACGAGGCGAAAGCATGGGCAAAACAAAAATCGGATGAAGGCTATGCCGTGGCGATAAATCACGATAATGGGGTATATACATGCGTAGCAGTCAGTTAATCGATAACCGCGAACTCCCGATAGTGCTGTTTGCACAAAACCTGTAAATCGTATGTATTTCATCTGACAATGCCCCGCACAAGTTTGGTGCGCCGTTGTGTTGGGGCAAAAGGAGCGGGCGCCAAAGCAGGGAGAGTGTGATTGTATTTTGAAGCTCGCAACTCACTCTTCCCTGCCGTCCCGCACCCGAGGCATAGAGCAGTCGCTCTACACATTTCAATAATGTGTATCAACCGACTTTATTGTGTGATAAATTATCAAGTCTGGATTTATTATATGGCACCACATCAGACTATATTCAAGAATTAAAAAGAAAAGAACAATGAATATCAAAACAGTAATAATAATCGCATTACTCTTTGGATTAACATCGTGCAATGCCCAGATACAGATACCAACTGATTATTGTGGAAAATACAAAGCGTCGTTAGATAGTAAAAAACTATTGAAAACATTAGCCGATCCAATATCGGATACGAGCACCGCTTCTTCTGTTACAGTGAAACGTATCAATGGTAGTCCCGATGTGGCTGAATTCCAAAAAGAGGCCCAACGAAAAGCTCAGGAACTCATTGACAGCTATACGTCGAAAGGCTATATCTTGGATTCGTCCAGTATGTCCATGAAGACGAAAGCATACGGCATTATCACGATAAAACGTAATTCCATCGAAAATGAGAATCCAATGACGAAAAAGACAGAGGTTCTTTACAGATGGAAAGACAGCGATGTTTCTTGTCTCGAAAGCGGATACAGCATCAAAACATACGAAGGTACCACTATCACATTAGAACGCATAAATGCGACAGACATTCGCATTCCAGAATTGTATCTCATTTTATCGTCAAAACTAAGTAACGATTAAAAAATAACATGGGACAATCTTATCATACAAATGAGGCAGTTCTGTTCCATCGAAAACATCAACATTGTCCCAAGTTATTTTTAAAACATTACTAAAGTAATTAAGTATGAGAAAATTCATGATACTGATGGCTGCTATTGTAGTTACAATGATGCCATCTATAGCAAAAGCATCTACTACTGTTGGCGTTACCGTCTCTAACATTACAGACAATTCTGCGACCGTAGTGTTCGACAAATCTGAGTCGGATTATGGCTACTACGCAATGATAGACCGTAATAATTCTGTATCAGAGATGGTGCAGAACTATGCCAACATGGGTATTACGAAAACAGAACAGGAAGTATTTGAGATGTTTGTCAGCCAATACCCCAGTGGATTCTTGTATCTGGCGGACACCACTCTGCACATTACCGGCTTGAGTGCCGGGACGGAAATACCCATATACACCATTTCGATTGACAATGCGGGTGAGCTAACCGGGACTTTTGGCAAGACAGTGTTCGAGACCACATTGACAACGGGAGGTACAGGGCTGGCCGAAATCGGCTTGTCGATAACCGACGTCACGTCTTACGGCTGTCACCTTGAGACATCCATGAATGACCAGACGGCTTACTTCTATTTCATAGCTGGTAAAACCACAATATTTGTCAGTCACAACCTCACGGATGCGGAGTCTATATTAAACTACCTCATAGACAACAGTTGGGAGACCTGGAATCATGACCTTATAGGCAGTTACGGCACCGCAGACGAACCGTTATCTTCAAACACCGAGTATCAAGTATGGCTCTTCCCCTTTAACCAAAACCGCGAACTGGGTACACCCACCAGCCAGACCTTCACCACCCTCTCCTCGTCAGGTATCGACGATGCCGATGTCATTCAAGTCTCCATTTATCCTAACCCTGTACGCAATCTCCTCACCGTCAAAAATGCCGAAGCCTTCAGTCGGGCTGAACTCTACAATGCCGCTGGCCAGTTGATGCTTCGGCAATCAGTACAAGGTTCATCCTGCACCCTCGATGTCAGTAATCTCAAACGAGGCGGCTATTACCTCCTTCTTACAGGCACGAAAGGAACGGTTGCTCGTAAAATCATAGTGGAATGATGGAATATGTTTTTATTTAACTGTAATTATGCTATACTTTACTATAACATAACCAGTTATTCGCCACGGCAGGCACTCGTTGCGCCTGCCGTGGTTTATTTTTATTGTTTTGCTGGCGACTCGATGCATAATATGAATCTTTCCTTGATTCTAATTCCGGCCTCCGGGCCTATTGTTTCATTTAAATTTTCAATATTATGTACAAGTTCAAGCAGGACCTTGCCATGGCCTATTTCGACGGCTGTAGCAAGAAAACTGCGAGCCGCCTCCTCGCCCGTGAAATCAACCTCACCCCAGGCCTCCTCGACGCCCTCCGCCCCACCGGCTACCGCCCCGCCCAAAAACGCCTCTCCCCCCGCCAACTCCAAATCCTCTTCTCCTTCCTCGGCGAACCATAGACCAACCCACCACCATCAACAACACCCCAAAAACGACAAGGGCGAGACCTCCCGGCCTCGCCCTCAATTGATGTTTTGTCGCTTATCTCCAAAGGGCCTCTTTCTCCCACCCCACAGGAAATCCCATCGCTGATGGGTCAACATTCGGGTGCCTCTTCATTAGTTGCAGGATGTCTGTCTTTAGCGTATTGTCGGGTTGTATGTTGTTCACCCAATACAGCAAGCAGCACAGCAACGCATACAATCGGCTCGAGTCAACCGCCGTCACATCCACCCAATCGGCTCTCATTTTTTTAGTGGGTGGCAACTGTGGCTTCATGGGATATTTTCTGTTCCATGTTCTTGCATGGTGGGCACAGCAGTTGCGAAGTGCTGCCAATGCCGCTATCCAACTGTCAAGGACTTCATGGTTAGGCACGTTGAAACTTCTTGCAACTGTCTTTTTTATTGAGGTGTCGGCAAAGTTGCTATAGAGTTTGCCGAGTGTACCAAACGAAACCACTTCCAGCGTTTTCCACGACGGGGGCATGCTAGGTTTGTTGTATTTTGCGAAATGCTCATTGATAAAATCCTCTTTGGTACGTTTTAGCTCTGTCTTTATGGTTTTCAAGCAAGCCTTGTGCATCTCGCCATCCTTGAATAGTTTGGACTTCATAAACCAGAATGGCCCATATTTCATCGAAAAGTGCTGAATGACGCTCGTCCGCAATGCAATCTCTACTGTTTGTATCGCCGAAAATAGCACGCTCCGCAAGGTTTTGTCAAAATAATATAGATCTAATGCATTATTGAATTTCTTGCCTGGTTTAAATTTATGCGTCATCTTGTCGGCTTCCATTGGACGCAAATAATTGGCGAAACGGAAATAACTGATGATTGACAATACCTTTTCGGCATTGTTTTCGTCCTCGATAATCAGACCCCTGCTTTTCAGTTGTGCAATCTGGTCTGCGATGCTTATTGGTTTCTTGTTGTACTTCATATTTTTAAAAACAAAAGTTCCACCCTGGTTCGCTATTCAAGTGGGAAGCGTGGTGGAAACTGTCGGTGCAAAGATACGCACTTTTTTCATTCTGACAAAATATTTTTTACATTTATTTCTCACTTTACTCAATTTTAGGTGCTTACAATTGTAGTTGAAGGAAACCGCATTTGATATCACACTCTCAAATTTTCCATTTTCCACCCCTTATCTCTCCAATTTTGCCCCTCCCCGCCCTCCCTCTTTTCGCGACAATCCCACCCCGAACACACCCGTAACGCACCCCTGACGCCCACCGGAAGCTGACAAAGCCCGAATCCGTTTTTCCCCACCCTTGTACTTTTGCCTCGTCTTTCAAAGCTAACCGGTAGGTGCACATGCCGACACGCCAAGAGGACGAACAAACGAAAAGTATAACATTAAAAAGTAAAACACAATGGCAAAAGTTTTCGGAATCAACACTAAGATTCGT
>JAZUFY010000179.1:0-5248 GCA_045640925.1 Bacteroidales bacterium
AAAAAAAGAAGAGAACCGCCCCGGGGGCCCAAAGCCACTCGGGGCCCTCTCTATCGAAACGGATACGTCCCGACTATTCTACATTGACAAGATAGTAGGTCTTTTTGCCTCTTTGAATCAGAATGCTGCCGCAGGAGAGGATGTCCATATTGGTGATTTTGCAATCCTCGCCCACTTTGGCCTTATTGACCGAAATGGAGTTCTGCTTCAGTTCACGACGAATCTCGCCCTTGGAGGCGAACATACCTGTTTCGGCTGCGAGGTCGATGAGGCTGATGCCCGACTCAACAGTTGAACGTGCAACATTGAACTGGGGCACACCTTCGAAAACGGAAAGGAGGGTCTCGCGGTCGAGGGTGTTGAGCTGCTCGGTGGTACCCTTGCCGAACAGAAGTTCGGAAGCGGCCACAGCCTTCTCGTAATCGGCCAACGAATGCACACGGCAGGTGATGTCCTTGGCCAAGGCACGCTGGAGGATGCGTTTCTCGGGAGCCTCGGCATGTTGACGTTCACGCTCGGCCACCTCCTCTTTGCCCATCATGGTGAAGATGCGGATGTAGCGGGCCGCATCCTCGTCCGAGCAGTTGAGCCAGAACTGGTAGAACTTGTAGGGACTGGTCTTCTTGGGGTCGAGCCACACGTTGCCGCCCTCGGTCTTGCCAAACTTAGTGCCATCGGCTTTGGTAATCAACGGACAGGTGAGGGCAAAAGCCTCGCCGCCTTCGACACGGCGGATGAGTTCGGTGCCTGTGGTGATATTGCCCCACTGGTCGGAACCGCCCATCTGCAAGCGGCACCCCTTGGTGCGGTAGAGGGTGAGGAAATCAAAGCCCTGCAACAGCTGATAGCTGAACTCGGTGAAGGAGATGCCCGTCTCCATGCGTTTTTTGACAGAATCCTTGGTCATCATATAATTGACCGTGATATGTTTTCCGACATCGCGGATGAAATCGAGGAAGAGGTAATCCTTCATCCAATCGTAGTTGTTGACTATTTCGGCACCATTGACGGGGTCGTCGAAATCAAGGAACTTGGACAACTGCTGGCGGATGCAATCGACATTGTGCTGCACCTCTTCAGTGGTGAGGAGCTTACGCTCGGTGGCCTTGAAGGAGGGGTCGCCAATCATGCCTGTGGCTCCACCCACGAGGGCCAGGGGTTTATGGCCTGCCATCTGAAGGTGTTTGAGGAGCATGATGCTGACCAAGTGACCAATATGGAGGGAATCGGCGGTAGGGTCGATGCCCACGTATGCTGTAGTTACTTCTTTTGAAAGCTGTTCTTCGGTGCCTGGCATCATATCGTGAATCATGCCACGCCACTTGAGTTCTTGAACGAGATTTTTGTTCATAAATAATATAATATGTATATTATATAAAAAAGAGGTACTGCTTTGGGGCAAGTACCTCTTTCACTATCTAATTATTATTATCTTACAATCAGTTTAGAGGTAGCCTTCTGGTTGCCCACTAAGACATTGACCAGATACATGCCGTGCTGCAGACGCTGGCAGTCGATGGTGCGGGTGTAGACGCCTTCGGCCATGCGACCGAGGTTCTCGGAATAAACCACCTTGCCAGTGAGGTCGTAGATCTTCACCACAGCGTTGCCAGCCTTGACGACGGAGAGCTCCATCGTGGCCTGGTCGACGGCGGGGTTAGGATAGAAGCGGACGCTGTTGCTACCGACGGAAGCCACAGTGGGAATGTCGAGATATTCGGTGGAGTCGACAATCTCGTTGGTATGGTCGGTGACGTAGGTGCTGTCCATGAAGATACCGCGGCCATAGGTGCCGAAATAGATGGCATTGGACCATTTGGTTCTGGGGAAGACATAGTTGACTTCGGTGACACCGTCGTGACCAGTGTAGCGGGTGATGCCGTAGTTGGAGAGCGACTGGCACATGGAGGTCACGGGGACACCCTTGAAGGCACCATACTCGCTCCAGCTGGCGTTGCTGGCGCTGTTGGCCTTGAAAACGCCGTCTTCGGTACCGACGAACACATTGCCAGAGGTCTGCTCAACCAAGGCGCTGTAGGCGGGAACATTGTTGGCAACAGAGATGTCGCTGATAGTGTAGTTGCTGGCGGTAGCATTGTTGATGTAGACAACATTGGGAGCCTGGAGGCTGTCGAAGCCGTCGAAAGTGACGATGATGGCATCCTTACCTTCGCGGGGGTCAACGGCGATGGAGGAAATGCGGCGGTTGAACCACACATTGTCGGCAGAAACCTTAAGAGTATCGGTAGTGGTCTTGCGGGACTTGACACTGTAATGGAGGTCGTTCCAGATGCTGTGGACGCTCTGGGAATAGTCGACACCGTTCAAACCGTGGACGCGGGCGATGAAGGAAACACCTGTCTCATCGTTCTCAACAACCACAAAGGCGCAATCGCCATTCTGCGAGAGGACGCTGTAGCGGACATGGTCGTGGGGGTAGGAAACGCCGTTGATGCCGTAGATGTGGCTCCAGAAACGGGTCTCGGAAGTCTCGTCGAACACCTTGCGGAAATCGGTAGGCATCCAGCAGTAGGAAACATTGGAGTTGTCGGGTTTGTCGTTTTCAATGGTTACGGCAACCATGCGGCTCAGATAAGGAGCGGGCACCTTCTGGTTAATCTCGTTCTTAACAACAAAATTGTGGTCGAAAACATGTTTGAAGGGGAAGTCGGCATGGCCCTTGTCGAGGACGATCATCGTGTCGCCGCTCTTGATTTGGAACTTGGCGCTATCGATATACACCTTATTGCCGTTGCGGAGCACATAGCTGAGAGTATCGATGACGAAGCTGACGCTGTCGTTGGTGACGGTGTTGTGGTCGGTTTCCCACAGATAAATCTGTCCGATGGCGGGGCCGCCCGAGATGAGGTCGGTCATGAGGTCAACATCGCTGGTCCAAGTCTGAGTGTTGGTGAAGTCGGCATAGTCGGCGTATGCGCGGCCGATGGAGGCATTGGCTGCGGAAACGAAGAGGGTGCGGCGCGAAAGAGGAGCATACTGGGTGAAGCGGGAAGCTGCCACGGTGCCACCGTTGTCGTGCCAGAGGATATTGGCTCTGTGGTTGGCCAAAGAACTGTTGGGATCATACCAGGAAGAATCGTTGACAGCGTTGTGGTGCTCCATACGGGCCTCGATGAAGGGGCAGCCGTTGCTGTTGGCACCGCTGATGAGGGAACCGTCGGGCAGGACGGCCACGCCGTTGATCTGCACGGAGTTCATACCATTGCTGATATTCATGAAGCTGCCAAAGTCGGCAGTCGTGCTGAACACGCCGCCGTCGGTGGCGATGTGATAGCTTTCGTACATATACTGCTCCTCCTCCATCCAGAAAGTCTGAGGAACAATCTGATGGATGCCGGAGTGGACGAAAGACATGTCGGAATAAACCTGAGCCATGTAGTTGCCGCCATTGAGCTGTTTCTCATTGGAGGAGGAAACGGTCCACTGGAAAGGAGCATCCTCGACATAGCCCTTACCTACCCAAATATTGGCGCCTCCGATGATGATTTTCTGAGGGTCGTTGGGGCTGACGGTGAGCGAACCGCAAGTCTTGGCGGTAGCTACCGAGGAGAAAGGAGTAACAGTGGAAGAAGAGAGGAGGATCCAATTGTTGGTGTTTTTCGACTGGTAAACACCTGTCATGATGCCGTTCTTGTCGTAGGCAAGAACATACATGTAGCTCTCATCCGAAGGGGCGATAGCCAGCAAGAGGCCAGCGGCGTTGGAGCCGAAAGCGTTGCAGTTGCCGCTGATGTCCACGGGGTCGGAAGCGTTGACCACGTCGCTGATCTTATACAGGTTGCCGCCGTTGGCGAAGAAGGCGCGGTTGCTCTGGTTGGAGACGACCACCTCGCTCACATCGCCCTCAAAAACGGTGACGGGAGTGTTGTTGAAATCGCTCAACTGGCTGACATTCCAGCGGAAGAGGCCCTTGGGGGTAGCCACGAAGAAATAAGTGGTGCCCTGCGAAACCATGAAGGCCATATCGTTGACCGAGGCGAAATTGTGCTCGAGGTTGGTGCCGGGGTTGGTGCTGCGGATCTGGGTGAACTCGCGCGTGTTCTTATTAAACAAGAAGATACCGCGACCCATGGCGGCCATCTTATACATCTTGTTGCCTTTGGTGTAGTAGCTTTCGCCGGTGGCGATAACGAAAATACTGTCGTTCAGTTTCACCATCTTGCTGATGGGGAGGGTAAGTTCTTTGCCGTCAACGTAGCAGGGGATGTATTCCCACAAGTCGTCCTGAGAATCGGTTCTGGTATAAAGACCACCAGAAGCTGCGCCGGCATAGAGACGGGAGTCGGCAATGGTTCCTTCAACGCGTCCGTCAACAAGGATGGAGGTGACACGACCGCCGATATTGTCGGGGCCGATTTCAACAAGTTTGTCGCTTAAGTAATTTGCCTTTTGGGCAGTAGCAGCGCCTGCAAAACAGACCGTGATGCCCACTAACAAGCCGAGAAGTACTTTTCTACTTTTCATAAGATATTAATTATTAATTAGATATTTAATTTTCTTTTATATGTTTTAACAAGCAAAGATACATCTTTTTTTTGGATAATCATAGTTTTTTATAAGAAAATTTCAATATTATTTATCCACAGGTCAAAAAAACGCCCCCAAAAGCCCCTCCCATCCCGACTTTCGGGCTTCAAAAATGCCCCCTAAAAACTCCCCAAAAGTCCCCAAAAAGACTCGTAGATTCTTCGCAGATACTTCGATGTGCTTCCGATATGCTTCCGACATACTTCCGATATGATTGCGATATGCTTCCGATATATTAGGTCGCAAGCATATCGGAAGCATATTGCAAGCATGTCGCATTCATATCGGAAGCATAAGGAAGAACATAGGAACGCGCCTATTTCACAAGGCAAGGCCGAAACTTGGCATGGATAAAAAAACTGTTTTTTCACGATTCCGAAAATTGCCATAACGCACATTTCTACAAACACTTAAAAACTCTCCGACCCAGCAACAAACAAAAAAAAATTATAAAAAAATATAAATTTGCAATTTCATTACAATAAAAAAAATACTACATCGTTATAAAGTATATTTTTTATAAAGAATAGCCCTGCCAAGGCCGAAATACGATAACAAAGCCGAGGCCGGAACACAACAATAAAATAGAACTAAACAATATAATACATGGAAGAATCATCTGTCAACATTCAGGAACTAAACGAACGCATTTCCCGCGAAAGCGCCTTCGTGGACGCCCTCACTATGGAGCTGCGCAAGA
>JAZUFY010000180.1:0-5714 GCA_045640925.1 Bacteroidales bacterium
GAAGAAAATCATCGAGATGAACCACAATCAGGAGTATCCCGAAAAACTGGAAGACTATCAGGTGGAACTGATGTCTACTGCAGCACTGGTACAGGAGACCAACTCAGCCGAATTTGAGAGAGAGCTTCGCCGCATGGCCGATGACCTCGGTGGTGAGGAAAAGAGTGAAGAGAACAACGATCGCCGTGACAACCGTCGCAACGACCGCAAAGACCGTCATGACAGAGGAGATAAGGGCAATAAGGGCGAACGCAATCATCGCAATGACCACAACAACCGCAACGACAAGGGCGAACATGGCGATCGCAGCGAACGCAATGAACGCAATGAACGCAATGAACGAGACAGCCACAACGCCCCTCGCCACAACAACCAAGGCGAACAACGTCAGCGCAGCAATCACCAACACAACAGAAGAGACAGAGAAAAATAACTATAGAGAAATGTTAAATGTAGGGCAGCTGCCCCCATTTCTCTATTCACTGATAATAACAATATGAAAAAAACGACTTTGATAATAACCTGTCTGCTCATGCTTGCACTGCAAAGCTGCAACAAAAATGTGCTCTATAGTGTGGAGCGAGATGTAGACGAACACGGTTGGAACATGGACCAGACGCTGGGATACGATGTCGAAATTGAGGACACTATGCGGGTGTACAATTTCTTCTTAGACCTCCGTAACAGCGTGAACTTCGACAAATCCAACACCTTCTTCTTCATCACTACCACCTTCCCCGACGGCAGCAAGGCCTTCGACACCCTTGAATGCCCCCTGGCCAGCCCCGACGGGCACTGGTACGGCAAACAGACAGGACGTTATGTCGACAACCGCTACTTCTTCCGCAAGCACGTCATATTCCCCATGTCAGGCAATTATCACTTCGAGGTGGCCCACGGTATGCGCGACACCAACGTCGCTGGACTGCGTAGCGTAGGACTGAGAATTGAGAAAGCAACTAACTAACGCGATTTCACCAACACCATAACCACCAACCCAAAACAATATGGCCAAAAGATACAAAAACAAGGAAAACAACACTGTACGCACTGCATGGAAAATCTTTGCAGGGCTATGGATTTTTGTCTTCCTATTCTTCATCCTACTTTCGTTAGGATGGCTGGGGTTCATGCCCTCGTTTGAGGAACTGGAGAACCCGAGAAGCAACCAAGCCACCGAGGTCATCTCGGCAGATGGTGAAATATTGGGCTTTATCGGCATTGAGAACCGATCGAACATCACCTACGACCAATTGTCGCCCAATTTGGTCAATGCCCTCATCGCTACCGAGGATGTGCGCTTCTACCACCACTCGGGCATCGACCCGCGAAGCCTCGGGCGTGTGTTTTTCAAAACCCTTCTCGGTCGCCACAGCAGCAGCGGCGGCGGCAGCACCATCACCCAACAGTTGGCCAAAAACCTCTTCCCCCGCGAACATAAGAGCAAAATAGGCACCGTCTTCTCAAAGTTCAAAGAGTGGGTAGTGGCTGTCAAACTTGAGCACAACTACTCCAAGCAAGAAATCATTGCCATGTATTTCAACACGGTGGATTTCGGCAGCAATTCCTTCGGCATCAAAACCGCCTCCAAAACATTCTTCGACAAGGCCCCTTCGGAACTCTCGGTCAACGAGGCCGCCACACTGGTTGGTTTGCTCAAAGCCCCCACAGCCTACAGCCCCATACTACATCCCGAAAATGCCCTCAACCGCCGCAACACCGTGTTGTCGCAGATGAACCGCTACGACTATCTCAGCGATGAGGATTTTGAAAAATTTAGAGAAGAGCCCATCGACATTTCCCACTACACCCCCCAGAGCCACAACGACGGATTGGCCACCCACTTGCGCGAGTATATCCGCAACTATATGAAAGAGTGGTGCAAGCATCACCGCAACAGCGACGGCGAACATTACGATGTCCACAAAGACGGCCTCCGTATCTATACCACCATTGATTCCCGTATGCAGCGTTATGCCGAAGCCGCTGTCCGCGAACACATGAGCAAGGAGGTTCAGCCCCAGTTCAACCGCGAACTCAAGGCCCGAGGCGGCAATCCCTTCTGCGACATCAGTCCCGAACTGCAAGAGAAGCTTCTCACACAAGCCATGAAAGGCTCCGACCGTTATTATCAGTTACACCACAATCAAGGGTTGAACGACAAGGAAATTCGCAAAGTTTTCCAAGAGAAAGTCCCTATGCGGGTATTCTCCTGGAAAGGCAATATCGACACCGTAATGTCGCCGTGGGACTCCCTTCTTTACTATAAGAAATTCCTCAACGTGGGCATGATGTCTGTCGAACCTGGCACAGGCTTCGTCAAAGTATATGTCGGAGGCATCAACTATCGCTACTTCAAATACGACAACGTGCAGAGCCACCGTCAGGTAGGTTCCACTTTCAAACCCTTCGTCTACACCATGGCCTTGCAAGACCTCGGCATGTACCCCTGCACCGAAGTGCCCAACTCTGAGGTTTGTTTCGAGGTGTGGGGACAGCCCGATTGGTGTCCCAAAAACTCCACTCATGAGCGCGAAGACGAGATGGTCACCCTCAAATGGGCACTGGCCCACTCGGTCAACTGGGTATCGGCCTATCTCATGAAACAAGGTTCGCCCGAACAGGTCATCAGCATCGCCCGCAAAATGGGTGTCACCAGCCCCATCGATGCCGTTCCAGCCATCTGTGTGGGCACACCCGAAATCACCGTTTACGAAATGGCTGGCGCCATGGCGACCTTTGCCAACAAGGGCGAATATGTCGAACCTATCTTCATCACACGCATCGAGGACAACAAAGGTACTGTGCTCGAACGCTTCACCCCCGAACGTCACGAAGCCATCAGCGAACGCACAGCCTACATGATGGTGGAACTGATGAAAGGAGTGGTACATAGTGGAACAGGCGTGCGCCTCAACTACAAATACCATCTCAACGAATACAGCACCGCTATCGCAGGCAAAACAGGCACCACACAGAACAACTCCGACTGCTGGTTTGTAGGTATCACGCCCAAACTGGCCACAGCCATCTGGACTGGCGGCGAGGTGCGCAGCATCCACTTCCGCAACATGACCTACGGCCAAGGTGCCGCACAAGCTCTGCCCATCTTCGGCCACTTCATGCGCAGTGTCTACCAAGACCCGAGCCTCAAGTTCCCTCGTGGCAATTTTGAGTACCCCAGCATACCCCTCGACACCGAAATGGATTGCGCCAAGTTCCAGCAAGAAATCATGGACGAAGAACCTTTATATGACTTCTAATCTATGAAAATCAACCTTTTCGGAATGACTTTGGAAAAACTTCAGCAACTCTGTGCTGAAGAAGAAATGCCAAAATATGCGGCCAAACAGATAGCCGATTGGCTCTATGCCAAACACGTCGACAACATCGACGCCATGACCAACCTCTCACTCCGAGCCCGTAGCCGACTGAATGAGATTGCCTTCATTGGTCGCCACAATCCTATCAACTGCCAAGTGTCGAAAGACGGCACTAAAAAATACCTCTTCAAGATTCTTGACGATTCTGCTCAAACCCAATATGTCGAAACCGTCTTCATCCCCGATGGCGACCGCGGCACCCTGTGCATCTCTTGCCAAAAAGGGTGCAAAATGGGCTGCCGTTTCTGCGTCACCGGCCAACAGGGATTCCACGGAAACCTCGACACCAGCGATATCCTCAACCAAATTTTCTCCATCCCCGAGTTCGACCGTCTCACCAACATTGTCTACATGGGCATGGGCGAACCTATGGACAACTACGACAACGTGTTGCAAAGCACCCAGGTGCTTACCTCGCCATGGGGATTGGGGTGGAGCCCCCACCGCATCACCGTGTCGAGTGTAGGCGTCATCCCTGGCCTCACCCGCTTCCTCAACGAAAGCCAGTGTCACTTGGCTGTAAGTCTCCACAACCCATACGCCGAGGAGCGTTTGCAAATCATGCCCATGCAGAAAACCTACCCCATAGCCGACGTGGTGACATTGTTGAAGAAATATGATTGGGGAGGGCAACGAAGAATATCGTTTGAATACACCATGTTCCGAGGCCTCAATGACGACACCCGCCATGCCGCCGAACTGGTGCGGCTGCTCAAAGGACTCAACTGCCGAGTCAACCTCATCCGATTCCACACCTCGCCCGACACCCCCTACCACACTGCCACACCGCAATCAATGGACCAATTCCGTGACTACCTCAACGCCCACGGCATCACCTGCACCATCCGTGCCTCTCGTGGCGAAGACATCATGGCCGCCTGTGGCCTCCTCGCGGGACAAAACAATCAATAGTTTCCTCTTCGTGCAATTCGTTGTTTCAAAAAAATGTTGTCGTTTTCGATGAAACGGAACTGCATCATTTGTACTATAGAATCGTCTCATGCTATTTTTTAATCGTTACTAATCACAGGTCACTTTGCAATAATTTTTGCGATTTTTTTTTGTATGTTCGAAAAAAGTTGTATATTTGCAATCAAAATGATATCAAAATAATATCAACAAATAAAATTTAAAACTATGGAAACCAACGAATTTACAAAAAAGATGTATGCAAAAAATAATGGTTTTTTGCACTTATTGATTAACATTTTGATGCTTGCCGCGTTCATAATCTGCATTGTTTGGATTGCGAATTGGGATTGTATGACCAGCGAGGCTGAGCCCGACGGCACGGCTTGGGTGGTGCTGCCGATTATGCTGGGGTGTCTGTTCACTTTTATCTATATCCTGGACATCGTCGGCTTTATGATTATCCAGCCCAACCAGTCGCGTGTGCTGACGTTTTTCGGCAAGTATCGCGGCACGGTGCGCGACAATGGCTTTTTCTGGGTGAACCCGTTCTACGGCAAGACGAGGCTGTCGCTGCGTGCCCGCAATATGGATGTGGCCCCCATCAAGGTGAACGATAAGAACGGCAACCCGATTATGATTGGCTTGGTGCTGGTGTGGAAGATTAAGGATACGTATAAGGCTTGTTTCGACATCGAGGTGAATGCGTTGACCACGGTGCAGCAGCAGAACCAGGATGCGGCTGTGCGTTCGCTGAAGGGTTACGACAGTTTTGTGAATGTGCAGAGCGATGCCGCGTTGCGCAAGGTGGCGGGGCTGTATGCCTACGACAATATCGACCATAAGACCGAGGAGGTGACCCTCCGCAGCGGTGGCGAGGAGATTAACGAGCGCCTGGAGGAGGAGTTGCGTAGCCGCCTGAGTATTGCCGGCATCGAGGTGGTAGAGGCCCGCATCAACTATCTGGCTTACGCTGCCGAGATTGCCAGCGTGATGCTGCGTCGCCAGCAGGCCGATGCCATCATCTCGGCTCGCGAGAAGATTGTGGAGGGTGCTGTGAGCATGGTGGACCTTGCGCTGAAGAAGCTTTCGGCTGACAATATCGTGGAGCTGGACGAGGAGAAGAAGGCTCAGATGGTGAGCAACCTCTTGGTAGTGCTCTGTGCCGATGAGAGCGCCAGCCCTGTAATCAACGCGGGAACGCTGTATTAATGGTGTGATATGTGATAAGTGAAATGTGAAATGAGCGCTTTCTTTTCACATTTCACTTATCACACACAAAAGGTGGGTTCTATAAATTCAACGTATGAGGATAATGAAAGATAAAATACTTTTCTGCGATTTCGGGCGCTTTTCGGCATCTTGCTGTTTATCACTCGGTCACGTAGCCCGCTACGCTCCCTCGTTCTGCACAGCAACCTG
>JAZUFY010000181.1:0-9347 GCA_045640925.1 Bacteroidales bacterium
AAGGTGGAACTGACTTGCAACGAGCGTTTTGCTTGTCATCATTACACATTTCCCAAAGGTGAAAAGCATGGCTTTGTGATTGATTTGAACCATCGCGACCGCTTGATTGCCGGCAAGATTGAGACGGTGGAAAATCCTCAAATCATTGTTGGTTCCCGTGAAAGCAACGCTTGGAATCCCGACCAGAAATGCTTCTTCGCCATGGAGTGCAACCAACCCATTCAAAAGATACGCTACTTCGACGGCGGGAAGAAAGCCCTCGTCATCTTCCCCGACGAATGTAAAGAGGTGGAGATATATCTGGCCATCTCGGGGGTGGACTGTGCTGGAGCCATCAAGAATCTGCACACCCGAGGCGACATGGATTTCAACAAGATACGCCAAACCGCCCACAGAACTTGGGAAAGCACCTTGGGCAAAATCGAGGTGGAAGGCGGCAGCAAACGCGAGCGCAAGAACTTCTATACCGCATTATACCACTGCTACACCTCGCCCTACCTGTGGAGCGATATTGATGGCCGCTACCGAGGCATGGACGGCATCGTGTACAGTCTCAACGACTCCACCAACCTCACCCACGCCAAGAACATCTACACCGTGTTCTCCCTCTGGGACACCTACCGTGCCCTCCACCCACTGATGACGATACTCGAGCCCTCGATTTCGGAAGACTTCGTCAGCACCATGCTCCGCCAATACGAAACAGGTGGCGAACTGACCATGTGGGAACTGGCCAGCCACGAGACTCACTGCATGATAGGCTACCACAGCGTGCCCGTCATCCTCGAAGCCGAGCGGGCAGGTCTCTTGGACAAATGGACGCCCGAGCGTCGCATAGCGCTACTCAAGGCCGCCGTGGCCACATCCAATCGCACCGAGGCCCATCGAGCTTACGCCGAACAAGGCTATCTGGACAGCTGGCAGGACAACGAATCGGTGTCGAAGACCTTGGAGTACGCCTACGACGACTGGTGTATTGCCGAACTGGCCAAGAAATACAGCAACGACCCCGCCCTTCGCGCCACAGGCTGCGGATGGTACTGCGACTCGGTGTTCAAAGCCTATATCCGCCGTGCCCAATCGTGGCAGAACGTCATGGACGAAAACGGCTTCATGCACGCCCGTCGCAACGGCGGCTTCATCACCCCCTTCGACCCCACCGAGGTCAACAACCACTACACCGAAGCCAACAGCTGGCAATACAGCACCTACGTTCCCCACGACGTGCCCGCATGGATTAACAAACTGGGAGGCAAAGAGCGCGCCATGCAAAAAATCGACTCGCTGTTCAACACCAGCAGCAAAACTACGGGCCGCGAACAAAGCGACATCACCGGCATGATAGGCCAGTACGCCCACGGCAACGAGCCCTCACACCATGCCGCCTACCTCTACGCCCACCTCGGTGCCGGAAACAAGAGCGACGAGATGGTGCACAAAATCCTCCACAAACTCTACTCCCCCACCGCCGACGGCCTGTGTGGCAACGAGGACTGCGGCCAGATGAGTGCATGGTATGTGATGAGCGCCATGGGGCTCTACCCCGTATGCCCTGGCAGCGGCGAATATGTCACCGTGACCCCGATATTCGACAAAGTGACCATCCACCGAGACGGACAAGAAGACCTTGTCATTCAAAAAGGTAACTGGCCTGCGGGCAAATTCTGGCGCGAAGGTGAATTCCACGACAACTCCATCTGCGGCATCGACGAGGCCTACCGCGTCACCCCCGCACCTTATTTCAGCGACTGGCAGCAACGGTTTGAGGACTCCACCTCCATACGTATCGCCGTGGCTGGCAGCAACAACGCTGGCACACTGATATACTACACCACCGACGGCAGAACTCCCGACACCAACGCTCACCTCTACACCAACCCTATCGTAGTGAACCGTGACATCACCATCAAGGCCATCGCCTACAACAGCGTCACAGGCTTCAGCCAAGTCGTAACCCACAACATGACCCGCTTCATTGCCGACAAAAAACTCACCTACCTCACTCAACCCGCACCGCAATACACCGAAAACGGCCCCGACGGTCTCATCGACCGCATCCACGGCACCACCAACTACCGCATCGGCGGCTGGCAGGGCTGGCAGGGCGACATGGAGGCCGTGGTAGACCTGCTGGAAGAAAAAGTGGTGTACCGCATCGGCGTAGAATGTTTGGAAAACATGCGCAGCTGGATATTCTTCCCCTCGAAAGTGTCCATCAGCATCTCCACCGATGGCACACACTACTATCAGTGGTGCCAGGACACCAACAGCTACTATCCCGCCGTGCGTGAACGCCAAGAAGAAAACGTCATGCACACCTTTGGATGCTCCAGCAACGGATTGCGTGCCCGATACATCAAAATCAAAGCCTCCAACTATGGCAAAATGCCAGCTTGGCACGTCAGTGCCGGCGAACAAGCCTGGCTCTTCATAGACGAGGTCGAAATATCGAGCGCACCCATCTACCGCCCCGTGGTCGTATCCGATAGCACCATGGTCGAACCCACCGAAACAGCACCAACCGAAGAAATAAAAACAGAAAATTGATAATTATGAAAAAGATGTCATTCCTACTGATAGTTGCCGGCATAATGATGCTGGCTTCTTGCACCTTCGCCACCAAGAACTGCCGCTGCTACGAATACCTCGGCAGCCGCTGGACTGGTCCCCATATCGCCACCACTGCGGAAGGCACACCTTGCAACAGGTTAAACTCCACGACTTATCAATGCAATGAGATGCTCGACCCCATCATCGACCCCAACGATATAGCCGAAGATTTCAAATAATAGCGCAATTTTCACACAAGTGGAATGATGGCTCCCGTCATCTTTAGTTAAATTTTGGGGCGGGAGCCTCCAAATCACAATTCACTAATCATCAGTTTCCATTCTACTATTTGACTACCACTATCGCATTGGCGACAGGGCGTTGTCCTTGAGCGTCAAAACGACCATTGTCGGAGGGATGGTTGACTATGCCGTCGTGGCCTTTGTCTTTGACAAACATGGTGGAAGATCCTCCTCCATCGAGATTGACGGCATCGCTGCAACCTAACCAACGCATCACTTTGGCCAACTCGGGAATGGAAAGTCCTTCCGATTCGTGTCGGGCACGACCATCCGCCACCAGCATCACCACCGTGCCATCGGGTTTAAGTCCTATGGCGGTACGGTTGTGGCGAGCGTATACAAACCTGCGGTCGAGCCGTTGGGGTTGTTCGACACCTTTGTATAACAGCATAGGCCCTGCCGTCATGATGTTGCTGTCGGGATAAAGGGCTTCGGCCTTGCGACTACTGTCGGGGATAAAAAAACGGGGACGACCACTACGGAGCAGACGTATGGAGGCGTTCTGATAGTATTTGCGGTGGACGGTGTCGCGGCCTGGAGTGTTTTCGCCCAAATCCTTGCCGTCAATGCGGAGGAAGCAGACAGGGGCTCCTGTGCGCATATTGAAGTAGGATCCGTTGATGCCAGCCACGGCCTTGTGTCTGGACACCAATTCGGAAAGGGTGGCAAGATGGGAGTCGGACACGAACTGTAATCGAGCATCCGAACTACGCGGAATTTCAATCACACAGAAATACTGATTGGAGTTGAACACCTGCCGATGCATAAAATGATGTCGGCTGTATTTGATGCCGTCCAACGAATCGGTCTGCCAATGGGCACTTACAAAGGCTATGGAGTCGGCTGTATAATTTCGATGCGGCAGATGTTGTGCCTGCAAAGCTACAGAAGAAAAAAATAAAAAAGTTGAAAGAAGTAATATTTTGTTCATGTGATTAGTGACTTGTGATTAGTGACTTGTGATTAGGAGGCGGCAGCCTTCGTTTTCGTTCTTCGTTTTCGTAACTGTAGGTTTTCGTTTTCGTCCTTCGTTTTCGTTTCCCGTATGTCGTTCTTAACTCTTAATTCTTAACTCTTAACTAATCAAGGGCTTGTGGATAGGCGGCAGCCCACGCTTCATTTTTTATTCATTATTAACTTTCATCCTTCGGAAAAGAGCCTTATCAGTTCGGCGGCATAGCTTTTTGAAACAGGAATATTGTCAACTCCCTGATGCTCTATTTCTGCAAAAACCCCATCGGGGGTACGACGGATTATCTTGACCTTGGCCAGGTTGACGAAATAGGAACGGTGGCAACGCACCAAACCATTGGCGGCACACACGTCCTCGACACCCTTGAGGGTGTTGCGCAGGCTGTAACGCACCAATTTTCCCCCATCGTCGTAGAGAATGGTAACATAATTGCCAGCCGATTCGATAGAAATGATGCGGTCGGCACCAATCATTATCTTTATATTCCCCTTTTCATCGGCAAAACGGACCATGCCTGTATCATTTTTCTCCATTCCTTTGCGCAAATCGGCCATCGTTTTTTCAGCCTCTGAAAGACGATCATCAAGGTCGAAAGCATCAACAATAATCGTGTATATGGCGTAAGGGAAGATATTGAAAGCGAAGACTATCAGCATAATGCGGGGCAACAATTCGAAATAGCTGAGTTGCATCACCAACGACACGAATAAATCGACAAAGAGACAGATGATGATGAATTCCACCAACTGCCACACCAAAAACTCCATCTTTGAGAGACTATGCCGCACAAGGGCGAAACAAAGTATGGCCCTGCTGCACAACAATGCCACCAGCTCGATAGCACAGACAATTGGCTGATAAAACTCCAGACGGTCGTACCATTTCAAAATCCACGCATCGGACATTCCGAAAGTGGGACGGTACAGCACCACAAAGAGCAGCACGAACAATGGCGTGGCAATACAGAATATCAGATTGGGTTTGAACTCGTAGAATTTTTCGGAAATCGACATCTTTTTAAAATTAAAAATATAACATTTTAATTAGACTGTAATCTTACTTATTATTCTTAATGTTTCATTTATCATTACTAATCACTTTTTTCTTCCGCAGCCATGGGAAGAGGTCGTATATGGTGTTGAAATCCTTAGTCCATTTAAAGCCGGCACCTTGCTTGTAGGGCAACTCTGTGCGGGTGTAATAACTGGTGTTGGATCGGTGGAAACCATAGACATGGATGTAGGGGTTGATTTTGTAGCCCGCCACCACATCGCCCACCAACACATTGGCGGTGGTGGCATCCATCTCGTTGGTGCCCGTGCCGTAACCAAACGACGACTCAAAATAGAATTTGTCCCATTCCTTGCTGATGCCCACGTCCAACTGGCCTGTATTGGCTGTGGCACCTGTCTGATAGGTCACATTGACATCCACCACTTTGATCATGTTCGACATCACACTACTCATCGAAGTCGTGAGCACATCGAAACTGCTCAGCCCATTATAGTTATTGCTATTGGAAGAGATGCCCGCATTGGCAAAACGACCCAACATCAGCAACGAGATAGAATGGTTCAACATATCCCTTTCGTTGTTGCGGTCGATATAGGAGAACACTTGGTCGGATACAGTCTGGTCGGCATTGGGCAGCCGAATATCGAACTTGATGGAGGGGTTCTGCATTGTGCCCGAAAGTTTGATGACGTCCTGCACCTGCGCGTATGAGTCGGACTGGCTGGTCGAAGCGCCGAGCAACGACACCAAGTTTACCCGCTGGCTATATACTGCGCTGATGTCGAAACGGGCATTGTCAATACTGCCTGGGAAATTCAGCGTACTGCCCTGCTCGATAGTGAAATTCTTCTCTATAAGCGAAAGGAGGTTGAGCGAGAAGGTGCCCGAGGCAAATTCATAATCGCCCAACACCGTAGGCTGGCTGCCCGCACCATTCAGCGAAAAGCGTATATCGCCGCGCCCCTTGGCGGTAACGTCGGCGGAAAGTTCAGAGAAATCCATGGGCAGATGCAGCCGCAAACCTGGCGTCACCGTCAGGTTGAGTTGCAATCTGAGGTCGCCAGCCGAGTTAATCTCAGGCACCCTACGCTGTTCAGCCTGCGGCTGATAACTCACGAAATGTACAAAATCCTGCTCGTCAGCCTGCAGCGTGTTGCTGATGGGCACATTGAGTTCGCAGCCGTCGAGGGTGGAGGCGTTGACCAATATCACAGGATGCGCCACCGTGCCAGTCATGGTGCCCGTTGCCGATGCAAACAGGCGGCCATACAAGGCATTGCCGTGGGATCGGCTGTCGAGCACCAGAATGCGGTCGGTACGCAAAGCCAAATCAAGCAGCAAATCCTCGTGATCATAAGCAATCTGGCCATTCACTTTGGCAGTATTTCCATGGACATCACGAATAGTGAAATCCTTGAGCGTCAGCGTGTCGTTCTGGATGACGAATTTGTCGGCAAAAGTATAAGTAACACCCGAAGCGTCCACCTGCAACAACCCGTCGGTGATAGCCAGTGTGCCATCCAACTGGGGTTTCTTCGGAGTGCCCGAAAAGTGGAAACTGCCACCCACCTGACCATCGATTCGTGAAGTAACGGTGGCCAAAACAGGGCCGAGGGTCTTCATATCGACATTGTTGATGTCAACATAGAAATCCAGCAAAGGATCCTCCCCTTTCAGCAAAGCGGTGCCGTGAGCCTCCACAGGGCGGCTCCCCTCCTTGTCCCTGCTCGAAACAAGGTCGAGATAGAGTCGGTTTTCCTCCGCCTCCCAATTCGACCGCACATCCACACGTCCCAACACCTGATTGTTGACCACACAGTTGTCGATCGTGAGTTCCGATTCGATATATGGTGTCTGCGACAATCCCCTCATAACGAAGTTACCGTCAATATTTCCCAGCACGTTGATACTCTTATCAACCCAAAACATCTCGCTGATTCTGTCGAGCGAGAAATCATCGAAAGCCACTTTGACAAAATCTTCGTTTTGCGAATGTTGGTCTGAAGCCGATGTCTTGGAACCATTCAGTTTGGCGCTGATAGCCAACGATTGGTCGAGGCCGTAAACCTTGAGGTTGTCCACCTCGATTCGCTCGTTGTTGAAGAGCAAATCCTTGGTGTTGACTATCGTCCATCCGTAGCCCTTGAAATAGAATGTCGGCTTGGTCACCATCAGTTTGTTGTCCTCAGATGTGCTGGTGAGGAAAAATTCCAAATCGCCCTCGTTTTCGACGGTCGAGGCATCATCGTCCCATCGCAGCGAAAGCATCGAGATGCGGCTGCCCGCGCTGGCGTTGAGCCTCACATTCTCCATAAACGGGCTTCCGCCCAATGCCAAACCTCCCACCTTGACATTCATCTGGTAAGTGTTGCTTTGAGGACTGGTGTTGAAACCCACATCGTGCAATGCCACGCCACCCACAGCGACACTGTCAGAACGAAACACCAAACGCAGCGACTCGTTGTGATTATAATTGCCGTGCAGCGAGGTGCCCGCGGCCAACGAAACATTCGGCAGCAGCCTGTGGAACGTGCCCAAATCGTCGTCCCAGTACAGGTCGACATCAAACGAGGCATCCGTCAAAGGCATCACATCCGCCGTGTCGGCATTGCGGAAAGGGTTGTAATAGGTCGGTACATATCTGTCGCAAAAATCGCGCGCCGCCAAGGGCAGGTCGGCATAATCGAAATAGCCCTTCAACGCCAGGGTCATCCAGTCAGTGCGCAGGGTGAGGTCTTTGTAGTTGTCGTGTTCGTCCGAGGTAATGGTGATGTCGTTGGCGGCAATCTCGCGGCTGCCTATGCGACAATTGATGCCGCTGGCCGATAGAGTTCCCGACAGGTGGTCAAAATCGGTTCCTTGCAAATCGGCACGGATGCGTGTGGTGACCACCACCAACGAGTCAGCATTCGGGAGCAGCCTCAGTTCTTTGAGACGGGCATGGCGTATGTCGGCATCAAGTTCGTAGGCGTGGCGTCCCAGGTCGGCCGAAGCCGTAAGATCGCAACCCACCAGCGAATCATCGAGACTTATATCTGCCGACAGCCTATGATTTTCAATTTCTGCCGACAAAGTGGTGCGATTGATATTTCTGCCGTGAAACTGCGTGTCAAACAACCTGCCATCCACCGAAGCCGACATTGTCTTGAGGTTAAAGCCTCTGCCTTGCAGCACCAGGTGCAATCCCGTGCGCGACACCCATTCGTTGGGCAGCAGGGCGCGGACACCCAATGTGCGGGAATCCACCTCGCCCACGTAGACATAGTCGTGCTGCAACGTGTCGTATTGAATAGCCACCTGTCCCGCGATGTCGCCCACATGTGTGGCCAGATTCATCTTGGCGGCACAACTCTTCAAACCACCATGGAAGGAAACATCGCCGTTGATGGTGTTCATCTCACGCAGCAAGTCGGGCATGACAATCTGTACCGGCATAGGATGTTGAACAGCCAGCAGGTCTTTATTGGTGACATGCAGGTCGCGCACATTGGCGTGAATCTCGGTTACGGAAATATCGGGCAGCCCTTTGATAAAGCCATTGAAGTGGGCATAGCTTTCCTCACCAAAACCCGCCAAGAAATCCACCGCGTGCATCTCGCTCACCGTGCCGTGGCAACGCCCCTGCGGCGTAACCCTGCAGGACAGCCCCCACAACGCGGGAGCCCAATACGCCGCCTCGCACAGGTTGGCGTGCGACCCGGGTTTGATAATCACATCGTGATGCACATTGTTGCAATAGTCCGACATAGCATCCCAACCGTCGTAAGTCAGTCGGGCATCAAGATAGAGGCAGCTGCTGTCGGTCACCAAGTGCAAATTCTCCGCCTGGATAATGTGCGGCGAAACGATGCAGTCGAACGAGAGGCTGTCGATGTGCAGCCCCGAAGCCTCGGTGGTGGCAAACGACACCATGCGGCAGCGTACGCTGTCGTTAATCACCCGCACATTCTGTATCCTGCTCTCCACATTGTTGTACTGCATGTGGGGTATCACCACCCCGTGGTCATAATGCGCCATACCCTCCCCCTCGGGCAAATCCTGCCTATAGGTCACATTGTGCAGCAGCAGCTCCTTCACCTCCACACTGAAAGGCTCCGAAGGGGCGCCGTTAGTGTCGGCAACCTCCGAAGCATAGTAGTCGACGATAAACTGCAGATTAGTGGCATGGTCACCCGAAGGCAGCCTAATCGACTCAAAATGGTAAAAAGCGTTGCGAAGCACCACCTTGTCGAACTTCAGCGCCATGTTCCTATAGGGGAAATGGGTGAACCTGCAAGCCAGTTCTTCGCACATAAAAATCGTATCATTCGTAGGAGAAATCAGTTCCACATCGTCCAAAACCACATGGCTGATGGGGCTGAAATGAATGGCTCCCACACGCACCTTGCCGCCCCACGCCGCCGACATTTTTTGTCCTACCTTTATGCCGACAAACGACTGCACCCAAGAAAAATTGAGCATAGCCACCAACAGGTAGATTCCCAAAAACAGAAAACCCACCAAGCGTC
>JAZUFY010000182.1:0-23383 GCA_045640925.1 Bacteroidales bacterium
AGATTATAATACTGCCGCAACACCATCACTTTGAACATCATTACCACGTCATACTGTTTGGCTCCGGCTTTGCTCTTCGTGCCATGATTCACCATCGACGCTTCCAACCGGCTGCGGAACATCTCAAAGTCTATCACGCTGCCTAACTTCTCCAAGGGGTTACCTATCTCGGAGAGTTTCCGTGCTGAGTTTTCAGCGTCAAAGAGGGTCTGCTTGCCTGTGGTCTTGTACTTATTCATAAATGATGTCTTTTTTATACCATGATAACGCTATTTCTTCTTTTATATTGTTGAATATTTGATATTTAATTTTTAGAGGTTACCTAAAGAGAAAAATAGTGGAGAAAAATGCAGTTGGAGTCAAGTAAGGAAAGAAAGTCAATCCCATCCATTTGTGCAAATATGCAAGTCTCCGTCCCAAAAATAATACAAATCGTATTCCGAACAAATACTGCTGGCATTAATGCAGTTTTCTATATCCATACCGTCTTCATACGAGTCTTCCCAATTAAAGCTGATTATAAAACATGAGTTTTCCCCATCGGGATTTCCTCGGACATACTTAATGCTATAACCAATGTCAAGATTGCAGAGTGCATCCTTTATGGCTTTCATGATTTTATGTTTTAAGACTCTTTTCATTTGATTCTTACTATGTCGCCTTCTGAGTTCCTGGGTCGGCATTGATTGTTTCACAACAAGAAAGCATAGAACTCTGTTGCCCAGTTCCATCAGATTGTAGGTATCGCCAAACACCTTTCCCAAAATAAACCGGAAGAAACTTTATCCTATGCTTTAGACTATGTTGTGGCGATAACCAAAACATATCAGCAAAGGCATCAGTATCATGTCCATTGGGAAAATTTTGGCGAATTTTACAATCTTGGACTGTACAAATGCTTTCTAAGCACAAGCCACCGAGACTTTTGGTGGTTTCGGCTGCAAATATACGCTTTTTTTTCATACTGAAGCCTTTTTTGGATAAAGTTTCTTTTATTTATTAGTGAATCAATAATTTTGTTAGATGTTCCTTTTCATGTTTTGGGGAGTTGCGAGGGGTGAAGGATGAGGAAAAGGGGTCTTTGGGCTTTCGTTTTCTGCCCCATAAAGAGACGGGATATGGGCGCCGAGGTTTGGTGCGAGAGGGGGAGCCGGTTTTGTGAGGTCGAAAAAGAAAACGGGGCAATCCTGAGATGTTCCTATCTCAAACTTATTCTATTCCCCCAAGTGACCATGCTCTGCCCAAGGATTGACCAAGGTATGACCAAGGATCAACCTAGGTATTATACCAAGGTCACACCTAGGTCATACCTAGGTCAGTCCTAGGTCATACCTAGGTCATACCTTGGTCACTTGGGGGAATCATAAAGCTTTGGGTTGGGTTTTTCAGAAGTGTGGGGGCGGGGATTTTTGCGGGCGCTCGGAGATGGAAAATGGGGTCGGGGAGGGGTGTTGAAAAGTTTTTTGAAGAAAAATGTGTTTATTCCAAAAAAAAATGCTATTTTTGCATTTTAAATATTTTATACGAGTAATAATTAATAATCATAAATCGACTATGAAGAAAATCATCAACACCCCCAAGGCTCCCGCAGCTATCGGCCCTTACAGTCAGGCTGTTTTGGCCGGCAACACCCTTTACATTTCCGGCCAGATTCCTATCAATCCCGCCACTAAGGAGGTCCCCGAAGGCATTACTGCCCAGACCGAGCAGGTGATGCAAAACATCAAAGCCATCCTCGACGAGGCCGGTTTTTCGTTCCAGGACGTGGTCAAGAGCACATGCCTGCTGGCCGATATGGAGTATTTCAAACCTATGAACGAGGTCTATGCCAAGTATTACAGCAGCGACTGCCCCGCCCGTGCCGCTTTCGCCGTCAAGGGCCTGCCGATGGGCGTGCTGGTGGAGATTGAGACCATCGCTGTGAAATAATCGAGTCAAAATAATAAAACGATATAACATGGATTTTAGCTTTACCAAACAAGACGAACTCTTTCTGCAGATGATTCGCGAATTTGCAGAGAAGGAGGTTAAACCTTTGGCAGCCGAAGTCGACGAGAAGGAAGAATTCCCGATGGAGACTGTCAAGAAGATGGCGAAAATCGGTTTGATGGGCATTCCCATCCCCACCCAGTACGGCGGTGCAGGCGGCACGAACATCCAGTACGGCATGGCCGTGGAGGAGCTCTCCCGCGTGTGTGCCACCACGGGCGTCATCCTTTCCGCCCACACTTCGCTCTGCTGCGCCCCCATCCTGGAGGCCGGCACCGAGGAGCAGAAGATGAAGTATCTGCCCAAGCTCGCCAGCGGCGAGTGGATTGGCGCTTTCGGCCTCACCGAGCCCAATGCGGGTACGGACGCCGCCGGCCAGCAGACGATTGCCGTGGATTGCGGCGACCACTGGCTGATTAACGGCAGCAAGATTTTCATCACCAACGGCAGCTACGCCGATGTGTTCATCGTCATCGCTATGACCGACAAGAGCCTCGGCACGAAGGGCATCAGCGCCTTTATCGTGGAGAAGACTTTCCCCGGTTTCAGCATCGGCAAGAAGGAGAAGAAGATGGGTATCCGCGGTAGCGCTACCACGGAGCTGATTTTCGAGGACTGCATTGTGCCTAAGGAGAATCTGCTGGGTCAGATCGGCAAGGGTTTCAACCTGGCTATGAAGACTCTCGACGGTGGCCGTATCGGTATCGCCGCACAGGCCCTCGGTATTGCCCAGGGCGCTATGGACGAGACGGTGAAGTACACCAAGGAGCGCAAGCAGTTCGGTCGCAGCATCAGCCAGTTCCAGAACACGCAGTTCCAGATGGCCGACCTCGAGACCAAGGTGCAGGCCGCCCGTCTGCTCGTTCGTCGCGCTCATTACAACAAGGATCACGGTCTGCCTTACAATGCTGAGGCTGCTATGGCCAAGTTGTTCTGCGCCGAGACGGCTATGGAGGTCACCACGAAGGCTGTGCAGTTCCATGGCGGCTACGGCTACACCCGCGAGTATCCCGTGGAACGCATGATGCGTGATGCCAAGATTACCGAAATTTACGAAGGCACCAGCGAGGTTCAGCGCATGGTTATTGCCGGCAAGTTGTTTAAATAGTGACCAGTGACTAGTGAATAGTGATTCGGAAGTTTCGTAATTAGCTGCAAGATGATACATACCGATCTAAATGTTTGGAAAGAGAGCCTTTGCTTGGTGGAATTGGCCTACAGTTATGTAAGCAAATTCCCCCAAAGCGAACTTTTTGGGCTCTCGAACCAGATGCGCCGTTGTGCCGTATCTATCCCCTCGAATATTGCCGAGGGCGAAGGTCGCAACAGCGATACTGATCGGCTGCGTTTTTTGAGCATTGCTCGTGGCTCGTTGTGCGAGTTAGAAACTCAAGTGATAATTTCAGAGCGATTGCACATGACTACCGATAACCCTCAAGATTTGCTTGACCAAATCGATGTTGTTGGTAAAATGCTAAACGGACTGATGAACCATCTTAAAAATAAAGCTAATTATTAATGAATAAATCTCCGAGACTCACCATTCTCTCCCAGTCACAAGTCACAAATCACTAATCACAAATAAAAAACCATGAAGATTGTAGTTTGCATAAAACAAGTGCCGGACACTACCGAGGTGAAAATCAACCCCGTTACCGGTACCCTGATTCGTGAGGGCGTCCCCAGCATCATGAATCCCGATGATAAGGGCGGCCTCGAGTTCGCTCTCCAGTTGAAAGACAAATACGGTGCCCACGTCACCGTCATCACTATGGGTCTGCCCCAGGCCGAGGCCATCCTCCGCGAGGCCCTCGCTATGGGTGTCGACCGTGCCATCCTCCTCACCGACCGCAAGCTTGGCGGTGCCGATACCCTCGCCACCTCCAGCGCTCTCGCCGGTGCTCTCCGCACCATGGAGTACGACCTCGTCATCACCGGTCGTCAGGCCATCGATGGCGATACCGCCCAGGTGGGTCCCCAGATTGCTGAGCATCTGGACCTCCCGCAGGTGTCGTATATGGAAGACCTCAAATACAATAAGAAGAGCAATACCTTCACCATCCGCAAGCAGATGGAGGACGGCTATCAGGTGCTTGAGATTCAGGCTCCCTGCGTCGTCACCGCTTTGGCCAGCGCCGTGCAGCCCCGCTACATGACCGTCAACGGCATCGTGACCGCTTACGACAAGGAAATCGAGGTTTGGGGTGCCGACCGCATCGATGTCCCCGAGGACCGTATCGGCAAAGCAGGTTCGCCCACCAGCGTCTTCAAGGCCTTCCCCAAGCAACTCAAGCCTGCCGGCCAGACCTTCGAGGTTACTCCCGAAGAGGCTGTCGAACTTATCGTTAATAAACTTAAAGAGAAACACATTATTTAATCCTCGCAGCTATGAATTTCGAAGAATATAAAGACGTTTACGTATTTGCCGAACAGCGTGACGGCATCATTCAGAATGTGGCTCTCGAACTGTTGGGTAAGGCCCGCGAACTGGCCGATGCCAACAAGGAAAAAGTTGTTGCCATCCTTTTGGGTAAAGGTATCAAGGATCAGGCCAAGACCCTCATCGCCCATGGTGCAGATAAGGTCCTGGTGGTTGACAACGACCTCTTAGAGAACTATCTTACCGAACCCTATACTGAGGCTATCACTCAGATTATCAAGGAACAGAACCCCAGCATCCTGCTCATTGGCGCTACCACCATCGGTCGCGACCTCGGTCCCCGTGTCTCTGCCCGCAATGTCACCGGCCTTACCGCCGATGCTACCAAGCTCGAGATCAGCGACGACGAGGCTCACGAGTTCCGCATGACCCGTCCCGCCTTTGGCGGCAACCTGATGGCCACCATTCTCTGCAAGAACAATCGTCCGCAGATGTCCACCGTGCGTCCTGGCGTTATGCAGAAACTGGCTCCCGATGCTAAGCGCAAAGGTGAGGTGGTTGACTACAGTATCAAGTTCGATACAAAGAAAATCGAGCGCGTCAAGATCGTCAAGACCGTGAAGCAGAAAAAGACTGTTGCCGATATTGCTGAGGCCAAGGTTCTTATCTCTGGCGGCCGTGGCGTGGGCAACAAAGAAGGCTTCAAGAAACTGAAAGCTTTGGCCGACGAACTCGGTGGCGAGGTGTCCAGCAGCCGCGCTATGGTTGATGCCGGTGTTATGGAACAAAGCCGTCAGGTGGGTCAGACAGGTAAGACCGTCCGCCCCAACCTCTACATGGCTTGCGGCATCAGCGGTGCTATCCAGCACTTGGCCGGTATGGAAGAGAGCGACCTTATCATTGCCATCAACAAGGATAAGTTTGCCCCCATCTTCAGCGTGGCCGACCTCGGTATTGTGGGTGACCTTCACAAGATTATCCCCATGCTCACCGAGCGCCTCAAAAATATGCAGAAATAACTTTCGATATAATTCGAAGCTTTGGAGGTTTCCGAAATCATTGGTTTCGGGGACCTCTTTTTATGTTGGTTCGGTAGGTCTTTTTGCGAAAAAAACCTTCAAGAATGTTAAATTTTGCATTTTTTTGTGATTTTGTTGTTGTGTGTGAAATTTTTTTTGTAATTTTGCAAATCCAAAAACTATTACGAAATTGTTTCATGAAGTTATTTGGGGAAGAAGATTATTTAATTATTAACACTATAATTATATGAGAGTAATTATTGCTAAAGACTATGACGAGATGTCCATTTGGGCAGCTAACTACGTCGCCAAAAGGATTCTTGACGCTCATCCCACCGCCGAGAAGCCTTTCGTTTTGGGATGCCCTACCGGTAGCTCCCCTCTGGGACTTTACAAACATCTGATTGAACTCAACAAAAAGGGTGTCATCAGTTTCCAGAATGTTGTCACGTTTAACATGGACGAGTATGTGAACCTCCCTGTCGACCATCCCGAGAGCTATCACAGCTTCATGTGGAACAACTTCTTCAACCACATCGACATCAAGAAGGAGAATGTCCACATCCTCGATGGCAATGCTCCCGATCTGATGGCCGAATGTGCCCATTACGAAGAGATGATTGAGCAGGCCGGCGGTATCGACCTCTTTATGGGCGGTATCGGTCCCGATGGCCACATTGCTTTCAATGAACCAGGATCCAGTCTGGCTTCAAAGACCCGTATCAAAACCCTTACAACCAATACTATCCAGGCTAACTGCCGTTTCTTCGACAATGATGTGACCAAGGTTCCCAAGCAGGCTCTGACCGTAGGTGTGGGCACCGTGATGGCTGCCCGAGAGGTGCTTATCCTCTGCAATGGTCCCAAGAAAGCCCGTGCCTTGCACCACATGATTGAAAATGGTGTCAGCCACATGTGGACTGCCAGCATGTTGCAGATGCATCGTTTTGGTACTGTTGTTTGCGACGAAGAAGCTTGTGAAGAGCTCAAAATCAGCACTTACAACTACTTCAAAGACAAGCAGAGAATCGAGGGTACCATTGATCGTTACGTCAAATTTTTTGATTAATTAAATACCACAATATTTGATAGAAAGCATCTCTTTTTTTGAGGTGCTTTTTATTTGTAGAAGTCCTTATCTATGATTATGCGTCACAAAATCATTACATTATTGTTCATCCTTTTGAGTACTGTCACTTTGTTGGGGTGCAAGCCCGATATTGATACATTTGTAGCCGAGATGAATGCAGAGTGTCCGATGGATTGTGGTGAGGGGTTGACTATGTCGGCTATCTTTGTTGAAGATTCCTGTGTAGTGGTGACTTGCATGATGGATGAGTCCCAACTTGGAGGATACACTGCTACAGAAATGTTCCAAATGACCGAATCGTTGGGGGGCATGGGCTATTTCAAAGATCAAATCAAACAAGGTCTGCGGTCAGAAGGAACGGATGTTTTTATTGAATTGATGAAAGAAAAACAATTCTATCTTGTTTATCGTATGGTTGGTACACCTTCTGGCACACAATATGATATTCTTTTCACACCAGAAGAATTATAATAAAGGGTTATCGTTTGTTGAACCAAGTGATTTGTTTCTTGGCATAATGCCAGGTATTGAGTTTGATGGCTTCAGCCACTTCTTCTCGCATTGATTTTGAAAGAGGAAAGGGGCTATTATCTCCTTTTCCCCACACGGCGAAAAACTCTTTATAACCTACCGTGTTGAGGGTGTTGAGGTGTCGAAGCGGAAACAATTGTCGTGCTTCTTCTTCCAATCCTTGATCTATCATCATGTCAACTCGTTGATTAATACGTTTTCTTAACTCCTCTCTTTCCCGAGTGATAAGCACTTTTTCTATTTCAAACGGACGAGTGCTCCGAGGCTGCTGAATCATTTGGCTATAGGGTTTTCCTGCTGTGAGACACACCTCCAAAGCCCTTTGAATACGCACCCCATTGGCCAAATCAACCTGATTGTAGTATTCGGGATCCAATACTTTCAACATGCTCCGTAAACTCTCCACACCCTCGTTCCGCAGTTTGTCCTGCAACTCATTTCTCAGTTCGGGCGAAGGGTCGGGTAGAACAGCGACACCATTACACAAGGCATCAATATACAGCCCACTGCCCCCAACGGCTACTACAATATCGTGGGTTTCAAAGAGTTTGTTCAAACAGGATAATGCCTCTTGTTCGTAAGTGAAGACATTGAAGGGATCGTTGACCGACCTACAGGCAATAAAATGATGTTGAGCTTCGTCCAATTCTTCTTTCGAAGGCCGAGCCACGCCGATATTAAGTTCGGAATAAAACTGTCGAGAGTCGCATGAAATAATATCTGTGCCATACTCTTTTGCCAATGCTATGGCACGGGTGGTTTTCCCAGAGGCTGTGGGACCGACGACTACAACCAGTTTCTTCATTTTTGCTCTTTCGGTTGCAGCCCAATTTCGGCACCTTTTTCCAACATCATCTTCCAAGCTGCTTCACGTTCGTTGGGGATAATTCCGTCAAGTATGGCATCTTTGATGGCATCTTTTATGATTCCAATCTCGTGGCAGGGCGACAGACCGAAGGTGTTCATAATATCCTCTCCGCTCACTGGGGGTTGAAAATTGCGGATACGGTCTTTCTCTTCCAACTCTACAAGTTTTTGACGGACCAGTTGGAAATTCCTCAAAAATCTGCGTACCTTTTCCTCATTTTTGCTGGTGATATCGGCTTCGCACAACGTCATTAGGTCGTCAATATCGTCACCTGCGTCAAACAGCAATCGCCTCACAGCCGAGTCGGTTACCTCGTCTTCTGCCAATATGATGGGGCGGAGGTGCAGCAATACAAGTTTTTCCACATATTTCATCTTGGCATCGAGTGGCAATCTCAGATGACTGAAAATCTTTTTCACCATCTTGCTGCCTCGTACTTCATGCCCGTGAAATGTCCATCCGAGTTTCTCGTCAAAACGCTTGGTGGCAGGTTTACCGATGTCGTGCAATATGGCTGCCCACCGAAGCCACAGGTCGCCGCTCTTGCTGGCAACATGGTCGAGTACCTCCAACGTGTGGTAAAAGTTGTCTTTGTGCCCACGTGTGCCCACAATGTCCACGCCTTTTAGAGCGCTGAATTCTGGAAAGATAATCTGCATCAGTCCCGATTTCTGCAATAGTTTGAAACCAAGCGACGGGGTGGGTGAGAGGACAATCTTGTTTAGCTCTGTTGTTATACGTTCGGCTGAGACAATGCTGATACGTTCGGCATTGCGACAGATGGCTTCAAAGGTGTCGTCTTGGATGCGGAATCCCAGTTGAGAGGCAAAACGTATGGCGCGCATCATGCGCAGAGGGTCGTCGCTGAAGGTAATGTCGGGGTCTAATGGGGTGCGAAGTAGTCCTTCGTCGAGGTCTCTTATTCCGCCAAATGGGTCTAACAACTGTCCGAAACTATCGGCATTGAGCGATACCGCCATCGCGTTGATGGTGAAGTCGCGCCTGTTCTGGTCGTCCTCCAAAGTCCCGTTTTCCACTATGGGTTTGCGGCTGTCGCGACGATAGCTCTCTTTTCGAGCCCCCACAAATTCAATCTGCCACAACTCTCCATTATGGTGGTAATGGAACGAGGCTGTGCCGAAATTCTTGAACACGGCAACCTCGATATTGGGGTTGACGGCCTCGGCGGAAGCTTTGGCCAACTCAATTCCGTTGCCCAAACAGACGATGTCAATATCGGTGCACGGCCTTTGTAAAAAATAGTCGCGCACCACACCTCCTACTGCGTAAGCTTTAAGTCCCAGGCGGTCGGCGGTGGCTCCAACAATATTGTATATCGGGTTATCGAGTTGAACGTCCAATTTGGTTGTTTCTTAATTGATGAGTTGTTTTTTCGCTTTTATGGCAAAAACATTAGAATTCTTTTGTCTCAACCAGTTCTCCATCTTCATCATAGAATTCCCAGATGCCCACACGTTTGCCTTCACTATACATTCCACGATAGTAAGGCACACCGTTTTCGTGGTATACGATATGTTCGCCTTCTTCCACGCCGTTTACAAAATTGGCTTCTGTCTGCATCTTTCCTCCGGGATAGTAGAAGATGATGTGTCCGTTGCGGACGCCATTGGTGAGTCTTTCGGTGCTACGCACGGTGAAGTTGCTGAAAAACTGAATCACGTCCTGGTTCGCACCCGAGCAAAACACCACGGTGCTGGGTGTGCCGAACATGCCCATGTCATTGACATATACCGAGTCAAGTTTGGCATCATAGTAAGCGCCTCCATTACGGTTGAAGAACTGCCAGTTGGATCCGTATTCATGGTTGTGGGAAAAATCGCCTGAGGCAAAGAGCTGACCATTGTCGAAATAATAGTTCCAGATGCCGTCGGGTTGCTCGGGCTTGCCCGAGAATTTCTTCTCAAACTGCAACGTTCCGTCGTTGTAGAACATACGTTCGCCCACGCGGGTGGGGTTCTTCTCGCTGCCCTTATACAGATACACCAGCATTGGTGTGCCGTCGGGGTAGCTCTGCACCACTTTCTCATGCACACGGTGGCATCCCGAGAAAAACAATGTCGTTGTTAATACGAGTACAAATAGTTTTGTAGTCAAAGTAGTGTGGCCTGCAACACAATCTCTTTTCATTATATTTAAATAATCAGTTAAACCTATTTTTCTCTGAAATAGATGGAGATCGGCACCCCGTGAAAATCCCACATCTCGCGAATACGGTTTTCGACAAAGCGTCTGTACGGGTCGCGGATGTATTGGGGCAGATTGCAGAAGAACACAAACTGGGGATAAGGGGTGGGGAGTTGTGTGATATATTTGATTTTAATCCATTTGCCTTTCACCGAAGGTGGGGGATTCTGCTCTTTGACAATAGGCAGCAACTGGTCGTTGAGTTCGCTGGTCGAAATGCGGCGGCAACGGGCTTCGTACACCTGCTTGGCGGTCTCCAACACCTTGAAGATGCGCTGCTTGTTGATGACGCTGGTGAAAATGATTGGCACATCTTCAAAAGGCGAGATACGGCTGCGAATCTGTTCTTCAAACTGCTTGTGTGTGTTGTTCTCCTTTTCAATGAGGTCCCATTTGTTCACCACGATGACCACACCTTTGTTGTTGCGTTGCACCAGCGAGAAGATGTTCAAATCTTGTTGCTCCAGTCCTTGGCTGGCATCAATCATCAGTATGCACACGTCGCTGTTCTCTATCGAGCGCACACTGCGCATCACCGAGTAGAACTCCAAATCTTCGCTCACTTTCGACTTCTTGCGCAATCCTGCGGTATCCACAAAGTTGAAATCGAAGCCGAACATATTGTAATGCGTATAGATGCTGTCTCGAGTGGTGCCGGCGATAGGGGTGACGATATTGCGGTCCTGTCCGGTAATCATGTTGATAAACGAACTCTTGCCCACATTCGGGCGACCTACCACGGCTATGCGGGGCAGGTCGTCGGTCGGGTCTTCTTCGCCTTCGTCAAAATCTTCAACCACCACGTCCAACAGGTCGCCTGTGCCGCTTCCGCTGATACCAGCAATGGGGTAGGGATCACCCAATCCGAGAGCGTAAAACTCCGACAGACCGTCCATCTCTTTGGCGTTGTCCACCTTGTTGGCCACCAGTATGACCTTCTTGGTGCATCTGCGCAACAGTGCGGCCACATCTTTGTCCATAGGGGTGAGGCCTTCACGGGCATCAACGAGAAACAATATGGTGTCGGCCTCATCGATGGCCAATTGCACCTGTTTGCGTATTTCAACTTCAAATTCATCGTCGCCGCCCATGACATAGCCGCCGGTGTCGATGATGGAGAATTTCTTGCCGTTCCAGTCCGATTTGCCGTATTGGCGGTCACGGGTGACACCAGCGGTGACATCCACGATGGCCTTGCGGCTCGCGGTAAGACGGTTGAAAAGTGTCGATTTGCCCACATTGGGGCGTCCTACTATAGCTACTATATTGCTCATAATTTCAGTTTCTTCGGTGCGAATCCTACAAGGCTGGCACCGAAAAAGAATCGTGCGGATTTTATATCGGTTGCATACAGGCTCGACACATAGTCGACACCGGCATACAGTTGGAATACTTTGCCTAAGTTCAAACTTGCGGAGATTCCAGGGTTGAAGAAGCTTGACTTCCCACCGTCAAAGGTGAGCGAGTTGGCTAACGACACCTCGAACCAGTCAAACAGGCTGAGATGGGCCGACAATGTGTTGTTGCAGCGGAAGTTGTTGTTGCCGTAGAACACACCTTTGCTCCATTCGCCGTGGAATAGGTAGCCAACACGAATCAGGTCAAACAGCGTGTAAGAGGCGCCCAAATAGATGCGTGTGGGTACGCCATACCAGAAATCGCCAGTTTCCGACTCGTAGTCAATCATATTGAATAGACTGTCTCTGAGATTGCTGATGAACGAGGTGTCTATTTCACCACCCGAGATTATCGATGACAGCTCCAAACCGTCAAAAGTAATTGAGGCGTCTTTGTTCTTGGGGGTCAATATCATGGGGTTGTCTTTCCAATGGATACCAGGGCCGACATCCAAGAGGCTGAAACTGAAGTCGAAACCTTTGAACGAGTATTTCGCGCCGAGGTCGAAGGTGAAACCGAGATTACTTGGCATCCCGAGGGTGTAGTCAAAACTGAACGGATTTTGTGCGTCTTCGCTCTGCTCCTTCAGGTAGGCCAAACCTGCCATACGCATCAGATAATCCGATGTGGCCGTGAGGCTGCTGTTGTCGGCAGCTGTTGTGAGGTTGATGGTCAAATTTTCGGCACTTACAATTTCCGCACCTATCAACAAGTTGGCACGGGCGCCAACGGTGAGGGGTATGACGCTGAAGTCATACGCCGCACCTGCCGAAACATGCAGATAGGTCTGGGCATCAAAAACCTTGGCATCACCGATAGCCAGCGTGTGGTTCTCGCCCGAGTTGCCTTCGGTCAAAAGTTTCAAATCGTTAAAAGGAACGTTGATATTGGAGCTGACACGCAAGCCTGTGCTGGCAAAAAAATGCAGCTTGTCGGCCACCTTGAATCCAAACCCCAATAGCTCGATATTGGAGGATATGCTGATATTGTTGCCGTTTTGCTCCAGCATATCAAGCAGGTGGTTGAGGTCCAATACGGTGACATCTCTTGCCGCATCGTACTCCAAACCGAGGTCTTTGTAACTTATCGGCAAGCCGAACCCCACCTCAAAGTGTGGCAGAGTGACATACCATCTCGATTGGTTGGGGAACAGAGCGGGGTTCAGTTGGGTCGAAATAGGAGAACGGAGCGAATGATACAACAATGCGTTCTCGTTCAAAGATTGTGCCGATACGGTCATGCCAGACAAAGCCAGCAAAAGCATCGTGGATAAAAATAATACTGTCTTTTTCATGGCTATTTGTCGTTGTCGTTTGAATCAAGTGAATAAGTGAAATGGACATGGGGGGCAATGGAAAGGAACAGGCTCAAATCCAGTTTGTCGGCCTTGTGTATCACCACTGGCGGGCGAGGCACCCCAGCACCTTCTGTCGAAGTTGACAGCTCATAACTGATTTGGAGTGCTTTCGTGTTGCGGAGGTGCTTGAGCAGGGCGGGAGTGATGGGCAGCACGATGTCGGAAGGTGTGCTGCCTGACGACTGGAAACTGCCGGCGATGGTTGAGTGAGGCTTAAGCGGAGCCCCCTTGATGATGTTGTTGCTGCCCAATAGATGGGTAAGCAGCGGGGCGCCGTATTGGTCAAGACAGGCTATATCCATCGAGAAGGTCAGCGGCATGTGGTTATCGGTATGAATGGACAAGTAGCTGCCCGTATCTTTGAAAGTCAAGTATTTGTCAATCTTGTCCAGCAAGGTGTCCATCTGGGTGAGGTCCAATGACATTGTGTCGGTATATTTCACCTGGCGGCAGCTGAACTGCAAGGGGAAGTCCACATCGACGATAAGCGATGTCGAGATGCTGTCAATCTTCAACGAGTCTTTGATAAACAGAGGGGCAGTGGTCAGCAGCTCTTCCGTGAGTGCCATATTCAGACGCACGCAGTAGTCCACCGCGACAGGCTTTCTGTTGATGATGTCGCTCACATCCCTTTCGTCAAGAATCTTGATAGTGTCGCCACCCACCAATTCGGTGACGTTGATTCTTTCCAGCGACGAAGGCAGTGGCACCTCGTAGGGAGCACCGTCTTTGCCGAGAATCTTTACATGTAGTGAGTCAAAATATACCACCACGCCGTGGTCGATGAGAGCCAGCACAGGGTCGGAGACATACGATTCCAATATGGCGGTGAGGTTCACAAACAGGCCTTTGCATTCTACCGAGTCGGTGCCGTACTGTGCCAGACGATTGAAAAGGTCGAATTTGGTCTTTCCACTCAACACCTTAGGCTCCAGAAAAATGGTGTCGATGACACCCTTGGGCTGCTCAACAACTTTTGCGTTTTTCATTCCTTTCGATGAAAAATCGGTATTGCTGAAAGTGTTGTTGAGGGTGTCGCTGTAGCGGAAAGCCACAACGTCATTCTCGTCAATATACACCGCGATGTTCTCACTGGTGTGCACCAAACCGAGAAGGTCCTCCACATTGGCCGACATTTTTGCGATGGGAAATCCATAATGGGGGTCAAAATTTCCTCGGATCTCGATAGGATGGTTCAATTCATCGAAATCCCCCTCCTTTGTGCAGGCCGTAGCCAGCAAAGCAAAGCAGGAAATAAACAATAATAATTTGGCTCTCATAAAAATATGTATAACAAATTAATAAAAGGTGTTTTCTAATACTTTGCAAAGGTACGAAAAAATATTGACATAGAAGCCCTTTCGCACAATTTTTTTTCAATGATATGTATATTATCTATCTCGGCAATAAATGCAATGAACAAACTTTGGCAGATAGCAAATGTCTGTAGCAGAAGAGCTAATATTATAAAAAAAGAGACCTTCTTGAGGTCTCCTTGTACCGCATATCAGAGTCGAACTGATGATCTACTGCGTGAGAGGCAGTTGTCCTGGACCACTAGACGAATGCGGCAGTTCTTTGTTTATTTCGGGTGCAAAGATACGAGTTTTTCTTGATATGACAAAATTTATTTGCAGATATTTGTAATTTTATTATTTATATTATTGATATACATTTGTTTATAATTGTGTATTATTGTGTCGTTGTTGGCGATGCGTCTTGCAAAATTGTGTCGGAGAGGGCGTTTTTTTCTCATTTTTGGCTCGTTGTTGTGCCATGTATGTGTTTTTTGGGGTGAAAATTGTGCTAATTGGTTGATATGTATAGATGTTATGGTGTTGAAAAAGGTGTGAGAGTCTTGGACTGCTCACACCTTTGTTTGGCGCTATGTTGCATAATTAGTGTGCGAGGAAGGGTATTTGGAAGATGAAGTAGAGGGCTACGAGCCATGCTGCGAGGATGAGGTAGGTGACCAGGAAGTAGGGGGCTTTGCGGTTTTTGTGGCGGATGAGGTACATCATGGGGATGATGACGAAGACTCCGCCGAGGAGCTCGGCTGCGTGTAGCACGTTCTCGGGTATGCGCCTACGCTGGTGTTTGGCCGCGTTCTTGTCGAAGACGAAGAGTATGACGGCCACGAGGCTGATGATGAGGAGGTAGTAGAGCATTTTAATTGGGAATTGAAAATTGAGAATTGAGAATTGAGAATTAGGGCGGGAGCCGTTTTTAATTTTGAATTCCCGATTTTGGAGCTGGTGCCATTGAGGGTTAGAACCATTAGAGAGCGGGGCTGCTTTACAGATTATGTTGGAGCAATGAGGCGAGGAAGAAGTATAGCGCGACAATCCACACTACGAGGATGAGATAGGTGATGAGGAAGTAGGATTTCTTGCGGTTTTTGTGGCGGATGAGGTACATCATGGGAATGATGATGAAGACGCCGCCTAACAGCTCCATCGCATGCAGGACGTTCTCTGGCACTCGGCGAAGTTGTTTGCGAGCGCGCCTCTTATCGATTGCAAAGGTGATGGCAGCAACAATGCTGATGACGAGAAGGTAGTAGTAGAACATTGTTTTAGTTAAGAGTTAAGAATTAAGAGTTAAGAAGGACGTTCCTTTTTCTGAGTGGCTTGGATAGAAGTTAAGAGGGACATTCCTTTCCTTATAGTGAGGAGTTAGGCGTGTTTGCTCTTTATAGGAGTCTTTCTCCCATTTTAAATAACGTGAATGGATTAAGAGTCAAGAGCGTAGAATGAAGTCATCCTTTTTTGAATTAGGGACATCCTATTTATTATGAGTTTGGCCCTTTAGAGCCAGGGTGACGTTCTTAACTCTTAACTCTTAATTCTTAACTTTGCTTTATGCCATATTGTGGAAGACGTTGACTACGTCGTCGTCGTTTTCGAGGCGCTCGAGGAGTCCGTTGACGTCTTCTTGTTCTTCTTCGGTGAGTTCGCGCATGGTGAGGGGGATGCGCTCGAATTTGAAGGACTTGATCTCGTAGTCGTGCTCCTCAAGGTATTTGGAGATGGGACCGTAGTTCTTAAAATCGGCGTAAATCATGATTTCGTCTTCGTCGCGGAACACCTCGTCGATGTCGCAGTCGATAAGCTCGAGTTCGAGTTCGTCCATGTCGACGCCTTCTTTGTAGGCGACTACGAAGGAGCATTTGCGCTCGAAGAGGAAGTCGTTCATGCCCATGGTGCCGAGTTCGCCTTTGCCACGCACGAAGGCGGCACGGAGGTTGGCCACGGTGCGGGTGGGGTTGTCGGTGGCGGTTTCGACGACGATGGCTATGCCGTGAGGGCCTTTGCCGTCGTAGACGACCTCTTTGTAGGCGGAGGTGTCTTTGTCGGTGGCTCTTTTGATGGCACGTTCGACGTTGTCTTTGGGCATGCTCTCGTTCTTGGCTGTGGCTATGAGCAGGCGGAGACGGAGGTTGCTGGAAGGATCGGGACCGCCGGCGAGGACGGCCAGGGTGATTTCCTTACCAATCTTGGTGAATGTGCGGGCCATGTGACCCCAACGTTTCAGTTTTCTTGCTTTGCGATATTCAAATGCGCGACCCATTTTAGTTAAGAGTTAAGAGTTAAGAGTTAAGAGGGTTGTTCCTTTGTATGAGGTTTTGGCGTTCTCTCAACACTTAGCTCGTGATTAATATTAATTGTTTGTTTTATTTTTCGATGTATTGATTATTGACACTAACATTTTTATGATTTCGTCGGTTGCATTGTAGTAAGCATCAAATACTTTTTGGTCGATTTTTTCGGCTTCGAAGGCAATCTCTAACCAGTATGCGGTTTCTTCGGCTTCTTTCAATGCGATGTTCATTTTGCTGATGAAGTCGGGAGTGCTTTGTGCCCGATAGCCTTCTCTGATATTTGCACCGATGCTTGTCCCTGAGCGAAGTATCTGAGTTGATAGGTTGTGTTGCCGTTCTTCGAGTAGTTTGTCGGCCAATCGAATAATGGCTACGGCCAGTTTCTTGCTCTTCAAATAGACAGGACCTTTTTCCATGGTAGTTCTGGGCTTAGGGAGATGCTGTTTTTTGTCGGAATGAGTTTCGGATAAGGGGTAAGTTCTTAACTCTTAACTCTTAATTCTTAACTCTTGCAAGAATTTGGTGCATTCTTCGAATGTTTTGAAGGTGTGGTTTTCGGGGACGACGGAGGGGATGACGTTGAGGGTGCGGAGCATATACATGGGCTGAGGCTGGATGATGGTCATGAGCACCAGTATGTTGCGCGCTTGGAGGTCTTTGATGGCGGTCTCCATGGCGTAGAGGCCCGACTGATCCATGAAGCTGACAAGTTTCATGCGGATGATGACCACTTTGGCGTCGTTGGGGACATCTTCCATCACTTCTTTGAATTTGTTGATGGTGCCGAAGAAGATGGGGCCGTTGAGTCGTTGGATGTATATGTGTTGGCGCATCTCGTCGGGGATGCCGCCTTCGTCGTTCCAGGGGAGGGTTTTGTCGAAATTGGCCTGACCGGGGTCGGGGAGGCCTTTGTGGAGGTCGGCAGATGTCATGGTGGAGGAGCTGTAGCCGCCCTCAACGAGGTCGCTGGCACGTTTCATGAACAGCACACAGGCGATGACCATGCCGATACCCACGGCGGTGAGGAGGTCGACAAACACGGTGACGAGGAAGACCACGATGAGCACCACGGCGTCGGCCTTCGGAATCTTGAAGAGGTCTTTGAAGCCTTTGAAGTCGATGATGCCCCAGCCGACGGTGATGAGGATGCCGGCGAGAACAGAGAGGGGTACGTATTGGACCAAGCTGCCCAAGCCGAGGAGTATGGCGAGGAGCAGGATGGCGTGCACCATGCCGCTGATTTGTGTGCGTCCGCCACTCTTCACGTTGACAACGGTACGCATGGTGGCACCAGCACCTGGAAGACCGCAGAAAAGGCCCGCAATGGCATTGCCGATGCCTTGGCCGATAAGTTCTTTGTTGGGGTTGTGTTTGGTCTTGGTGATATTGTCGGCCACCACGGAGGTGAGGAGCGTGTCGATAGAGCCGAGGCCTGCAAGAGTGAGGCCGGGGATGAGGGATGCTTTGAGGACGGTGAGCCAGTCGATGCCGCCGAGTTCGATGCCTGCTTTTGCGAAGAAGGGCATGGGAAGGCCGGAGGGGATGTCGCCGATGATGAGTTTGCCGTCGAGTTTGCAGAAGAGCGAGATGACGGTCATAACGATAAGGGCCACAAGTGTTGCGGGCACCTTGTTGGTGAGTTTGGGGAAGTATAGGATGATGAGTATGGTGCCGAGGCCGAGCAGGAGGGCTTTGATGGAGATGCCTTGAGCAACAGCGTCGGGGATGCCCATAAGGAGGTCGATCATGCTGCCAGAGCCTTTGAGTCCGACGAGGGGGTAGAGCTGCTGCAGGATGATGATGACACCGATACCGCTCATGAAGCCGGAAAGGACAGGGTAGGGGATATAGCGGATGTATTTGCCCAACTTGATGATGCCGAAGAGAATTTGGAAGAGACCGCAGAAGAGACCTGCCAGAGCCATGCTGATGAGCACGGAGGAGATGTTGTCTTGCGAACTGGCCCAGGCACCGCTGATGAGGGTGGCTGCCACCACGGTCATGGGACCTGTAGGGCCGCTGATTTGGCTGTGAGTGCCGCCGAAGAGGGCAGCGAAGAAACCGAGCATGGTTGCACCGACAAGACCTGCCAGAGCGCCAGCCGAAGCGGCGGAGGGGTCGTTGATGCCGCCAAAAGCCTGAATACCGAATGCCAATGCGAGGGGAAGTGCGACAATGCCAGCAGTTACGCCGCCAAAAATGTCGCCTTTGATGTTGTTTGTCTCAATGAATTTCATCTAATAATCTGTAAATAAGATTAATATTAATAATTGCTGTAAAAATATGAAAATACAAAGATACGAATTTTTTTCTGTTTACCATTGAATGTGTTGACTTTTCGCACAATAAAATGTTTGAAAAATAAATTGGGACACATAGAATATCACAAACAATGTATATTCATTCGTGTAATTCGTTGTTTCAATAGTTGTTGGCTATTGATGCCTTCGTGGTGCCCCCGTCCGTCGAACTATCTATGGTCGCTATAGGGTGTTCATGGTGTCGCTATAGCATCGCTTATGGGAGCGATGCTATGGCCATCCAGTCGTCATCCAGTCGTCACCCTACAGCGGTTCAGCAACGGGCGCACAACGGAGGCACTATTATGTTGGTGCTGTGGTCTCAACGTCAATGTCCGAGAACTATCGAAGCGTGGTCGCGACCGAATGGGAGTCCCGAAGGGATGCGAAGCACAATATCCGTGAATGTCCATAAAAAATATTTTCGAAAATTTTCGGACATTTCCTTTATTTTTGTAGCCTTAGTGCTGCCCAGGTGTGGCGGGTTTTGGTTTGAGTTAGGGTGAGACCGAGGGTGGCGGCATGTTGTTGGAGCACAGGGATGTCGCTCTCGTAGAAGCCGCTGAGGAGGAGTGTGCCTCCAGGGGTGAGAACGGAGGCGTAGGCAGCCATGTCGTTGAGGAGGATGTTGCGATTGATGTTGGCTATAACGAGGTCGAAATGTTTGTTGGAGGTGAGCAGGGATGCATCGCCGATGAGAATGTTGAGTTCGACATTGTTGCGTTGGGCGTTTTCCAAAGCGTTGTTGTAGGCCCATTCGTCGATATCGATGGCTTCGACGTAGGAGGCGCCGCGTTTTTTGGCCAAGATGGCAAGCACAGCAGTTCCGCAACCCATATCGAGCACACGCAGGCCCTGCATATCGATTTCGGCCAGATAGGAGAGCATCATGTAGGTGGTTTGATGGTGGGCCGTTCCGAAGGACATCTTGGGCTCTATTTCGATTTCGTGATCCACATCGTCACGATGCTCGTGGAAAGGGGCACGGACCCATATCTTGGCTCCGTTGTCGGCTTCCACGAGGACGGGCTGGTGCTGCTTTTCCCACTCTTCGTTCCAGTTTTTGTCGGGCATCTCGGCCACAGCGTAAGTGATGTGTGCGAGCGATTCGAGGTCGGCAATCTGTGATTGGAGCCATGCGGCATCATATTGTTCGCTCGGGACGTAGGCTTTGAGGCCGTCGGGGGTCTCGACAAAACTATCGTAGGGGCCTTCATTGCCGAGAGCATCGACGAGGAGGTCGCGGAAAGGGTCTATGGGGTTGAGTTGGATGGTTACTTCGGTGTATTTCATGTTAATTGAGAATTGAAAATTATTGAGGCGGGGCCGTCTTTTTTAATTGAAAATTGAAAATTATTAAGGTTGGCTATTGTATTGCCAGATCACAGTTTATTGATCACAGATCACTAATTTTTCAAAATCGTATTCTACGTTCATGAGGAAGAGTCCTTGCGGAGGCATGGAGACACCTGCGGCACAGCGGTCTTTGCGTTCGATGATATTGCGAAGTCCGTCGAGGCTGAGTTTGCCACGACCCACATCGAGCAGGGTGCCCGTGACGGAACGCACCATGTTGCGAAGGAAACGATTGCTGCGGATGGTGAAAACCCACTCGTCGTCGACCTCGTCCCAGTGGGCCTCGGTGAGGTGACAGATGTTGGTCTTTACCTGGGTGTGGAGTTTGGCGAAACTGGTAAAGTCCTCATACTCCATCAGCACCTTTGCGGCTTGGTTCATCACGTCGAGGTCGGGGTGGAAGTAGATGCGGCTGTAAAGGCCTTGTTTGAAAGGAAGTCTGCGGTCGCTGACATGGTATTGGTAGGTTCGGGCGGTAGCGTCGAAACGGGCATGAGCATTGTCCTTGACGGAAAAAATGTTGAAGATGGCAATGTCGGCAGGCAGGAAACTATTGAGTTTGAAAGTCAGTTGTTCGCAACTATCTATCGCAGATTCGGTGGTGAAATGGGCGTAGAAGTCGCTTGCGTGGACACCCGTGTCAGTGCGGCCACATCCCACGATGGCGATAGGTTGGCGCAGCAAGGTGGAGAGCGCCTGCTCGAGGGTGAGCTGCACGGTGGGCAGTTCGGGCTGGGTCTGCCATCCGCAGTAATTGGTGCCGTTGTATGCCAGGTGGATAAAGTAACGCATTTCTTTGATTGATGATTAATTTTGATTTACTGTTTCGCTCTTTGTGCGCTTGGTTTTGGCTTTGGGTACCTCGGGCATAGGGGCAGCCGAAACACGACGGTTGCTGGTGTCGCTCCGCACCTCTTGGACAATCTGCCAAACCATCTGTTTCAACTCGTTGACAAATTGTTTGGCATCATATTGGTGGTGTTCGATCTCGCGCAATTTTTTCTCCCACTGGCCGGTGAGCTCGGCACTTTTCAGCAACTCCTCGTGGATGATGCCGATAAGGTCGATGCCTGTCTCTGTGGCAAAGATTGATTTGCGCTCTTTGCGGATATAGTTGCGTTTGAAGAGAGTCTCGATGATAGCGGCACGGGTGGAGGGACGGCCTATGCCGTTTTCCTTCAAAGCGTCGCGCAACTCATCGTCGTTGACGGTTTTGCCAGCCGTTTCCATGGCTCGGAGCAGCGAGGCTTCGGTGTATGGCTTGGGTGGCTGAGTCCATTTTTCGGTGAGCGATGGGGTATGAGGGCCACGTTCGCCTTTGGTGAAGTTGGGCAGAACCTTTTCTTCATCCTCTTTCTTGCCCTCTTCGTCGTTGGTGGATTCTTTGGCGGCATGACCCCAAGCGAAAACATCGCGCCAGCCTTGCTCAAGAATTTGTTTGCCAGTGGCTTTAAATTCCAACTTGCCTTTCTTGCCGTTCTCCTCGTCGGTTTCCACTTTGCCGAGCACGGTGGTGGTGGAGAACTTGCAGTCGGGGTAGAACACCGCGATGAAACGACGTGCGATAAGGTCGAACACCTTCTTCTCGTTCAAAGAGAGGTCGCCGTTGGAGGGGTTCATGCCCGTGGGGATGATGGCATGGTGGTCGGTCACTTTCGAGGAGTCGAACACCTTTTTGCTTTTCTTCAATTTGGTGCCCATAAGGGGCTGGATAAGTGAGACGTAGGGTGCCAAACCTTGAAGAATGGTGGGACATTTGGGGTAGATGTCGTCGCTGAGGAAGGTGGTATCTACGCGGGGGTAGGTGGTGAATTTCTTCTCGTACAGGCTTTGGATGTAGCGGAGGGTCTCTTCGGCAGAAAAGGAATATTTTTTGTTGCATTCCACCTGAAGACTGGTGAGGTCGAAGAGTCGAGGAGGGGCTTCGGTGCCGTTTTTTTGAGTGACATTGGTTACTTCAAAGTCCTTGTCCTTGATTTTCTCAAAATCTTTGCGAACCTCTTCCTCCGAAGTTCGGCGACCCTTGCTGTCGGTGGTGCTCTCTTCTTCCTCCTCTTTTTCTGATTGTTTGAGGGTGAAGAGAGTGTCGCGGTAAACGGTGGCGAGAACCCAGTATTGCTCGGGTGTGAAATTTTGAATCTCCAACTGTCGGTTCACAATCATCGCCAACGTGGGGGTCTGCACACGACCTATGGAGAGCACCTGCTTGGGCATCTGCCTATATTTGAGGGTGTAGAGCCTTGTGGCATTCATGCCCAAGAGCCAATCGCCGATAGCGCGACAAAGTCCAGCCTCGTAAAGCGAGTGGTATTCCTCCTGCGGTTTGAGGTTGGCGAAGCCTTCACGGATGGCCTCGTCGGTCATGGAGTTGATCCACAACCGTTGCACGGGGCAGTGGGGCTGAGCCTTCTGCATCACCCAGCGCTGAATCAGTTCGCCCTCTTGGCCGGCATCGCCGCAGTTGATGATCATATCGGCTGCCTGCATCAGACGCTGGATGGTGTTGAATTGTTTTGTATATCCTTGGTTGTCTATAAGTTTTATGCCGAAAGGGGCAGGCATCATGGGCAGGTCGGCCAAAGTCCACGACTTCCAATAAGGGGTGTAGTCGTGAGGCTCCTTGAGGGTGCAGAGGTGTCCGAAAGTCCATGTCACTTGGTACCCGTTGCCCTCCATATATCCGTCATGGCTTACGTTAGCACCGAGTATTCTGGCAATATCTCTTCCCACAGAGGGCTTTTCGGCAATACAGACAATCATTTATTTTAGAATCATTTAGTCGATTGATAAAGCAAAAGGCAGACGCGCCTGGACGGGCTCCATGGTTGCCCATTTTTCAAGGTCGTTGTAGAAAGGCACGAGGGTGTTGAGGCGGGCACGAAGCTCCTCTTCGTCCTTCTGTTTGCCGCTCAGTTCGATCAATTGGCTCCAAAAATCTTTCTTGGTGGGGTAGTTCACTATGGAGCATTTTGCCAAATCAACACCAGCCTTTTCGGCAGCGATTTGCAAGGCCAGCGACATGCCGCCGAGGGTGTCAACCAATCCAATCTCTTTGGCTTGCAATCCTGTCCACACACGGCCTCGGGCGATGCTGTCGATATATTCGCGGCTCTTGTGGCGTCCATCGGCCACACGTTGGGTGAAGGTAATGTAGAAATCCTCACCATTCTTCTGCAGCATGGCTCTTGCGCTGGGCGAAAGGGGACGATAGAGCGAGAGACCTGTGCTGTTCTTGTTGGTCATGACGGTGTCGGTAGTGATGCCCAAACGCTGACGCAGCAGGGTGCCC